>JAHFQC010000042.1:0-22128 GCA_023259375.1 Alphaproteobacteria bacterium
CCGGTCCCAGCGGCGCGTGTCCGGCGCGGGTGAGCAGCATGTTCATGGTGGCGAGAAGATCAGGGGCGGTATCAACCAGTGTGCCGTCGAGGTCAAACAGGTAAGCAGGCGAGGAGGTCATGCGGTCCAATGCGCGTTAGGAAACCGAGGCTGCTTTTCCGTCCGTCAGTCCGTCATTACAAGCCTGCAGTGGCAATATCGTGATGTAATTCGTCACTTTACCCATATGTGTCCGTGGGCTATCCAACACGGATGACACGTGCAGGTATAATACTGGCAGCGGGGTTGGGGACGCGGATGAAGTCTGCGTTGCCCAAGGTGATGCACGAGGTCGCAGGCCTGCCGATGGTCGGGCATGTGATCCAGGCGATGCGGGGGGCAGGCGTCCAGCGCCTTGTGGTTGTGACCCACAAGGCGGGCGATGCGGTCCGGGCATTTGCCGAAAAAATGGGCGCTGAAAGCGTGATCCAGGATCCGCAATTGGGTACCGGTCATGCCGCGGCCTGTGCGGCGCCTTTGCTCAAAGATTTCGGCGGCACGGTGATCGTCTCGTATGGCGACATGCCGCTGGTGACGTCGGCGACGTTCGAAGCGTCTTTCGCCTCGCAGGCCGAAACCGGCATGGCGATGATCGGCTTCCGTCCTGCCGATCCCGGCGCCTACGGCCGCATGATTTTGGATCGCGCGCGTCTTTTGGATCGCATCGTCGAGTTCAAGGATGCGAACGCCGAAGAGCGTGCCGTGACGTTGTGCAACGCCGGCATTCTCGCCGCGGCGACCAAGGAATTCTTCTATTGGGCCGGCAAGCTCGGCAACAATAACGCCCAAAAAGAATACTACCTCACCGACGTGCCGACGCTGGCGAAGGCCGATGGTGTGCGTTGTGCCATTATTGAGGCCGACGAAGTCGAGATGATGGGCGTCAATTCCCGCGCCGAACTCGCCAAGGCCGAGGCCGCGATGCAGGCGCGCCTGCGCGAAACCGCACTGAAGAATTTCGTCGGTCTCATTGCGCCCGATACCGTTCATTTCAGCCACGATACGGTGCTCGAGCCCGATTGCACGATCGAGCCATACGTCGTGTTTGCGCCCGGCGTGACGGTCAAATCCGGCGCCCGTATCCGCGCGTTTTCGCATCTCGAAGGTGTCATCGTCGGTTCCGGTGCGATTATCGGTCCCTATGCGCGGCTGCGTCCCGGCACGGTGGTGGACGAGAACGTTCACATCGGCAATTTCGTCGAGCTCAAGAACACGCACATCGAGAAGGGCGCCAAGGCGAACCATCTCACCTATTTGGGCGATGCGCGGGTAGGGGCGGGTGCCAATATCGGCTGCGGTACCATCACCTGCAACTACGACGGCTTCTTCAAGCACAAGACCGACATTGGTGTCGGCGCCTTCATCGGCTCAGACACGGCGCTGGTGGCGCCGGTCAAGATCGGTGATGGCGTCATCACGGGTGCCGGGTCGGTGATCACCAAGGACGTGCCGGCCGATGCGCTGGTGGTGACACGTGCGGCATTGGTCGAGAAACCAGGCTGGGCCGAAAAGTTCCGTGTCCGCAAGAAAGCCGAGAAGGCCGCTAAGGCTGAGAAGAAGTCTTAAGGCGCGATTTATGCATACTTTGCTCCGGAAGTGAGCCGAAGGAGAAGACTATGTGCGGTATCGTTGGCATTGCGGGAACCAAGGATTGCGCTGGCGCCATCGTCGACGCGCTGAGGCGTCTCGAATACCGCGGCTATGACTCTGCCGGCATCGCGACTCTGGTGAAAGGCAAGATCGACCGCCGCCGCGCGCTCGGTAAACTCTCGGCGCTGGATGCGGTGCTGAAGGATCATCCGCTGCCGGGGATTACCGGCATCGGCCACACCCGCTGGGCCACGCACGGCAAGCCTTCGGAGTTGAACGCCCATCCGCATGCCACCGACAAGGTTGCGATCGTCCATAACGGCATCATCGAAAATTTCCGCGAGCTGCGGGCCGAATTGATCGCCAAGGGCCACAAGTTCGAATCCGAGACCGACAGCGAAGTTTGCGCCCATCTCATCAGCCAGTATCTCGACGAAGGCCTGCCGCCCGAACAAGCCGCCAAGACGGCCATCAAGCGGCTCGATGGCGCCTATGCATTGGCGATGATTTTCAAGGGTGAAGAAGGCCTTCTGATCGGCGCCCGCATGGGCTCGCCGCTCGCCGTCGGCTACGGCGCTAATGAAGCCTATCTCGGTTCCGACGCCTTTGCGCTGGCGCCTTTCACCAATCGCGTTTCCTATCTCGACGATGGCGATGTGGTGGTTGTCCGCGGACCTGACGTGAAGATCTACGACGTGCAGGACCGCCCCGCCAATCGCGAAATCAAGGTGACGAGTGCCTCCGCCGGTCTGGTCGATAAGGGCGGGCATCGCCACTACATGGCCAAGGAAATCCACGAGCAGCCGGAAGTGATCAGCCACACGCTGGCGCATTATCTCGATCCCGATGCGCGCACGGTGCGCCTCGACGAGCCGCGTCTGGCTAAGGCTCTGGCGGAAGCGACCCGCCTGACCATCTCGGCTTGCGGTACCGCCTATTATGCGGGCCTTGTCGGCAAATATTGGTTCGAGCAGCTCGCCCGTTTGCCGGTCGAGATCGATGTGGCCTCGGAGTTGCGCTATCGCCATCCGGTCTATCCTGACAATGGCATCGCGCTTTACATCAGTCAGTCGGGCGAGACGGCAGACACGTTGGCGGCGTTGCGCGATGCCAAAGCACACGGCCAGATCACCATCGCCATCGTCAACGTGCCGGAATCGACCATTGCGCGCGAGGCCGACATCGCGCTGCCGACCTTCGCCGGTCCGGAAATCGGCGTGGCCTCGACCAAGGCGTTCACCTGCCAGCTCTCGGCACTCGCTCCGCTCGCGATTGCTGCGGCCCGCGCCCGCGGTCACATGGATGCCGAGACCGAGAATAAGCTTTGCTCGGCGTTGCTCGGCGCGCCGCGGCACATCGTCGAATTCCTCAAGCAGGAACCGCGCATTGAACATCTCGGCCAACTCGTCGCCAAGGCGCGCGACGTGCTCTATCTCGGCCGCGGTGTGAATTATCCCCTCGCGCTCGAAGGCGCGCTGAAGCTGAAGGAAATCTCCTACATCCACGCCGAAGGCTATGCCGCCGGCGAGATGAAGCACGGGCCGATTGCCCTCATCGACGAGAAGGTGCCGGTGATTGTCATCGCTCCGCACGACGCTCTCTATGAAAAGACCGTCTCCAACATGCAGGAAGTGATGGCGCGCGGCGGCAAGGTGCTCTTGATCTCCGACAAGGCCGGTATTGCGGCCGCGGGCGCCCAGGCGTGGCAGACCATCGAAGTTCCGAGCGCCGATCCGTTCATTTCGCCGCTGCTGTATGCCGTGCCGGTGCAGGTGCTGGCTTACTACGCCGCCGTTGCCAAAGGCACCGACGTCGACCAGCCCCGCAATCTCGCCAAGAGCGTGACGGTGGAGTAGGTCAAGCGCCGGCGACGAGCTGAAACGCGATCCCGCCCATCACTGCTGCGATGAGCCCGTCCAAAGCCCGCCATGCGGTGGGCTTGGCGAAGAACGGGCGTAGCCATCTGGCGCCATAGCCAAGCGCAAAGAAGAATAGGAACGATCCCGATACCGCACCGGCGGCGAATGCCGCTTGGTGACCTTTGAACTGGGTCGAGATCGAGCCGAGCAGGACGACGGTGTCGAGGTAGACGTGCGGGTTCAGCCATGTGAAGGCGAGGCAGGCCAGCAGCGCTTTGCCGAGACCGCTTTTCTCTCGCGACGTCGCAACGGTCAGGGCATCGTGTGATCGCAGCGCCGCAATCAGGCTCTTTGCGCCGTACCATGTCAGGAACGCGGCTCCGGCATAGCGCATTACGGGATTCACCCACGGCAGCCAGCCCGCAATTTTCCCGAAACTCGTCACGCCCACCAGGATCAGGATGAGATCGGACAGCGCGCAGGTCAGGCACACCGCGAAGACGTGCTCATTGCGCAAGCCCTGCCGCAGGACGAACGCGTTCTGCGCCCCGATGGCGACGATTAGGCTGAGGCCCATGGCCAAGCCGGCGAAATAGACCGGAATACTCATCGCGGAATGCCTCGAAACTCTTCTGCGAGGTCTTTGCTAAGGCTGCGAGCGGGATTAGGCTAGTTAATGCTACTAATCTGAAATTAGCAGAGCTAATTCATGTTGGATTACCCCGCCGCGCTTGCGGCCGCCATGGTGGTGCAGACCGGCAGCTTCGAGGCCGCCGCAAGGGAATTGAACGTCACGCCGTCGGCCGTGTCGCAACGCGTCAAGCAGTTGGAGGAACGTCTCGGCGTCGTGCTGATCGAGCGCGGCTTGCCCTGCACTGCCACACCGAAGGGAGAGTGGCTCTGCCGGCATATGGAACACGTGGGGATGCTGGAAAAGGAACTCACGCAGCAACTGCCGGGGCTCGTAATTCCAGAACGTCCCGCCCAAAAGGTGACGCTCAATATTGCTACCAATGCTGACAGTCTCGGCACCTGGTTTCTCAAGGCCGTGGCGCCTTTCGCCAGGAAGGCGGACTATCTGCTGAATATCGCGATCGACGATCAGGATTACACGGCGGAATGGCTGCAACGCGGCCGCGTGCTGGCGGCCGTCACCTCACTGAAAAGGCCGGTTCAGGGATGTCACGTCACCCCTTTGGGCCGGCTGCGGTATCGTGCGACCGCCAATCCGCAGTTCGTTGCCCGCTATTTCTCTAGCGGAGTAACCGCCGGTGCGCTGGCGCAAGCCCCTGGCCTGATCTTCAACCAGAAAGACCGGCTCCAGCACGATTGGATACGACGTGCTGTCGGAAAGACCATCGCCTATCCAGCCCACTGGCTGCCGTCGACGCAGAGCTTTGTCGAGGCTTGCCTGCTAGGCATGGGCTGGGGCCTCAATCCCGAACAACTCGTGAAACACCATCTCGCCTCTGGGAAACTGGTGGAACTGGTCCCGGGCGCAATTCTCGATGTGCCGCTGTACTGGCAGGTCAGCCGTCTGGCGCGCGACCGCCTATCGGCATTGTCTCAGGACATCGTCGCAGTGGCCCGACGCGAACTCGTCGATTAGTAATGGCTTCGCGGGGCGTGCGATCGGGCTAGACTTTCACCGACACAGATTCGACCATAGCGTGCGTACGTGCCGCGTTGGCAATATTTGATATGGTTCCATTATTGATACCAGTCGAATCGGGGGATCGTCTTGGGGATCGATTTCGCACCGCCGCGCCTGGAGCCGTTTGGGCCGCTGGTCCTGGCCGGATTCCAGCGGAGCCATCGCATAGGCCGCGACCGCAAGGAAATCAGTCGTGACATCTCGGCCCAATGGTACGATTTCGTCGCCAAGGCTGATGTCATCCCGGCTCTGCCGCCGCGGCTTGGCTATGGCGTCGGGCTGCACATGCCGGAGGGCGCAGAAACTTTCGAATATTTCTGCGGCCTTGTTGTAGAGGGCCTGATCTACGTGCCGGCGGACTTCGTAGCGCTCGCGATTCCGCGGGTGACGGTGGCGGTGTTCGAACATCACGAGCATGTCTCCCTGCTGCACTCCACCACCGAGTTGATCTTCGCATCGATCCTGCCGATGGCGGAAATCGAGCCCGCCGATGAGGACACTTGTCCGGCCGAATTCATTCAGCGCTACACGGAGCATTTCGATCCCGCCACCGGCCTCGGCGGTGTCGAAGTGCTGGTTCCGGTCAAAGTGTGAGGATCGCGCTGGCAGTCGTCTCTTGAGGAGTGTAGGAACTGCGGCGATGCATCTTTTGCCGGGAAAGGTGCCGCAATGACGGCTTTGCCCCCTCTGGAACAAATCGGCCCGCTTGCCTTGACCGGCATCTTGAGCCGGCATCGCCGCGACATCGAGCATTATGTTCTGGTGCAGAGCATTAGCCGGCAATGGGACGACTACATGATCCACCGCGTGGCGCCGCCGTGGACGCCCGAGGTATGGCGCTATGGCGTGGCCATGCGTATGGCCGACGGCGACACAACGATATCCTATTTCTGCGGTGCCCCGCCGCCGGAGCCGCCCGAGTTGCCGGCCGGTTTTGTGTCGTTGACGATTCCCGCGCTGTCGTTCGCGCGGTTCCCGTTCGACGGTCATATTGCCGAATTCCGCGATTTCCTTCACGCGGTGTTCGCGCGGGCGCTGTCCGAGGCGGGATTGCGGCCGGCGCCTGATGCTCCCGGCGTGCCCGAATACATCGAGCGCTATGACTGGCGGTTCAACCCTGCGACCGGCCGGGGTGGTTTCGACCTGCTCATTCCGGTCGCCGGCTGACAGCCTACTTCAATTGCAAAAAACAACGGGGAGCGGCACGTCAGCTCCCCGTCGCCAAAGGCGAAAACTGTACCCGCGGCTATTCCAGCATGCTGCGCAGCATCCACGCGGTTTTTTCGTGGAGCTGGATGCGCTGGGTGAGCAGGTCGCAGGTGGCCTCATCATCCGCTTTGTTGGCCATTGGGAAGATCTTGCGGGCGGTGCGCACGACAGTCTCCTGGCCTTTGACGAGGTCGGCGATCATGTCGGTGGCGCTCGGCACCTTCTCGCTTTCCTCCATCGAGGAGAGCTTGGCGAAGGCCTTGTAGCTGCCGGGCGCGTAGACGCCGAGGGCACGGATGCGTTCGGCGATCAGGTCCACCGCCAATGCCAGTTCGTTGTACTGCGTCTCGAACATGAGATGCAGCGTGTTGAACATCGGGCCGGTGACGTTCCAGTGGTAGTTGTGGGTCTTGAGATAGAGCGTGTACGAGTCGGCGAGCAGGGCCGATAGGCCTTCCGCGATCGCCTTGCGCTGCTTCTCCTCGATACCGATATCGATAACCGGACCGTCTTTCTTGGCCATGGTGACAAGCTCCTCTTTAGCGCTTCTGCCCCAGAATGCCGCGATTTGCGCCATCCTGACAGCTTAATGTCATAACTTAGAATAATTCAAAACTTGATAGTTCCCAGTGCGCAGACTGCCGCAGGCATCGCCTTTCGGAGGGCTGGACGAATCCGGCGGGATGGGCTTCATATCGGCGCCATGAGCAACGATATCGATCATCTGAAGCACGAAGCGGCCGCCCGCGCGGTGGAATATGTCCAGAACGGCATGAAGGTGGGGCTGGGTTCCGGCTCGACCTCCGAGGCGTTCATCAATCTGCTCGGGGCGCGGGTGCGCGGCGGGCTCGATATCATCGGCGTGCCGACCTCGGAGCGGACGGCGCAGCTGGCCCGGTCGCTGGGGATCGCCCTCGGCAATCTCAACGATCAGGCCCCGCTGGATCTCGACATCGACGGCGCCGACGAATCCGATCACCACCTCGACCTGATCAAGGGCGGCGGCGGGGCGCTGCTGCGTGAGAAGATCGTGGCCGCGTCGTCCAAGAAGATGATCGTGATGATCCACGGGCCCAAGCTGGTCGAGAAGATGGGTGCCTTCCCGCTGCCGATCGAAGTGCTGGAATTCGGCCACGCCGAAACCGCTCGCCGCATCACCGCGGTGATCAAAGCGCAGGGTTATGGCGATGTGCCGCTCGTCCTGCGCAAGAAGGGCGATGCCGTCTACAAGACCGACAGCAATAACGTGATCTACGATGCCGCGTTTGGCCCGGTGATTTCCGAGACCGCCAAGTTGGCGAACGCGCTGTCCTGCGTGCCCGGCGTCGTCGAGCACGGCCTTTACATCGGCATTGCCACGACGCTGATCATCGCCCGGCCGGAAGGCATCCAGGTTATCGATCGCGCCTAAGCTTTACCGGACCAGCGGAATGACCGGCAGCATGTGGAGGATGAACCGCGTGGAAAAGCGCGGTGTTCCTTCGGTTTTGATCCGGTAGTTGGGCGCGCATTTGTCGCCGCATTTGAGCGTGGCGGACCAACCGTTGCCGCCCTTGAGCCGTTCGTCCAGCGGCACGCCGTGCAGCACCGCCCGGATATCGAGCATGGTCTCCGGCGACATTGCGTAATAGGAATGATCGAGCTGGTCGGCGGGCGCCATCGAGGCGTCGATGATGTCGACCACGTGGGTTTTGTCGTCGGCCTGGAAGGCGAGGTCGGGCGAGATGCCGAGCCGCGGCACGCCGCCGTGTTCGCGTCGGGAAATTTCCAGCACCGTGTCGTACGACGAGACATAGATGGTGGTGCGCTTGGCGAGCGGCGCCGCGCCGGCCATCAGCTTCTGGAAATCGTTGTTCTTGGGATCGATGCCGATATCGGGCGCCGCCAGCACCAGTTCGTCGATGTAGCCGGCCCGCGGCGGAACGCGATCCTGGGCCAGCCCGGACAGCGTCATCAAAGTCAGGCGGCCGCCGAGGCTGTGACCCATCACGGTGACGCGCAGCCCCGACTCGGACAGTTCGCGCAAGAATTCCGCCAGCAGCGGCTGGGCGTAATCGCTGTGTTCAAGGTCGGAGACGTAGCGGTCGATATCGATCTCGGCGCTCCACGAGAACGCCGCTACGGCGCACCCCGTTTGCGTGTCATGGGCGAGTTGGGCAGCGCGCAGTACGCCGCCGTCGAAGCCGGTGTGGAAGCCGTGCACGAACAGGAAAACCGAGTTGCAATTGCGGGCTTTGGCTTGCGCCTCAATGAGGGCGAGGGCGCCGCCCAGCCGCATGTTACCCTTGGAGCAGGCTTGCGGGCTGGTCTTGGCAATGTAGCCCCATTTCGGCTCCTCGCCCGCAACCAGCGCCACCGGTATTTCGGTTTGCGCCGTACCGCAGGAGGGTTTGCCCGCCCAGCGCGTGGCGTATCCGCCTGCAACCTTCGGATCCGGCTCGCGGTCGGTGACGTAAACCACGTCGCTGAAGATGGGATTTCCGTCCGCCGGCCGCCAGACCGAGCGCACAGGCCCGGAATCGTCGATCGCGCACCCGGCGAGCAGGAGCGTCAGCAAAAGTATGGCGGAGATACGGATCATCGCCCCCTCAAGCGTTGATAGGGCATAAAACCTCCTTTAAGCCGTTACAAGCAAGCCGGGATTTTGCCATGGCCAGATACGACTTCGACCTTTTTGTCATCGGTGGTGGTTCGGGAGGCGTGCGCGCCGCCCGCATGACCGCAGGACTAGGCTTCAAGGTCGGGCTGGCCGAAGCCTCCCGCATGGGCGGCACCTGCGTGATCCGCGGCTGCGTGCCCAAAAAACTCTACGTCTACGCCAGCCGCTTCAGGGAGGACTTCAAACTCGCCCCGAGTTTCGGCTGGAGCTTCGGCAAAACCCATTTCGATTGGGCCAAGCTGCAGGCCAACAAGGATGCCGAGATCGCCCGGCTCGAAGGTCTTTACACCAAAGGCGTCGAAGGTGCCGGCGCCACGATCTTCCACCAGCATGCCAGTTTCGAAGACGCCCACACCATCCGTCTTGCCGACGGCCAAACGGTAACGGCCGACAAGATACTGATCGCGACCGGCAGCCACGCGGCCCGCGATCTGTTCGGTGCCGGTGGCGTCGAGCACTGTTGCACCTCCGACGATGTTTTTGAGTGGGAGAAACTGCCCGAGAGCGTCGTCATCGCCGGCGGCGGTTATATCGCGGTCGAGTTCGCGAACATCCTCCACGCCCTTGGCGTCGAGACGACCCTGGTGGTGCGTCGTCCCAAGGTTCTGCGCGGCTTCGACGAAGACCTGCGCGATGCCCTGATGGCCTCGATGGAGAGCCGCGGGCTCAAGGTTCTGCCTGACCGTCAGTTCACCGCGGTTGAGCGCACCGGCAAGGAAATCCACGCCGTGCTTACCACTGGCGAGCGCCTTGTTGCCGACAAGCTGCTGCTTGCCTGGGGCCGTATCCCCAACACCAAAGGCCTCGGCCTCGATCGCATCGGCATTGCGACCGGCAAGAACGGCCGCATCGAGGTCGATGGTTATTCGCGCACCGCCGTCGACAATGTTTATGCGGTTGGCGACGTCACCGACCGTTTGCAGCTCACCCCCGTCGCGATTCATGAGGCAATGTGCTTCGTGAAGACCGTGTTCCAGGACACGCCCACCCGCCCCGATCATAGCTTGGTTCCGACCGGCGTCTTCACGACGCCCGAAATCGGTACGGTCGGCATCAGCGAGGAAACCGCGCTCAGCCACGGTCACACCATCGACGTCTACAAATCGACCTTCCGGCCGATGCGCTTCGTCTTGGCGGGCGAAGGCGACCGCATGATGATGAAGCTGATCGTCGACCAGAAGACCGACAAGGTGCTCGGCTGCCATCTGTTCGGCCCCGATGCGTCCGAAATGGCGCAAATCGTGGCGGTGGCGATGAAAATGGGTGCCACCAAGTCTCAGTTCGACGCCACCGTGGCGCTTCACCCCTCCGCCGCCGAAGAACTTGTGACTATGCGGACGAAGAGCTATTCGAAGGCGCCTTAACGTCTCTATGCGATGACCGACGATCCCATCCGCCTGAAACATCGTGAACTCGAGAAGATCGCCATGGCCGCTCTGCGGGTGGCGCGCATTCTGGTCGAGTGCGGCGCCCGTGTGCGCGTTGTGCATCAAGGTGCGACCCTGGTGGCGCGCGGGCTCGGGGTCGAGCCGGTAGGGCTTCGCACCGGCTATGCCTCCCAGGAAATTACGGTCAGGAGCGGCGCCAATACCATCACCCGCATGATGACCATTGGTCCGCACGGGGTGAACCATCGTCTCGATCACGCCATGCGCCGGCTTGCCGTGCGCGTATCCCACGGCGGCATGACGGTGGACGAGGTCGAAGCCGAAATAGAGCGTCTGGAGAAAACCACGCCGCGCCATCCCTTATGGCTGGTGTCGCTGGCGGTGGGTATGGCTTGCGCCGCGTTCGGACGGCTTCTCGGCATCGATTGGCTGGCGTTCGGGCCGGTATTCGTTGGCGGCTGTTTGGGGCAGGCGCTGCGGATGTATCTGCATCGTCGCGGCATCAACACGTACGTGCTGGCGGCGGTGATCGCCTTCGTGGCGGCTGGGATCGCGGGTGCTAGTGCGCGCCTCGACGGTTCGACCACCGTCAATCTCGCCATGATGGCTTCCATTCTCCTCTTGGTCCCCGGCGTGCCGGCGACCAATGCCCAGACCGACATCATGGACGGTTATCCCTCGATGGGCAGTGCCCGGGCGGTGTCCGTGCTGATGGTGATGGGCTTTGCCACTTGCGGCGTCTGGCTGGCCGAAACGCTTCTGGGGGTGCAGTGATGGTCTCCCTCGATTGGATGCATCTTCTGCATCAGGCTTTCTTCGGCGCCGTGGCCGCGGCCGGGTTCGGCGTCTTGTTCAATTTCGGCCTCAAGGCGCTTGCCTGGTGCGCCGCAGCCGGAGCGCTGGCCTTGAGCGTGCGCACGGTCGGCCTCGATCTGCAGTGGAGCCTGGAGGCGGCGTCGTTTGTGGCGGCGGTCTCGGCCAGCATCTGCGCCAACCTGTTCCGGCGCCCGCTGGGCCCCCGCGGCAATGCTGTAGCCCTGGCCGGCTGTATTCCGATGGTCCCGGGCGCCTTTTTCGGGCAGGCGTTTCTGGGCGCCCTGGCGGTCACCACGCCGCACCCCGAGAACGCCGCGGTTATCTTAACGGCCATCGAATATCTGCTGCGGGTGCTGTTCACCTTGGCAGCTATTGGGGCTGGGCTGGCCATTCCCGCCTACCTGTTGAAACACCGCGACTTCTGAGCCGCCGCAAACCCGTCTCAAAATGGCCGTTGGTTAACGACTTCGAAACGGGAGGTAGGCAATGGTTGCCGGTCCGAAAACCGGTAGCGGGTCCATGGTTAGGTTTCTTCTCATCGTGATTTATCTGCTGACGAGCGCCACGGTCGGCAGCTTTGTCGGCTTGATGATGCAGAGCATCGCCACCGGAACGGCTTCCGGATTCATGACCCTGCTGCTGATGTTGCAGATCGACAGCGCCATCCTTCGCCGCCGAATCGCCAGGAAGCAGAACAAGGAAATCCAGGGCCTCAAGAAGTCCGGTGCCCAGGTCCAGAAGGCGCTCGCCGAAACCCAGGCGCGGATGGACGAAGTCACCAAGACGATGGAAGCGCGTGCCCACGCCCAGAACCGGAAAATCGTCTCAGAGCTGCAGATGCTCGAAGGCTTGATGAAGGAATTCGCCTCCAAGGTCTCCGACAAGGCCCGGCATGAAGCGGGCGGCCGTCCGGCCGGCGCTCCGATCAATCTCGACGGCGTCGCCGAACCCGAACTGCTCGACATGATCCGCGCCTCGCTGGAAGAGAACCGCGTCGATCTCTATCTGCAGCCGACCGTCAGCCTGCCGCAGCGCAAGGTGCGTTTCTACGAAGCCTTGTCGCGTCTCAGGTCCGAATCCGGTTCGGTGATCATGCCGGCCCAGTACATCAAGATCGCCGCGCCCGCGGGCCTGATGAGCGTGGTCGACAATCTTCTCCTGTTCCGCTGCGTGCAGATCGTGCGCCGGATGATGACCCGCAACCGCGGCATCGGCGTGTTCTGCAACATTTCCGGCGACACGCTGCGCGACACCGAATTCTTCCCGCAGTTCCTCGACTACATGCGGCATAACCGCGACCTCGGCGGCCAGATGGTGTTCGAGTTCTCGCAGGATGCCGTGCTGCGCGCCGGCCGCGAGGGCGAAGCGAATCTCAAGCGCCTCCATGGCCTCGGCTTCGCGCTGTCGATGGACAACATCCGCTCGCTGGCGCTCGATTTCGGCAAGCTGCGCAACCTGGGATTTTCCTATTTAAAGGTCCGCTCCGACATGCTGACCAAGGGCATGAATGCCGCGGGTGCTGCGGTCGCAGCCGAGGACTTCAAGAATCTGCTCGCCCGCCACGGTCTCAACCTGATCGCCGAGCGCGTCGAGGACGAGAAGACTGTGTTGCAGCTGCTCGACTACGCCGTTGATTTTGCGCAGGGCTACCTGTTCGGCGAGCCTCGCGCGGTCCGCGGCGAGACCATGAAAGAGATCGACCGGCCGTCGGCGTCGGTTGTGCCCTTGCGCAAGTCCGCCTGATTTCTGCCATTTTCGCGACGGCACTCTCCACGCCTTGAGGGGGCGGGGCGTTCCCGCTATAGCCTCTCGGACACACCCTCCTCGGTAAGCTGTGGATTAATGAACGGTTCTCCTGTCCTTGTTTCCGGTCTGGCGGAAATCGCCGACGACTACGATGCCATCATCTGCGATGTCTGGGGCGTTGTGCACGACGGCGTCAAAGCCTATGCGCCGGCCGTCGAGGCGCTCGCGAAATTCCGCAAAAATCATGGCAGCGTCGTGCTGCTCACCAACGCACCGCGGCCGCCGTCGGAGATCGCGATCTCGCTGAAGGGCTACGGCGTTCCCGAAGGAACCTACGACATCATCGTCAGCTCCGGCGGAGCGGCGCGCGAGGAATTGATCCGGCGGGCGCACGGTGCGCGGCTCAAGATGCTGCACATCGGTCCCGAACGCGACCGGCCGGTGTTCCATGATCTCGACATCGAACTCGTCGACGTCACCAAGGCCGAGGTCGTCCTCTGCACCGGCTTGTTCGACGACGATCACGAGACTTTCGAGGATTACGCCGCTACGCTCGCCGAGATGAAGCAGCGCAACCTCGTGATGATCTGCGCCAATCCCGACCTCTACGCGCCGCGTGCCGGTGTGCTGGTGCCTTGCGCCGGCGGCATTGCCCGGGCCTACGAGAAGATCGGCGGCGAGGTGATCTATTACGGCAAGCCCAAGCCGGCGATCTACGCTGAGACCATCGCCATGGCCGGCGGCGAGCACCGCCGCATCCTCGTCATCGGCGACGCGCTCGAAACCGACATGGCCGGCGCCAACGTGATGGGGCTCGACGCCCTGTTCGTCGCCAACGGGCTGCACAAGGACGAACTCGGCAGCCTCAACAACGACAATCTCGCGGCGCTGTTCGCCAAACACAATCTCAAGGCGCGTGCCGCTGTCGATATTCTCAAGTGGTGAGGCCATGACCGTCTCTTTCAGCGATTTGAAGCCGGGCGTCAGCGACAGCATCACCAAGACGGTGAGCGAACAGGACGTCGAGCTTTTCGGCCGGCTTTCCGGCGACCTCAATCCCCTTCATTTCGACGAGGCTTTCGCGCGGCGGACCGTCGCCCGCCATCGCGTCGTCCACGGCGGTCTGGTGTTCAGCCTGGTCTCGGCCGTATTCGGCACCAAGCTGCCCGGTCCCGGGACCATCGTCCTCGAGATCAAAACCGCGTTCACTGGCATCGTGCGGATCGGCGATGCCGTTACGGCGATTTGCACCGTCCGCGAGGTCCAGTCCAAGCGCCGGGTCCTGTTCGATTGCATCTGCAAAGTGGGTGAGACCGTGGTACTGGAAGGCGAGGCCCTCGTCTTGGCGCCCACGAACCCGTAAAGTCACCCAATGAAGATTTTCCGCCACATCGCCGGTATTCCCCGCGAATACAAAGGGGCTGTGGTGGCCATCGGCAATTTCGACGGCGTGCATCGCGGCCATCAGGCGCTGATCCGGCGCGCCATCCGCCATGCCGAGGTGCGCGGCGTGCCGTGTGCGGTGCTCACCTTCGAGCCGACCTCCCGCGAATTTTTCCAGCCCGGCGCCGAGCCGATCCGGCTGACCCCGTTCCGCTCCAAGGCGCATATCCTCGCCAAGCTCGGCGTCGATGCGATGTTCGCGCTGCCGTTCGACAGCGAAATGGCGCATCACACGCCGCAGGACTTCGTGCTGGAGCTGTTGATCAAAGGCCTCGAAGTCGCCTGCGTCGTGGTCGGCTCCGACTTCCGTTTCGGGGCGCAGCGGAGCGGCGACGGTGCCGTGCTCGCCTATATGGGCGAGATGGAAAACTTCGGGGTCGAGATTTTCCCCACCGTGATGGCGGGCATGGAGGAGAAGATTTCCTCCACCTTGATCCGCACCCTTTTGCGCGAAGGCCATCCCGACGACGCCGCGCGCTTGCTCGGCCATCCCTTCGTGATCGAGGGCAGGGTGGAGCACGGCGAGAAACGCGGCCGCACGCTCGGCTTTCCGACCCTCAACATGCACCTCGACGGTTATCTCAGGCCCGCCTACGGCATCTACGCCGTGCGCACCAGCGTGATCGAGGACGAAGTGGTGACGGCGCGCTATGACGGCGTCGCCAATTTCGGCATCCGCCCGATGTTCGAGATCGAGGCGCCGCTGATGGAGACCTATCTGTTCGATTTCTCCGGCGATCTCTACGGCAAACAGATCGCGGTCGAACTGGTTGCCTATCTTCGCCCCGAAGCGAAATTCGCCAGCGTCGAAGCCCTCAAGGCCCAGATGACCAAAGACGTCGCCGACGCCAAACAAGTGCTGCGGGGCTGACGCCGCACACCGGCGACGCGCGCCAACGAAATGCCCCCATCTTTCCCCCCGCGGTGCCCCGCATGAGGCGCCGCACGTTCTTCGGATAGCGGGGGAGGTTGCGCCGAAGGCGACGGAGGGGGATTCGGAAAACGTGAATTCAATTCGCCAAAATCGGCGTTAAGCCGATGCACCACCGCGATAATCGCCTTGCACTTCGGACAACAAAAGAGCGCCAGAAACAGCCTCAGCGTAGGCCTGGTGTCCAGAATCGAAATCGAATCGTTCTAAACAACACAAACGCGACTGCGATGCAGTACGCGGTCTCATCCAGCGCGATCAAACAGCCACTCTTGAGCTAGGTGCGAACGGCGCTGTTTCAAGAGGACAAAACACCAAGGTGTATATGACGTCGCCTTGGCGATGCGCGCGCGAGTGGTAGACGTTGCCGTCTCGCAACGTATTCATAAGAGGGCACAATGTCGAAGTCTGTATTCTGGCTTACCTGTGTGTTGGCGGCGCTCGGGTTCTTGGGAGGGCAATCGTATGCAGATACTTGGGGTGGCCAGGCGGCCCCAGCACCAGTAATAGGCAGTCAAGGCGCTTGGATTTCTTTCAACGGTTTTCAGCGGCAAACAATGAATTGGTGTGCGGGTAGCTACTACTGCGGCGCTGGCGATTTTACGACCCTTCCTTCAATTCCGAACGGTATCGATGGTTCAACGCTCGGGCTGTACATTTCCGGGGCTTATCCAGACTCAAATTCACCGACGGGTATTGCCGGTCTAAGCGGATATGTTCCACTCAGTGCGTTTGCCAAGTCGTCTTCGGTGAACGCGCTACAGCAATCATTCAACGTCTTTAGCCAACAGGTGCTGGATTGGGAAACGCAAATGAGGAGGAATTTCGATTTACAGGTGCGCACTACCAATTCTGGTGTGGCACAGGCTCTAGCGATGGCTGGCACGACAGATCTGCAGTCAGACGAGAATTTCGCGGTTTCCATAAACATGGGTACGTTTCGGGGGCAAACCGCCGTCGCGGGGGCAGGCGTTGCTCGTCTTTCTCAGCACGTATCGCTCAATACCGGGATCACGGCTGGCGTGAACGGAGGTGCGGTGGGGGCGAGAGCCGGAATTAGGTTCGGGTGGTGAGCTGGAATTAAAAAGGCGAATTACGGGGACGCAATGTCAATCCTGTTATGGATTGTGCCCCCGCAATCTCGCATTTTGTGAAGCACGTTTAACACAGGCTGCGCGTCCAGAATCGAAATCGAATCGTTTAATAGGGTGGCGTGTGAATGCGTGCCCAAACGCCACTGCGATGCAGTAAGTGGCCAGTGCGATCAAACAGCCTTTGTTGAGGTAGGTACGAACGGCGCCGTTTCAAGATTAATCGGAGGGCCGGTCCGCATCCGCTTTCGGACCTTCGCGGTCGAGCGCATTCGGCCGATATGCGCCAATTCCGGTCATTCCCTCTCGACCCTAAAAGTCGGATAGTCAGAGTGAAAAGGTGGGGGCAACATGCGCGCGCTGCTGATTATTGTCGTCGGTGTCATTTGGGTGATACTCGGGCGCTATTTCAACATCGAGTATTACGGATTCGCCACGCCATTCATCGCTGCCGCCGCTGTCTATATATACGACTTCGTCAAGGCACGAACGGTCAAGCAGTAATCTATTCCGCAGCTTATGACCGACTTGGGGCCGCTTATTGCCGTTCGGAATAAGGGCAATTCGCGCCAAGTACGGACATTCGTTTTGGCTCACGGCGGGAGTACATTTGGAGCCGCACGCTCACGGTGCAGGTGGTGGGGGGACGCTATGGTCAATCACTTGATTAGGGCAACGATTACGTGCGTGGCTGGAGTTGCGCTCTTTGCGTTGCGAGCCGATCCCGCCGTTGCAGGGGTTGATCAAGCCGCCAAGGACTATCTCGAAGGCGGCTGGATGATCGGAAATGTACCGAGCACACCCAACTGCATTGACGCGCCCAAGCGCTCCAAGCTCGTAGAGTTCGAGTTCAAGAGGACGGGTGGCCGGTACGTGGAAATCGAGACGCCCATCCTCTTTGTAACCAGCGCAATCACGGCTATCGAACGCAAGGGCGACGACATCACGATCACTACGCCCCCCTGGACACGCACTTTTCACATTGAGTCTGCCGACGTCCTTCGCAACAAGGCCTATACGCTCACGCGCTGTGGCTTGCCGAACCGGCAGGTAAATCAGAGCGTGGCGCTTGAGCAGCTTCAGGTTTTGACACCAACAGGTGCGAACGACATCAGATTTCTGGAATCAAATGATGGAGCGACTGACGAGCAGTCCTGTAAGAATGTGCTCGGCGGGTTCCGACATTGGTTGATGTTTGAGGTATTTGGACCGGTGCACTTCTACGCGCAGGGCGAAGTCGGAGACCGAGAGTGGAACAGGAAGCTGAATATGGCTCCCATCCGGTCGGTTGTTGCACCCGACAACAGGACATTGAAGCTGGAAATCCTTGAACGAGCGGCTGGTCCGGACCTCTGGAAATGGGGAAAGGCATCACACCCGTTCGTGTTAACGCTCGTATGGGACGGGAAACGAATGACGGTGCCAGAAATGGGGAAGACCTTCGTTCGCTGTCAAATTTCAGACTTTGGCAAGCCTCACAGCGAGGTGCCTGCTCCACTCCCATGACACCGACACGCCATCGATTCTGTAGTAGCGAGTGTTGGGGTGCGAGCCCGACGGTGTAGTCTGTTTCTGGCGCATTTCGGAATTAGTCCAAACTTCCGGAAATGGCCCCAAACTCGCCGTTGCGATCAAAAGCGTCTCAGGTGGCTGAAGCTCCCGTCGTGATTTCACTCCTGCGCTGCCGTCCCCGCCCGGGCCATCTTGTCGACGCAGGGGGGGAGATACGGGGACACCGGTGATACGGTGGCACTATGCTTAATTTCTTCGTCGCGCACGGGCCAGCGTAGATAAGGATCAAGTCCCTTGTTCTACCTTTAGGCATTCCAGACTAGGCACATTCGGTCAGGGTGCGCCGGCATTCCTCACCAATGGCGGGGTGCCGCGCAATGCGTTGCAGGCCATGCTCCGGGGTTTGGACCAATCTGTGCCTCGGGAACGGAAGTGTGGCCCTCTTTTCCGGTAGGTCCGGTGGGGGCTCTCCTCGCTGCAGTATGTATCCATTACGTGTATTCGTTACGCACTAGCTTCTCTTTGCCACACATCTCCCAGAGATGAAGTTCTTCTTCATCCTTGATGGTCGCGGTAACATTTCAATCTGAAAATGACATCCGGGGGGACCTCAATGCTCAGCAAAAACTGGGAAACGCTGTCGTGCCGTTTGGCCGTCGGCGTATGTGTGGCCGTGTTGGTGGCAGCCTGTGCGTCCGGTGGTGGCGGCAATAATCCTGGGGGCGCCGGGAATAATCCCGGCGGCGGCACCAACCCGCCACCAGCCACAGTGCCTGTTCCCGCCGCGGCCACGTCAGGGGGGACGCCTGCGCCCGCCCAAACAGCCGCCGCAGGTGCAACGACACCGAACTTCTTCCAGGGCTCTACCTCCATTCCGGCCGGCGCCAAATTCCCGTTGCTGCAGTCGGCCATCAAGGTCACCAGTACCGGCTGGTCGGCCGATACGGCGACCAACAACGGCGGCGCGACACTGATCCATACCGGGTACGGCGCTCCCAGCGTGGCGCTCAGCGTTCCTTCGCTCAGTCTCTCCGAAAAATGGGCCTCCGCGGACGCAACGACGCTCACAAACCTGGTCAACGCTGTTCCGGGCACGCTTGCATTGGTGGCGACCGCGTTTCCGTATGTTGCGGCAGGGCAGTGGTTTTACTGGGACGGTACACAGGGCACCTTGTCCGAGTTCGTCACCGGCTTTCAGATGGCAAATATGCCGACCACCGGCACGGCAACCTACGCCGGCGTGAACAACGTGCAGGGCTATGCCCTTCACAAGACCGATGTCGCCGTGCTGACGGGCGATGCGTCATTGACGGCCAATTTCGCCACCCAGAAGGTGACCGGCAGTCTCACCAACATGACCGCCATCGACACCACCGCGCACAGCGCGCAATGGAACGACGTCGCCATTTCCGGCTCGATCGCGAGCGGTTCATCGAGCTTTAGCGGCACGACCAGCGTGACCTCAACGCCGTCTTCGGGCTTCGCCGAAAAGAGTGGTGCGACGGGTACCGTCGCCGGCGGCTTCTATGGCCCAGGCGCGCTCAATGCGGCTGGTGTGTGGAACATCGGCGATGGCACCACCTCGGCTTTCGGCACGTTTGGTGCGAACCTGGCGCCGTATCTGGTCGCGGCGGCAGCGGCGGCGAGTTTCGGCACTGCACCGGTTCCGATCATGCTGGCGGATACCACCACGACTCTCAATACGCTTCCCCACACCTACTTGGAATTTCCGGTTCTGCTGTCGGCGCTCCAGGTGACGCCGACCGGCGTCAAGGCCGTGGATGTCGGAAGTAGAGCGAGCCTTACTGTGCAGCCACTGAGCGGCTGCAATTCCGGCGTACCGTGTCAGGACTATCGCCTGTCGGTGCCGTCGCTGAATTTGAACGTTGAGTACGGCATGCAAACCAGCCTCAGCGGTACCGGGTCGTCCAAAGTGACGGGCCCAGTCCCGTCGAGCCCCTCTGCCGGACAAACGCAGACTGCAGGCACATTCACGTTGTCGACCTATGGCTTGAACTACGCCGCATTCGGCGTTTGGACCTCGACCAGGGGTGATTTTGGCACGCCGAGCGACATGGGCGCCTATACCCTGGGCTACCTGACTCCGGATGCTGCCGTCCCGACGACCGGAACCGCGACATATACCGGCACCGGAACGGCCTATGGCGTGGTCGTGATTCCGGGCGGCGGTTCGGTGAATGGCGCCCGGGTGTCGGGCGATGTCTCGATGGATGCGAACTTCGCCACGGGCAAAATTTCCGGTGCGCTCAGCAATATGCGCGCTGGCGTGGATTCCATGCCGATCCCCGGCGGAACTGCGAACACGTCGACCACAACACCCTGGAACAGCGTTTCGTTGTCGGCGGATATCGCCGCCGGCAAGAATGCGTTCTCCGGCACGACCGCGGCGAGCTCGGCGCCCACCGGCACCTATTCGCTCAAGTCGACGGCGACCGGTACGGTTACGGGCGCCTTCTATGGCCCGTTGGCCAACGAAGTGGGCGCTGTGTGGACGCTGAGCAATCCTGACGGTTCTGGCGCTGCTATCGGTACGTTCGGCGGCACCAAGCGCTGAAACGCACACCTGGAGTTCTTCATGGGCGTGCGCGGTCTTACCCTGTCGGCCGTGATCCTGGCGTTTGCCGCGATCACGTCGGCGGCGGCGCAAGGGCAGACAACCCAGCAAATAACGCTCGACGATGCGGCTGCCTTGCTTGTTCAAGGCGGCAAGCTGGCCGAGGCCAAACGTGTGCTGGCGGCCCAGTTGGAGAAGGTGCCTGACGATCCGCAGGCGCTGTTTCTCTCCGGCCTCGTTGCGGTTGCCGAAAAAGACTACGACAAGGCGATCGAGCAGTTCCGCCGCATCCTCGTGCTGGAACCGGATGTCGAGCGTGTCCGCCTGGAACTGGCGCGGGCGTTCTTCCTGGCGGGTGATTACACCAATGCCGAGCGCCAGTTCCGCTTCGCGCGCGCCGGAAAACTCCCCGATGAAGTGAAGGCGAATATCGACACCTACCTCGCCAACATCGCGCTGCAACGGCGCTGGCAGTACCGCTTTGCCCTCGCGGTTGCGCCCGATACCAACGTCAACGGCGGTACCGGCGTGCGGCAGGTCACGATCTATGGTTTGCCGTTCGAATTGTCGTCGGACGCGCGCGGCACCAGCGGTGTCGGCCTGACCCTCGATACCGGCGGGGAGTGGTCGCCGTTCCTGACCGACAATATCAAGGCGCGGATGGGCGCCGATGTGCACCGCAACGAATATAGCGGCGGCAAGTTCGACGACATGACGCTCTCGGCCTATGCCGGCCCGGAGTGGTTGGCCGCAAAGTGGGACATCAGCCTGCTGGGGCTGTGGTCGCGACGCTGGTATGGAAACCGGGACTACAGCGAAGCGATCGGCGGCCAGTTGTCGGTGATGCATCCCTTGGCGGAGAAGCTCTACGCCAACATCGGCGTGAACGCGCGAACGGTGAATTACGCCACCTCGCCCGGGATGAGCGGCCCGGTCGTGGGGCTCGACACCTCGCTGCTCTATCCCATCACGCCATCAAGTCTTGTCCAGCTTTCGGGCGGCGTGTCGCGCACCTTCGCCGATCTGGCGGCGTATTCGAACTGGAGCCCGTGGGTCAGCGTATCGTATCAGCAGGATCTGCCGTGGGGTTTTTCCGTAGCCCTGACGCCCAGCATTGCCTGGTCGCACTATGACGACGAGATGGCCGGGTTTGGCCGCCGCCGCGACGATACCGGCTATCTGTTTCGCGTCGGATTGCTGAATCGCCGGCTGACCTATCGCGGGTTTACGCCGCAGATTTCCTTTGTGCATGTGACGCAGCACAGCAATATCGATCTCTACAGCTATGGCCGCAATCAGGTCGAGATTGGCGTGACCCGATATTTCTGAACGGTTTCCCCTCTATTGGAGCCGCTCTCGCATTCGGACCTTAGTGCGCCGTCTCACCCTCGCGTCCCCGCTCGCGCCATCTTCTCGACGTTCGGATAATCGATCTTGCCGGTGCCCAGCACCGGGATGGCGTCGACGTGGAGGATGCGTTTGGGCACGACGAGGTCGGGGACGCCGTGGTTTTGCGCCCAGCCGACCAGATCGACGCGGTCGGCATCGGGATTGGTGGTGAGGAGCACGATGTGCTCGCCTTTGCGGCCGTCCGGCATCGAGATCGCGGCGTGACA
>JAHFQC010000042.1:22138-40976 GCA_023259375.1 Alphaproteobacteria bacterium
CCCGCCAGCGCCACCGCTTCGCCGCCGATCTTGGCAAAGCGCTTCAGCCGTCCCTTGATCGAAACGAAGCCGTCGGTGTCGATATGCACGACGTCGCCGGTATCGTGCCAGCCGTCCTTGGGCGGTTGGATCACGCCGGGTTGGTCGGGCCGGATATAGCCGAGCATGATGTTGGGCCCGCGGATGAACATGCGTCCGGCGTTCGGAATGCCTTCCACCGGTTCGAGCCGCGCTTCCATGCCGGGCAGGATATGGCCGATGGTGCCGGAGTGATTGATCCCCGGCTGATTGATGGCGGCCAAGGGCGCGGCTTCGGTGACGCCATAGCCTTCGAGAATGTCGACCGAACTCTTGTGGCGCAAAAGCTGGCGGGTTTCGTCGCGCACGCGCTCGGCGCCGCACGCCACGATGCGCATTCCGGCCAGATCGCCTTCGTCGCCGGCACGGGCGTATTGCGACAGGAACGTATCGGTCGAGATCAGAATGGTGGCGCCGGTCTGGCGGATACGCCGCGAGATTTCCTTCGGCTGCAGCGGCGTTGGATGCAGGATCGTCTTGAAGCCCACCATGATCGGCAGGATCGCGCCGGTGTTGAGGCCGAAGCAATGGAACATCGGCAGCGCGTTGAACATGATGTCTTCGGGATACAAGGGAACGTGGGTGCGCGCCTGCTCGATGTTGATCAGAATGTTGAAGTGGGAGAGGGCCACGCCTTTGGGTTCGCCCTCGGTGCCCGAAGTGAACAGGATCACCGCCGGGCGGTCGTAGTCGGCCTCTTGGCGGGTGAGCTTGGCCCAGGCGTTGGCGGCGAAATGCGAAGCGGTGCCGCGGGTGATGAAGGCCGGTGCGAACTTGCCGACCGCTGCCGCCGACTTGTCTGCGACGTTCAAGTTCTCTTTGACGTCTTCGAGATAGATGATGTCGGCCTTGTCGGAGATTTGCGCCAGCATGTCGCCGAGCTTGGCGAGATCGACGAATTTGCGCGAGGTGACGACGCGTTTGACTTTGGCGATGCGCAGCGCGTTGAGCACCGCGGCGGAGCCGGAGGAGAAATTCAGCATCGTCGGCACACGGCCGAACGCCGACAGGGCGAAGAGGGCAATCACCGCGCCCAAACTGGTGGGCAGCATGATCCCGACGGCGTCGCCGGCCTTGGTACCTTTCTTCAGCGCATGGCCGAGCGCCAGCGATCCCATCACCAGCGTGTCGTAGGTGGCTTCCTTGTCGTCGATATCGACCACCGCCGCGCGGCTGCCGCCGAACCGCGCCCGCGCATCGACCAGCGCCTGGAACAGCGTCTTGCGCCCGTTCTGCACCTCGGCCGGGCCCAGCTCTTTGCCGGACACGGCTGTGACGCCCGTCGATTGCTCCACCATCAGCCCCGCTCCGGTAATTCAACCCGCAGTATATTTCGCGCCGCAGCCCCGCGGTTTGCATTATCGTCGCGGGGTGGGGAGGGGCGGTCTGGCCTCATTTGCGATGCGTGTCCGAATATTCCAAGCCGGACACCCTCGGTTGAGGTGTGCCATGAATTGGCGTCGTTAGTACTTTACCCCTGTCGATTTCGGTTAGGTGAGCGCAGGTCGATCGCCAAGCCCAAAATAGGGTGTTGAAGGTGTCAGGTACAAAATATCCGCAATGGTTTTGACACCGAATTTGGTCCCTAGACCATCAAAATCCAAGTCCGCCCGAATACGCTTCAGCAAATTCTGAACTGCGGCGTTTGTCCAATTACCAGTGGGGCGTCTTACGACGATCAGGTTATGAGGAATGATTACCGTGATGTCCGAAAAATCAATTTGACCCGCGTCCTCACAGAAAATATTTGCGTGGTCTCCTAGAAAGCTCGGCGATGCACCTGCACCGAACTTGCAGATATCAGTCTGAAAAAACCAGAAGCCATATAGGTGAGGTGCACAGAGACGAGACTGGAACTTCAGCAGCTTCTTTACACTCTCATTGAAGCTATTACATTCAATCGCCAATGCCTCAAAATACGCCTGCATAAAGGCGATCTTCTTCTCCACCTCTTCCGTAGAAGGCGCCGCAGCGAGGTATAGTTCGCCGAGATCTAGGGCATCCGCCAAATAGACCTTGTGGAGCGGGTTGTCTGTGAACACCTCCACAGATGATCTAAACCGCTTTGTCCAAGCACGAAATGTGCGCCAACCGGATTGGATGTCCGATAGTGATGTCTGCACAACTGATCCTCAGCCGCCGTCGAGTTTGGCGAAGAACTGTGTCCAGGGGATCGTCTTGTATGATCTACCGTTCTTTCCCTTCCATCTAAAACTACCTTGGCCTATTTGGACGTAACCGACGAGCTTTCCTCCTTCATTCACTTTGAAGGTCGCGGCGGCTCCTGATTTTGGGATGTCGTCAACACTCAGCTTAGCGCTAACGGTATAGCGCTGCTCATTGACTGTTTTCTTTTTCATGAAAGCCCCCCTCAACTCTTGCTAGACAAATATATCTGGGCGGTTATCACCCCGAAAGGCCCTCTCCCCCGAAAAGGCGACATCTCTGGGCGTGAAGGACGCCATTGGCGCACTTCACGGCGACAAAGTTCGCATTCTGGCGCATCGTCCCACTTTGCCGGTTGTCCGGATTGGGTCGCCGCGGCACCCAAGTCTCGAGCCGGGCAGGGCTGGAATCGTACATGTTCCTCCTACGTTCCCACGGCCCCGCCGCGGCATGGCTGGCGGGTATTCGTGCCGGGTTGCGCCGGTTTTACCCCGCTCTTGCTGCAGAGGTTTTGACCCGTCGCCATCCCCCTGCTAGAAGCCGTTTTCCCGTAGGAAGGCGGGTCAAAATGTTGGAATTCCGGCTGAAAGAGCGAATTCGCCGCCCGGTTCCGTGAGGCCACGGAAGCCGGGATGCTGCGTTCCAACCCTCCAAACACCGCCAAGGCCGAAAATGTCGAAAGATTCTGACCAAAACGGCGCGAAAGACTATCGCGCCACCCTGTTCCTGCCCCAGACCGATTTCCCGATGAAAGCGGGCCTGCCCCAGGCCGAGCCCAAGTGGCTCGCCAAATGGGAGGCCGAAGACCTTTACGGCCGCATCCGCGCCGCCGCCAAGGGCCGCCCGCAGTTCATCCTCCACGACGGCCCGCCCTACGCCAACGGCGAAATCCATTCCGGCACGGGTCTGAACAAGATCCTCAAGGACTTCGTCATCCGCTCGCAGACCATGATGGGCAAGGACGCGCCTTACGTTCCGGGCTGGGACTGCCACGGTCTGCCGATCGAATGGAAGATCGAAGAGAAATACCGCGCCAGCGGCAAGTCGAAGGATTCGGTTCCGATCGACCAGCTGCGCAAGGACTGCCGCGAGTTTGCGCTGAAGTGGATCGACGTCCAGCGCGCCCAGTTCAAGCGCATGGGCGTGATGGCCGAATGGGCCCACCCCTACACCACGATGAACTTCGCCGCCGAAGCGACCATCGCGGGCGAGCTGCATAAGTTCGTCGATGCGGGTCTTTTGTATCGCGGCTTCCGTCCGGTGATGTGGTCGCCGGTGGAAAAGACCGCGCTGGCCGAAGCCGAGATCGAGTACCACGAGAAAACCTCGCCGACGATCTATGTGAAATTCCCGGTCGCCAAAGGCCCCGCCGATTTGGTTGGCGCTTCAGTGGTGATCTGGACCACGACGCCGTGGACAATTCCAGCTAACCGCGCCGTTTGTTATTCGGAAAAAATCACCTACGGTCTGTACCAAGTACTAAACGTCAATGAAGGCAGTATCGCCCTTCCAGGCGAATTTTTGATTCTTGCCGATGAGTTGCATAAGGGTGTTGCCGTCCATGCGAAGCTCGAAACGGTAAAGCGGCTTCGGGAAGTCACTCTATCTGAGTTGATGTCGCTGACTTGCGCCCATCCGTTCCGCGATCTGGCCGACTATTACGGCTTCGAGGTTCCGCTCTTGGCCGGCGAGCATGTCACCGCCGACACCGGTACCGGCTTCGTCCATACCGCGCCGGGCCACGGCGAAGACGACTTCGAGATCGTGCTCGAAAAGCTCGGCAAGGATTATCCCGCCAAGCATCCCGACGCCTTCCGCGTCATCACCGCCGATGGCGCGTTTGCGCCGGAAGTGCCGGTGTTCGCGGGCAAATACATCCTGTCGCGCGACGGCAAGAAGGAAGGCGACGCCAACGGCGCCGTGATCAAGCAGTTGATCGAGTCCGGCAAGCTGTTGGCGAAAGGCTCGCTGCGCCACCAGTATCCGCATTCGTGGCGGTCGAAGGCGCCGGTGATCTTCCGCGCCACGCCGCAATGGTTCGCGGCGATGGACAAGCCGTTCCGCGCCGGAAAAACGCTGCGCCAGCTCGCGGTGGAAGGTCTTGCGGCGACGAAGTTCTATCCGGCCGCGGGTGCCAACCGCATCGGCTCGATGGTCGAAGGCCGTCCCGATTGGGTGTTGTCGCGTCAGCGCGCCTGGGGCGTGCCGCTCGCCATCTTCGTGGTGAAAGCCACTGGCGAAATCCTCAACGACAAGGCGGTCAACGCCCGCATCCTCGAAGCCTTCAAGGCCGAAGGCGCCGATGCGTGGTTCAATTCGCCGGCGTCGCGCTTCCTCGGCGAGGGCAAGAACCCCGACGATTACGAGCAGGTGAAAGACATCCTGGACGTCTGGTTCGATTCCGGATCGACCCACGTCTTCACCGTCGAGCAGCCGGTCGACAGCCATTGGCCGCAGGCGGCCCAAGCCGACCTTTATCTCGAAGGCTCCGACCAGCATCGCGGCTGGTTCCAGTCCTCGTTGCTCGAAGGCTGCGCCACCGTCGGTCATCCGCCTTACAAGGCCGTTCTCACGCACGGGTTCGTGCTCGATGAGAAGGGCTACAAGATGTCGAAGTCGCTCGGCAACACGGTGCTGCCGCAGACGATCGCCGATCAGAACGGCGCCGACATCCTGCGGCTGTGGGCGGCGTCCTCGGACTTCACCGAAGACCTGCGTATCGGCGGCGAGATCATCAAAGCCAACGTCGATGCCTATCGCCGTCTGCGCAACACCATCCGCTTCATGCTGGCGAACCTCGCCGGGTTCGAGGAATCCGAACGCATCGCCGTCGCGGAAATGCCGGAGCTGGAACGCTATATCGTCGCCAAGCTCGCCGAGATCGATGCGCTGGTGAAGAAGGGCTATGCGGACTACGACTTCAACCGCGTCTTCAACACCGTCTTCAGCTTCTGCACCAACGAGCTGTCGGCGTTCTATTTCGATATCCGCAAGGACGCGCTCTATTGCGATAAGGCGACCTCGGTCCGCCGCCGCGCCTCGCGCACGGTGACCGACGAGATCTTCCGTCGCGTCGTGACCTGGCTGGCGCCGATCCTGTGCTTCACCATGGAAGAAGCCTGGACGCTGCGCTATCCCAACGAGAGCGTGCATCTGCAGCTGTTCGCCGACACCCCGGCCGATTGGGCCAATCCGGCGCTGATCGAGAAGTGGAATCGCATCCGCAGCCTGCGCCGGGTCATCACCGGCGCGCTCGAATTGCAGCGCAAGAACAAGGTCATCGGCGCCAGCCTCGAGGCCGACCCGGTGCTCTATGTCGAGGATGCGGCCGACGCGGCGCTGTTCGCCGGCTTGGATCTGGCCGAAATCTCGATCACCTCGGGGGCCGCAGTGGCGACCGGGCAAGCGCCCGCCGATGCTTTCCGTCTGCCGGACGTGCCGGGTGCGGCCACCGTCTTCCGTGCCGCCCAGGGCGACAAATGCGCGCGTTGCTGGCGGGTTCTACCGGAAGTAGGTGAAGTTCCGGAGCATCCGGATCTGTGCCATCGTTGCGCGGACGCGGTGGGCTAGGCGAGGGGGCCGAATGAACAAGCGGGATGCCGGGCTTTTGGTGGCCGGAGCCACTTTTGCGCTCGACCAGGCGTCGAAGATGACGCTGCTTTATGGCTTCGACTTCATCCACATGGTGCCCGGCTCCGCGGTCGAGGTGTTGCCGTTTTTTAATCTGCTGATGGTCTGGAATCCTGGCATCAGCCTTGGTTTGTTTCCGGCCTCCGGCATAGAAGGCACCATCTTCCTGGCGACGTTCCAGATGGTGGCGGTCGGCGTTCTGTGCTGGTGGCTGTGGTTCGCCAAGAAAACCGTGATCGCGCTCGGTCTCGGCATGGTGATCGGGGGCGCCCTCGGCAACCTGATCGATCGTTTGGTTTACGGCAAAGTGGCGGACTTCATCCAGCTTCACGCGTTTGGTTACAGTTTTTACGTCTTCAACGTCGCAGATGCCGCAATCACCTTTGGCGTGGTTGCTTTATTGTATGATGCCTTGAAGCCCGAGCCCTCGGCGGCCCCCGGGTCCGGCCAGGGACAGGAGAAGCAGGAATGAAGAACGGTTTGCGCGCGGCTCTCGTGCTTGCGGTTGCGGCCACGGCCCTGGCGGGCTGCGATACCATCCGCGATGCCGCCGGCATGGACAAAAGCGCGCCCGACGAATTCGCCGTGACGACCAAGGCGCCGCTGGTGATCCCGCCGGACTACAACCTGCAGCCGCCGCGTCCGGGTGCGGTGCCGACCAATCAGGTCGATCCGACCGAAGCCGCCGAAGGCGCGCTGTTCGGCAACGATCCGGCGACCATCGCCGCCCAGCTGCCCAACACCTACAGCGAGACCGAGAAGATGGTCCTCGCCAACGCCAAGGTGCAGAACATCGATCCGCAGATTCACCAGAATCTGGCGTCCGACTACAAGAACATGGTCGCCACCGACGACGGCTTCACCAAGGACATCCTGTTCTGGCAGAAGCCGAAAACCGATGCCGGCCAGCCGCTCAACGCGGACGAGGAAGCCAAGAAGATCGACGAGAAGCGCACCGGTCAGGCTCCCGCCACGCCGGGCGCCACTGCCAAGCCCGCGACGCCGCCGAAGCAGGAAGACAAGGGCTGGTTCGACGGCTGGTTCGACTGGTTCTAGGTCTATGACGCACGCCGTTTGCGCGTAAATCGCCGTTCTTCGGAGCGGCGTTTTGCGCTACCACAACGCGGCGGTCTTCGGGAACGATTCTAATGCGGAGCGCCAGGTTTAGCCGGAGAAGCGTTTGGACGGGGCTTGCTGCCCTGCCGCTGCTCGGCATGCCGATGGTGGGGGCGAAAGGCCCGGCCGCCGCCAAAACCGCGACCTCCGGCAAGACCTTCCAGTTCGTGCTGCAGAACGGCTTGCAGGTCGTGGTGGTGCCCGACCATCGCGCCCCGGTCGTGACCCAGATGGTGGTCTACAAGGTCGGCGCGGTCGACGATCCGCCCGGCATCTCGGGGATGGCGCACTTCTTCGAGCACATGATGTTCCGCGGCACGCGCGCCGTGCCCGGCGGCGGCTTCTCGCAGACCGTGGCGCGCAACGGCGGCGACGACAACGCCTACACCACCCACGACTACACCGTCTTCCACACCCAGATCGCGCGCGACAAGCTGAGGCTGATCGCCCATCTCGAAGCCGACCGCATGACCAATCTCGATCTCTCCGAGAGTGCGGTGATGGCCGAGCGCGACGTGGTCGGCGAGGAACGCCGCTTGCGCGTCGACAACGATCCGCATGCGCTGGTGCTGGAGCAGGCCGAGGCCGCGCTCTATCTCTCGCATCCTTATGGCCGCCCGGTGATCGGTTGGCCGGAAGAGATCCGCCGCATCGGCCGCGCCGAAGCGGAGAACTTCTATCGCCGCCATTACGCGCCCAACAACGCCGTCCTGATCGTGGCCGGCGATGTTACTGCCGAAGAAGTGCGTCAGGTAGCCGAGAGCGAATTCGGCCCGGTGCCGGCACGCGATCTGGTGGCGCGGGTCGATTACGCTCAGCCGCGGCGCATGGGCGAAAGCCGCATCGTGGTGAACCGCAAGGACGCCAAGGTGCCGCTGCTGCTGCGGCTCTATCGCGTTGCCAGTTATGCCGAAGGCGCGCCCGGCGAGGCCGAAGCGTTGGAAGTGTTCGCGCGTCTGTTGGGTGGCGACGCCACCTCGGCGCTCTATCGCCGCTTGGTGGTCGAGCGGCGGATGGCGATCGATGCCGCGGCCAGTTACGACGGTTATGCCCGCGACAGCGGCCAGTTCTCGATCAGCGTCACACCGCGTCCGGGCGTGTCGCTCGATGCGATCGAACGCGCGGTCGACGAGGTGATCGGCTTCTATGCCCATCATCAGCCTTCGAAGCCCGAGCTTCTGCGCGCCAAGGCGCAGCTGGTGGCCGGCGTCGCCTTCACGCGCGACAGCCAGTTCGAATTGGCCTCGGCTTACGCCCGTGCGCTGGCGGTAGGGATGACGGCTTACGACGTGCAGCAATGGCCGGCCCGCATCCAGGCGGCGAAGCCGAGAGCCTTGCAGGACGCTGCCGCCGAAGGCCTCAACCGCAACGAAGCCGTTACGGCTTACCTCTTACCGCGATGATCGGGCGGCTGACCGCATTCCTCCTTGCGCTGCTGATGCTGCTGCCCGCATCGGCCGCCAAGGTGAAGCCGGTCGACGCGCTGCCCGGCGTGGTGGTGTGGCACTCCGAAGATCACACCGTTCCGGTGATTGCGCTCAGCGCCACGTTCCCGGCGGGCTCGGTCTACGATCCGTCGGGCAAAGCGGGCATGTCCGCGCTCGCCGCCTACAGCCTCACCGAAGGCGCGGGCGGGCTGAACTCCGAGGCCTATCAGCAAGAGCTGGCGGCGCACGGCATCAAGCTCGAAGTTTTGCCGGCGCGAGACACGCTGACGATCCGCCTCACCACGCAAACGGCGAATGCCAAGGAAGCGTTCCGGCTGTTAGGTCTCGCGCTGTCGAAGCCGCGCTTCGATCCCGATGCGGTGACGCGCGTGCGGCTGCAACTGATGCAGGAGCTCGATCTCGGCCGCGAGGACCCCGCCACCGTCGCCGAGCGCGGCTTCTACAGTCTCTATTTTGGTCCGTACACGTACGGTCGCTCGGTGGGCGGCGACACCCGCGGTCTGGCGTCGATCTCGGCCCAGGATCTGCGCGCTTTCGCCAAGACCCATTGGGTGCGCGGCGGTCTCCGGATTGCGGTGGCGGGTGACGTCACGCCGGCCGTGCTGACCACGCTGATCCAATCCGCTTTCGGTGCGCTGCCCGAAACGACGCCGGTATTCCCGCCGTGGCCGTATCGCCCCGGGGCGCCCGGTTTGCACACCCTGCCGATGGACGTGCCGCAGCCGGCGGTGGTGTTCGGCCGCGCCGGTGTGCTGCGCAGCGACCGCGATTACATCGCGGCGATGATCGCCAATTATATTCTCGGCGGCTCCGGAGCGGGCTCGCGGCTGACCCGCGAACTGCGCGAGAACCGTGGTCTCACCTATGACATCGCCACCGATCTGGTGCCGTACCGCCGCGCCGCTCTCATCATGGGCGCGGTCTCGACTCGCAAGAGCGCCATGCGCCAGACCATCGCGGCGGTGCGCGAGACGATGCGCAAATTCGCTGCCGACGGCCCGACCCAGCAGGAATTGAACGACGCCAAGCTTTATCTCAACGGCTCGTTCCCGTTGTCGTTCACGTCCAATGCCGACATCGCGGCCCAGATCAACGCCTTCCAGGAACTCGGCCTGCCGCTCGATTATCTTGATCGCCGCGCCGGGCTGATCAACGCCGTGTCGCTCAACGATGTGCGCGCCGTCGCCCGCCGCCTGTTCGATCCGTCGCGCTTGACCATCGTGGTGGCCGGGACATTGACGACCGGCAACACCGAACCGGCGGATTCGCAGTGACACGCCCGAATCCGCTACACTGCCTCTCATGAAAATCCGTCGTCTCACCGAAGGCACCATCAACCGCATCGCCGCGGGCGAGGTGGTCGAGCGTCCCGCCAGCGCCGTGAAGGAACTGGTCGAGAACGCGCTTGACGCCGGGGCGCACCGCATCGTGGTGTCGGCGTCGAACGGCGGCGCCGATCTGATCCTGGTGGAAGACGACGGCGAGGGCATGAGCGCCGACGATCTGGTGCTGGCGGTCGAACGCCACGCCACGTCGAAGCTTCCCGCCGACGATCTTTCCCACATCGTCACCATGGGCTTCCGCGGCGAAGCCTTACCTTCGATCGGCGCGGTGGCGCGGCTCTCCATCGTCAGCCGGACCAAGGACAGCGAAGCCCATGCGGTCGAAGTCGATGCCGGGCGTGTGACCGGTCCGCGGCCGGCCGGGTTTCTCGCCAGCGGCCAGTCGGGCACGCGGGTCGAAGTGCGCGAGCTTTTCTACGCCACGCCGGCGCGGCTGAAGTTCATGAAATCGGTGCGGTCCGAAGACCTCGCGATGCACGACACGCTGAAGCGCCTCGCCATGGCCCGCCCCGATGTCGCGTTCTCGCTGACGCTGGATGGCCGCGAGGTTCTCAATCTTCCGGCCGAAGACGTTCTCTTCGAGGGGCAGTTGAAGCGCCTGTCGCGCATCATGGGGCGCGAGTTCGCCGACAATGCGGTGCCGGTGACGACCGGGCGGGAAGGACTTTCGCTGGCGGGTTTCGCGGGCGTACCGACCTACAACCGCGCCAATGCGCAAATGCAGTTCCTGTTCGTCAACGGCCGCCCGGTGCGCGACAAGCTGCTGATCGGCGCGGTGCGCGGGGCTTATGCCGATTTCCTGGCGCGCGACCGTCATCCGGCGCTGGCGCTGTTTTTGTCGTGCGATCCGGCGTTCGTCGACGTCAACGTCCACCCGGCCAAGACCGAAGTGCGCTTTCGCGATGCCGGATTGGTCCGTGGACTGATCGTCTCGGCGTTGAAGAACGCGATTCACGCCGCCGGTCATCAGGCCTCCACCACGGTTGCCTCCGATGCGCTCGCGGCGCTGAAGCCGCATATCGGATACGAATATCAGCCGTCATTGCCCGGTCAGTCGATCCCTCCGTATCGCGCCCCCGCCGCTTACGAAACCAGCCGCAGTTTCCAGTCGCCGTTTGCTCCCGCCGCGCGTGTCGAGCCGTCGACCATCGAACCGCCGCCGCCGCAAGAGGTCGCGACTCCGCTCGGCGCCGCGCGGGCACAATTGCACGAGACTTATATCGTGGCGCAGACGCAGGACGGCATCGTCATCGTCGATCAGCACGCCGCGCACGAGCGCTTGACCTACGAGCGCATGAAAAAGCAGATGGAAGAGGGCGGCATCGCGCGTCAGCCGTTGCTGGTACCGGAAGTCGTCGACCTCGATCCGTCCGAAGCCGCACGCGTCGTCGGCCGCGCCGCCGAACTGGCCGAATTGGGCTTGGTGGTGGAAGCGTTCGGCCCCGATGCCGTGCTGGTGCGCGAAACGCCCGCCATGCTGGGTCAGATGGACGTGAAGGGCCTCTTGCGCGATCTTGCCGACGACATTGCCGAGACCGGCGCCGCGCTGTCGTTGAAAGAGCGTCTCGAAGCTGTCGCCGGTACGCTCGCCTGCCACACCTCGGTCCGCGCCGGCCGCCGCCTCACCGCCGACGAGATGAACGCGCTGTTGCGCGAAATGGAAAAGACCCCGCACAGCGGCCAATGCAACCACGGCCGCCCGACCTATGTCGAACTGAAGCTCACGGATATCGAGAAGCTGTTCGGACGGCGGTAACGCGCTATCTCTGCACTATCAGTGCAGAGCCCACCGCACATCGGCTTTCCACGGTACGGCGACCGGTTGGCCGTCTTTCATGGCAGGCTTGTATAACCAAGTGCTCGCACAGGTGAGGGCCGCATCATCGAGCAGCTTATCGCCGCTCGAGACGCTGACATGCACATTCGCAGTCGTGCCTTGCGTTGTGATGGTGAAGCCCACCGTCGTCATGCCTTGAACTCCGTTCCGTACGGCTTCGACTGGATAATACTCGATGCAGACATGCGGTTTTCCGACCGCCACCGGATAGAGCGGTCTGCCCGCGGCTTCCTGGCTGGCGTCGAACTTCACATGAGCGATCTGCTGTCCTTGCCATTCTTCGATGGTCCAATCGACCTTCTCATGCCAGGGGACTTCCACTGCTTTTCCGTCGCGGATCGCGGGCTTATAGCGTCCGGCTTCGAAACACGCCTTGGTGCGGCGGTCCAGCGACGCATTCCCGCTCGATTTGGTCAACACAACGTCCTTGATCTGACCGTCCGCAGTGACACGCACGTCCACTTCGGCGGAGCCTTGGATATGAGCGGCGAAAGCGTCCGGCGGATAATCTTTTCCCAAGCAGGTTGAGAAAAAGCCGTAATCCTGGCGTGGCGGTGTCGTCGCATTGGATTGCGCCCACGCCGACAGCGGCGCGAGCAGAAGCAGTGCAATAACGGATTTCATGGCCGATCCCCCCGAAATGGCGGGCCACCTTACCACAGCCACCCACCTACGTCGAACTGAAGTACGCGGATATCGAGAAGCTATTCGACAGACAGTGAGGCATTGCCTGCGCTTCGCTTGCTCCGCCGGGGATGACAGCAATGTTAGCCGATCAATATCGTCGCGCTGTAGGCGGGCAGTGTCGTTGTAAGATCGCGCTGTGCCGCGACGGTTTTCAGCACCACACCGGTCTTGGCATCGATGGCTGGCGCCGTCAGCCGCGTGATGTGCGCGGGCTTGACCAAGGTTTGCGCGATAGTCACCGCGTCGGGGCTCTTGTTGATCAGCGCAAGGCGCTTGTACGCGCCGTTGCGGGCGGCGTAGGCGGTCACGTTGGCGCCCGCCTTCACCTCGCACGGCAGCATCTCGGCACCGGCGAAGCTTTCCGCGAACTGCATGCCGAAATAGAGCGGGCGCAGATGCGTAGAGCCGTCCGCGGCGGTTTCGATCGGCGTATAGAAGCCGTCGCCGCCGCCGTGCAGATTGACGCCCGCCCAGCCCGCCGCGGCGCGCTTCAGCATCATGTCGGCGCACCACAGCGCCGAAGCATAGGCATCGCTGACGCCCGGACGGCCGCCGCGATAGCACGAATTCACTTCCGTCAGCCGGAACGGGATGCCGGCGTTCTTCATCGCCGTGGCGGCTTCGGCCATCTGGTTCGGTCGTTGCGTTTTGCCGGACAGCAGAAGCTCTGCGGTCTGGCTCGGATCGGTGCCCGGCCCCATGTCGTAGAGATGGCTGGAAAGGAACGCCGCCTTCTTGCCTTCGCGCTTGCCGAACGCATCGACCCAATCCATCGCCACGGCGGTGTCTGGACCAGCGAACGGTGTACCCGGCGCCGCCTGATGCACGGCCGCGACGAAGGCCTGATAGTCGCGATAATAGCGTTCGAAATCGCCGATGCCGTCGGACGGATTGCGCTTGTATCGCTTCCGGCGCCGCGGCGAAGGACGGCCGCGCGGCTGCTGCGGCGAATAAGGAGAGAAAGCTGCGACGGTGCATTGGACCCTCGATCACGAACGTAGCCGCGAGCATAGGGTGTTTCGAAGTCTCCGCAGAAGGGCAATTTCGCGCTGCGCCGTCACTTGGCGGGGAGCTTTTTGTTCCGCCATGGCATGGTGGCGGACCAATGCGCGCTGACCGGTTTGCCGTTGCGTTTCGCCGGCACGTAGTGCCAGCCCACGACGCATCCGATCGCATAGGCGTCATGTGTGGCGCTGCCCGAGGATGACGCAATAAGCGGATCGCGTGTCGAGCCTTCGGGCGTGATGGTGAACTGCACGACGGTGGGCTTTGTCGGCTCTACAAGCGTGTCGTTGGTGCCGCTGTTGAACGAGATGGCGCAGCTATGGTCCTCGTCCGGAAGTGCAGCCGGAGCAGACCAATGCGAGTCCGGTGCCGGCGGCGCCTGGTCGGGCGCGGGACCCTCAAACGTGTCGTGCATGTACCATTCGACGCGCACCGCCCATGGGACGGCGACGGCTTTGCCGTCCAGCATCGCCGGCTTGTAGGTCCAGGCTCTGGCGCAATCGAGGGTCGCCTGGTCGAGGAGATCGCTGCCGCTGGAAATCTGGACCCATGCTTCGCTGACGGTGCCGTCTTCCTTGATGGTGAAGCGGATGGTCGTGAGGCCCTCGTCACCCCGGCTCATGGCGATGGACGGGTAGTACTCGAGGCAGGTGTGAGGGATGCCGGTCGCGACCGGCCGAGAAGACCGTGGAGCTTCGGAATTGGTTGCCGCCCACGCCGTCGCAGGCATCAGCAGCAGCAGTGCAAGGACCGGCTTCATGGCAATCCCCCCGAATACAGCCCACTGTAACACGGCTTCAGCGGCGCAAGAACGTCACTTTGGCCTCGCCGTAGACCCGTTCCTGTACGCGCGTGTAGCCCGCGCCTTCGACGGTTTCGTCGTGGGCGGTTTCCGCCACCACCGCGGCGCCTTCGGTTAGCCAGCCGCCTTCCAGCAGCGCGGCCAGCGCCGGTTCGATCAGGCCTTTGTGATAGGGCGGGTCGAGGATCGCGAGGTGGAACGGTCCGCCCGCGCCTGCGGCCATGGGGCCGAGTTTGGTGGCATCGCGGCGCCAGATCTTGCTCACGCCGGTGAGGGCGAGCGCTTCGACATTCTGGCGCACCAGGGCGCGGCTCTCGGCGGAATCGTCGACGAACAGGCAGAAATCGGCGCCGCGGCTGAGCGCTTCGATGCCCATGGCGCCGGTCCCGGCGAACAGGTCGGCGACGCGGGCGCCCTCCAGCGTCAACCCCAGGTCGTTGTGCAACAGGATGTTGTAGATTGCCTGCCGCACTTTGTCGGCGGTCGGCCGCACCCGGTTATCGTGTGGGGTGGCCAGGGTCCGCCCGCCGTAAAGTCCTGCCGTGACGCGCATCGTTAATTCTCCTGCGGCCGTGATACCCAATCCTGCCGCAAGGCTCCAGCCCTTGGCGTAAGGCAACCGGGCGGGGTAGGTTTGGCCATGCGCACACTCCTCGCCGGCCTTGCCGTTCTCGTCAGCCTGTTCACGCCTGTCTTGGCGGACACTTTGCCGCCCACCGACGCCGCTCCGAAAGTGCGCGTCCAGTTGATCGCCGATCGTGACGCGGTCCGCCCCGGCGGCACGTTCACCATCGCGGTCGAGCAGGACATCAACGCCGGCTGGCACACCTATTGGTCCAATCCGGGCGAGGCGGGCCAGCCGACCGAGGTGAAATGGACCCTGCCGCCGGGCTGGAAGGCCGGTCCGATCCAATGGCCGTATCCGATCCGTGTGCCGGTTGGGCCGCTGATGGATTACGGCTACGAAGGCAAGCTCTGGCTGCTGATCGATGTCACGGCCCCTGCCGATGCGTCCGGAACGGTAACGTTGCCGGCGCTGGTGCAATACCTCGTCTGCAAGAACGTCTGCATTCCGGAAGAGGCCAAGGCGCAGACGCAGATTGTGATCGATCCCGCCGCGGGCGGGCCGTCGCCGACCTCGGCCGCCGACTTCGCTGCCACGCGCGCGAAAATTCCCGCCGCTTCGCCGTGGCCGATGCGTTATGCGCTGGGCCAGGATTTGCGCCTGTTTGTCGAAGCGCCGGTACTGGCGGGCGTCGCGCGTCCGACCGGCGTGCAGTTCTTCCCGGCCGAAGCCGGAGCGGTGGTCGATGCCGCGCCGCAATCCTTCGGTCTCGCCAAAAACGGCTTGGTGGTCGAGCTCAAGCCCGGCGACAAGCTCGCCCAGCGCAAGGCGCTCAGCGGCGTGCTGGTACTGACGTCTTCCGACGGATCGGTGCAGGCCTTGCAGGTTCATGCCGCGCCGGGCGTCGTACCGGCGGCCAACACCGGCGGTGAATTCAGCATCTGGCTGGCGCTGGCGTTTGCCGCGCTCGGCGGCTTGATCCTCAACATCATGCCGTGCGTGTTGCCGGTCTTGGCGATGAAGGCGCTGGCGCTCGCCGGTCATGCCGGTGCGGATCGCGCCCATGCCCGCGCGGAATCATTCTCGTATGCCCTCGGCGCCGTTCTCAGTTTCGTCGCGTTTGGCCTTGTGGTGATGGCGCTGCGTGCCGGTGGTGCTGCCATCGGCTGGGGCTTCCAGTTGCAGGAGCCGATCGTCGTCGCTACCCTGGCGCTGTTGATGGTCGCGGTCGGGCTCAACATGTCGGGCGTGTTCGAAATCACCCCGATTTCGGCCGGCGAAGCCTTGACCCGCCGCGGCGGCTTGTGGGGCGCGTTCTTCACTGGCGTGCTCGCTGTCGCGGTGGCGGCGCCGTGCACCGCGCCGTTCATGGCGACCGCGATCGGCTACGGCTTCACGCAGGACGCGCCGGTGGTGATCGGCATCTTTACCGCGCTCGGCATCGGCTTTGCGCTGCCGTTCATCCTGATCGGCCTCGTTCCGGCGCTGCACAAGCTTCTGCCCAAGCCCGGCACCTGGATGGTGCGGCTGAAGAAGCTCTTGGCGCTGCCGATGTACGCCGCCGCCGGATGGCTGGTGTGGGTGCTGGCGAAACAGGTCGATCAGACCGGCTTGATCGCTTCCCTGGCCGCGGTCGCAGCACTGGTGGTAGTGGCGTGGTTCTACGGCCGCCTTCAGCTCGCGTCCGGCCGCGCCAAGTTCGTAGGATGGGCGGGCGTGATCGTGTTCGCGGCGGCGGGTGCTTATGCGTTGTCGTTCGTCGCCGCGGCCAAGCCGCCGGCGCCGGTCGTCGCGACCGCGCATGCCGGCATGGCGTCGGAGCCTTACACGCCTGCGCGGCTGGCGGCGTTGCGCAAAGAGGGACGTCCTGTCTTCATCGACGCCACCGCCTCGTGGTGCATTACGTGTCTGGTCAACGAGGAAGCCGCGCTGTCGCGTCCGTCGGTGCATGCCGCATTCAAGGACAAGAACATCGCGCTTCTGGTCGCCGACTGGACCAATCGCAATCCCGAGATCACGACGCTGCTCGAGAAGCACGGCCGTTCCGGCGTGCCGCTGTACCTCTACTACGCCCCCGGCGCGGCGGACCCGAAGATCCTGCCGCAGATTCTCACCGAGGGCGAAGTCTTGAAGGCGTTGAAGAGCTGAGCGCTTACGGCGTGTTGGTGGCGTTCGATTTCGGCAGCTGCTTGATCTGATCGCCGTTGAGATTGGTCATGTAGCCGCCTTTCTCGCGCGGCTGCAGCGATCCCAGCGGGAACAGCACCGTCGTTCCGGCGATGCCGAGCTTGCGTTCGATGGTGACCGCGGCCAGCGGCTGGCCTTGGGTGTCGTGGCCCATATGGGTCACGGTTCCGATCCAGTCCCCGTCGGTGTTGAAGACATGCTGGCCGGTGAGATCGGCGCTGGTGGCGGGGCTGGGCGGCGCCATCGGCGTCGCGGGCGGGGTGTCTTGCGCCATGGCGGGCAAAGCTGTCAGTGCCAACGCGGCAAGCATCTTGGACATACTGTTCATGGTCGTACCTCCTTGGAGAAAAGCCAGGGACGGAACGTCCATGTGCGAGCGGTGGTTGCGGCCCGAAAATACGGCCGTTCCGGCGTGCCTCTGTACCTCTACTACGCCCCCGGCGCGGCGGATCCGAAGATCCTGCCGCAGATTCTGACCGAGGGCGAGGTGCTGAAGGCGCTCGGCGGCTAAGGCGCCAGCACGATGTCCTTGGCTTCGCGGCCGCGCCACACCAAGAGCGCGATGGCGAGCCCGGCCGCAATGGCGACGCTGGCCAGCGCGGTGGCATAATCGCCGCCGTGATGCTCGGCATACGCCGCCTGGATGATCGCATTCGACGAGGCAATGAAATTGCCGAGCTGGTAGACGGTTCCGGGAAAGACCGCGCGCGCCTCGGGCGGCGAGAGTTCGTTGAGATGCGCCGGGATCACGCCCCAGGCGCCCTGGACGCAGAACTGCACCGCGAAGGCCCCGACCGCCAGCCAAGCGATGTTCGGCGCATAGGCCCATAGCGCCACCATCGGCAGCGCGCCGATCGCCGCGGCCATGATAGCGCGACGCCGCCCAAACGCCTGGCTCAACGTGCCGAACGTCAGCCCGCCCAGGATCGCACCGATATTGTAGAGCACGGCGATGCCGCTGACCGTTTCGTGGCTGAAATGGCGCTGCTTCTGCAGGAACGTGGGATACATGTCCTGGGTGCCGTGGCTGAAGAAATTGAACGCGGTCATTAGCGCCAGGACATACAGCGCCAGCTTCCAGTTCTTTTTGACGACCTCGGTGAAGTCGACCGTAACGGCACGGTTGCGGTCGAAGGCGGGCGACTCCGGCACCTTCGAGCGAACGTAAAGGATCAGAAGTGCCGGGGCCAAGCCGATCATGAAGAGGCCGCGCCAGCCAATCAGCGGATAGAGAGCGGCATAGGCCAGCGAGGCCAGCAGGTAGCCGGAGGGATAACCCGATTGCAGCAGACCCGACACCAAGCCCCGCGCCTTGGGCGGGACGGTTTCCATGGTCAGCGAGGCGCCGACGCCCCATTCCCCGCCCATGGCGATGCCGAACAAGCCGCGGATGAACAGGAAGCCGACGAGGTTGGGGGCGAACGCGGTGGCGAATCCGAACAGCGAATAGAGTCCGACGTCGAGCATCAACACCGGCCGGCGGCCGAAGCGGTCGGCCAGGCGGCCGAAAACGAATGCTCCCAGCGGTCTCAGCGCCAGCGTCAGGGTGATGGCGAGGCTGACGGCGGTGATCGACGTGGCGAAGGTGCCGGCCACGTCCTTGATGACGAACACCAGGAGGAAGAAGTCGAACGCATCCAGCATCCAGCCGAGATAGCTTGCGACCACTACATGCCGTTGGGTGCGGGTCCACCCGGACAACGCCGTGAGCATCGCTGATCCCCCAGAGCCCCACCCGCATTGAGCGACGATTCTCGGCGGCTGTCACGCGGCGGGCGATCGGGAGCCGCGGAATTCGGCGGCTATGGCCCAAAAATACCGGAGCCGGAGCTGGCTGTTCCAACTCCGGCTCCTTGGGCTGGGGTGCAAACCCAAGCGATACGCAGCGCTCCTCGCAGCCTTAATCGAGCACCGCGCATACCGAGATTGCCACGCGAGATTGTATGTAGTTGTGACAAAGTGAAGTCAACGCGT
>JAHFQC010000006.1:0-113624 GCA_023259375.1 Alphaproteobacteria bacterium
CTCTATCGCGACGGGAATTGCCTCAAGCCGATCGGGGTTTCGCTTTCGGACTATCAGGACATTTTGGTGGCGCCGGGCCGCGGGATTCGCGCGGCGATCGCGTCCGCAATTGCGGCGATGCGGGATGTCGAGAGCTGCGATTTCGACGAAGTGTCGCCCGATGCCACGGTGTTGAGCCTGGAAATTTTCGGTTGGCACGAGCGGATCGCCTGCGCCAGTTCGTGTCCGCAATTGAATCTGACGGCGGGGGCGGTGCCGCCCTCCACCTTGCGGCATTTGCGGACGGCGCGGCGGCGGGCGGCGCGGCGCGGTGAGTGCATCATCCTCGAAGGCGATGCCGACAATGCGCTGCCGTTGATCGCCGAGTTGGCGCGGCTCTCCAAACTGTGCCAGGAAGACAGTGCGTTTAAGGATCCGCGGGTCGAAGCGTTTCATACCGCGGCGCTGCCGGGGTTGATCGAGCAAGGCTTGGTCCGGCTTTATGCCCTCACCATCGCCGATGCCGTGGCCGCCGTTTATTACGGCTTCCTGCACAGCCGGCGCGCCTATGCCTATCTCGGCGGCTTCGATCCGGCGTTCGCCTTTGAGAGCCCCGGCGCGATCCTTTTGGCGCATGCCATCGAGAGTGCCGCAAAGGAGGGGGCGCGGGTGTTCGATTTTCTTCGCGGCGAGGAAGCCTACAAATATGCCTGGGGCGCCCGCGGCTGCTATAATGTGCGCTATTTACTGGCGCGCCAGCATGGCTGAGCTTCCGCCCAACATCGAGCTTGTTCACTTGTTCGCGGTATCGCGCAGCGCAGCGGCCGCGCGGGCCCGGCTGGCCGCGATGCTGGAAAATCCTGAGACCCACGTGCGAGCAGAACGGATGCTGACGCTATGGCGAAGCCATCCCGGCGTCTACGACCGTGTACGGAAGATCGAGGCCATCGCCCAGCAAGGTACGGCGTGGCGCGACGTGTTCGACGCGGCGGCGGCCGTCGATCCGTGTGCGGCGGTGGCGCTTTACAGTCTCGGCGATGCGGATTTGCTCGCTGCGGCGACGGAGGAGTTGGCCGAGGCGATGCGGCGCTGGCAGGTTCTCGCGTCCGGCACCGTGGTGCTCGATTTCGGCTGCGGCACGGGGCGGATTTCCGCCGCGATTGCGCCCTACGTGGCGCGCGTGCTGGGCGTCGATGCGTCGCCGCGGATGGTCGATGTCGCGCGCGCTGCGGTTGCCCGCCACGCCAATGCAGCGGTGATCGAGGCGGATTGCTTGTCGGCGCTGCGCGGCGACCGCTTCGATGTCGTGCTGGCGATCGACACCATGCCCTATGTGGTTCAGGCGGGCGATGCTGATGCGTTTTGGGAAGAAGCGGACGCGCTGCTCAATCCTGGCGGCGCCGTTCTGATGATGAACTATTCCTATCGCGGCGATCCGGCGCGAGATGACGAAGACGTGACGGCGTTCGCGGCGCGGCACGGATTTTTGGTCGCGCGCTGCGGCACCCAGGATCTGACGCACTGGGACGGTCGCGCGTTTCTGCTCCACAAAATCTAGTGATAGCCGATGTCGCCGCGGACCTTGCCGCGGAAAACCCAATAGGACCAGCCCGTGTACACCAGGATGACCGGCAGCAGGAACAGCGTGCCGATCAGGAGGAACGCCTGCGTCGAGGGCGAAGAGGCGGCCTGCCATAGCGTGTAGGTGTGCGGCACGATCATCGGCCACAGGCTGATGGCGATGCCGAGATAGGAGAGAAGAAACAGCACGACGGCGCCGAAGAACGGCTGCAGGTCGGTGCGGGCATTAAGTGAGCGCCATTCCCACCACGCCGCCAGCGCGGTCACCAGCGGGACCGGCCACAGCCATGTCAGGTTGGGCCAGGAAAACCAGCGCCGCGCGATGTCGTGGGCGATGAACGGCGTCCACAGACTGACGACCGCGATGGCGATGAGAACGCCGAGAAACGCGTAGCGGCCGAGACGGCGGGCCCAGTCCTGCAAGGCACCTTCGGTCTTGAAGATCAGCCGGCGCCCAGCAATGCGTACCCCGCCATCAGCGCGAGGCCGGTGAATATCGAGAACAGCGTGAAGCAATCGAACGACGAACCGGTGAAATGGCGGCCGTCGGTCTGGAAGCCTTGGATGAAAGCACCGAGCACGATGCCCTGCGCGAAGGTGGCGGCGGCGGAGCCGTAGGCGAAGGCGTGATCCCAGAAGGTGCGGTGCTCGGAGTCACGGTAACGGAATTCGAACGCCACGCCGCGGAAGACCAGCGCCAACAGCATGATCAGGATCGGGAAATAGACGGCGGGCAGGATGATCGCGAACGCCAGCGGGAACGCGGCCAGCAAGGCAATGCCGCCGAGCACCAGCCAAGTCTCGTTGCCGTCCCACACCGGTGCGATCGAGTTCATCACCAGATTGCGTGCAGTGAGATCAGGCGCCAGGCCGTACAGCATGCCGACGCCAAGATCGAAGCCGTCGAGCAGCACATAGAAGAACACGCCGAGGCCGAGAATGAAGGTCCAGACGGGAACGAGATCGAGCATTTCCATGTCAGCCCTCCGGCACGGCGCGAACGGGATTTTTCGGGCGTCCGCTTTCGATGGCGTCGGGTTCGAGAACCGGCTCGGCCGGTCCGGCGCGCACGATGCGGCGCATCAGGTAATAGCCGGACGGAAACATGATGAGATAGACCACCATGTAGCCGAGCAGCGACAGCAGCACATCGAATCCAGTGAGCGAGGGCGATACCGAGTCCGCGGTGCGCATCAATCCGTACACGGTCCAGGGTTGGCGGCCGACCTCGGTCGTGGTCCAACCGGCGAGCACCGCCAGGAAGCCGAGCGGCGCCGTCCAGATGCAGGCGGTGAGAAACCAGCGCGTGTCGTAAAGCCGCCGGCGCGCGCGCAGCCACCAACTCGCAATGATCAAGGCTAGCATGATCAGGCCGATGCCGACCATGGCGCGGAAGGCGAAGAACGGCACCGCCACCGGCGCGCGATCCTGTTTCGGGAAATCCTTCAGGCCGCGGATGGTGCCGTTGGGATCATGCGCCAGAATGATGCTGCCGAGGACCGGCACTTCGACCGACATACGGTTTTTCTCGGCCTGCTGGTCTGGGATGGCGAACAGGGTGAGCGGTGCGCGTGCTTGCGTATCCCATAGCGCTTCGATCGCGGCGAGCTTGGCGGGCTGGTATTCGCGCGTGTTGAGGCCGTGCAGGTCGCCGAGCACGATTTGCAGCGGCACGAATAGCGTCAGCAGCCACAGCGTCATTGATAGCATGCTGCGGGCTTCGGCAACGAAGCGGCCGTGGCGGAGATAATAAGCTGCGACGCCGACCACCACGAACGCGGTCGTCACATAGAACGCGGTCACCGTGTGGGCGAGGCGATAAGGGAAGGACGGATTGAAGATGATCGCAAGCCAGTTTTCGGGATAGAACGTGCCGTTTTCGAGTCGGTAGCCCGCCGGGGTCTGCATCCAACTGTTGGTGGCGAGAATCCAGAACGCGGAAAACAGCGTCCCCGCCGCGACCATCAACGCCGAAACGAAATGCGCCCATTTCGGCACCAGCTTGCGGCCGAACAAGAGCACCCCGAGAAACGCCGCTTCGAGAAAGAAGGCGGTCAAGCCTTCATAGGCCATCAGCGGCGAGAGCACGTTGGCGGTGGCGTCGGAGAAGCGGCTCCAGTTGGTGCCGAACTGAAACGGCATCACCACGCCGGACACGACGCCCATGCCGAACGAGACGGCGAAAATCTTGATCCAGAAATTGGAGATGCGGCCATACATCTCCCGCCCGGTGAAGAAGCTCAAGCCCTCGAGCACGGCGATGTAGGAGGCAAGACCGATGGTGAAGGCGGGCAGGAGGATGTGCCACGCCACGACCCAGACGAATTGCAACCGGGATAGCAGCAGCGGATCGAGCGACATCGGACCCCCACGTTTAGCGCCTTACAACGTCAACGTGGGAACCCGAAGCCGGTTCCGGAATTGCGGGTCGATGATTACGGCGCGTGCGCCGCTCCGGCATTCAGCGCCGAGGCATGATCAGAGCGCGCGATCTCGCGGCAGCGCTCGGCACAGTCGCGGCAGGCGGTGACGCAATCGTCCATCTGGCCGAGTTTCTGGCATTCTTCGGCGCAGGTTTCGCAGATTTCGACGCACAATGCGCTGAGCTGCGTATGGAACTGACTCTTGCGTCCGATGAAGTCGGCGGTCGCGGCGCAGATGTCGGCGCAATCGAGCATCAGGCGAAGATGCTGCGGCCGCGCATGCTCGCCGCCGATCTCCAGGCAATGCACCATCGCCATGCTGTGACAAGTCTGGTGGCAAATGCCGAGCGCCTTCAGCGCTTCGTGCGCCTGGTTGGAAAGCTGGTTCATGACCGCCGCGCCTTCACGCCCGGGGTGTTGATGCCGTCGGCGCGTTCGAGGCCCGGTGTAGGCGAGGATGAGGTCGCGCCCTTGTGGACAGTGATATTGGCGGCCGGCACTTCGTTGACCCCGGCCTTGTGGGCGGCGGCGCCGTCGCTCAGTTCCTTCTCGATCTGGCGGCGGGCGCGTTCCCAGTGATCGGCGTCGCGGCCGAGCGGTTTGCCCTCGCTCAGCCAAATTTGATAGGCGCGCTCGCGGATGCGGTCGTCCATATGCGTCTCCTTTTGTCTGTTCCTGGAACGTCTGGCAGGCCGCCAAGCTCCGCCGACCGCGAAAACTCCAGGATTTTCCAGAGCGTAGCGCCCCAAAATAATCGGCTTGCAATGGAGTACTCTGTCGTGTAGAGTAATCTACATGCAAGTCGTTCGCGACAGCCGCGGGTCGCGCGATCACCTCACTTTAGGGCAATATTACAACCTAGCCGGGTCACTTTTGGGGAGCACAGATCAGTGTCGGAGTCAGCCACAGCACCGGTCGTCGCCTTGCGCGATGTCGTGAAGACCTATGACGACGAAGGTCTCAAGGTCACCGCGATCAACGGCATCACCATGGACATCCCGCGCAAGCGCTTCGCCATGATCGTGGGGCCGTCGGGCAGCGGCAAGACCACCTTGCTTAATCTCATCGGCTGCATCGACAAGCCTTCGGCGGGCACGCTCGAAGTGGCGGGCGAGATGGTCGGGCGCCTGTCGGACAACAAGATCACCGATTTTCGCGCCAAGAACATCGCTTTCATCTTCCAGAACTTCAGCCTTTATCCGGTGCTGTCGGCCTACGAGAATGTCGAATACCCGCTGCTCCTGATCGGCATGCCGGCGAAACAACGCCGCGAGCGCGCCATGGGCATGCTGGAGGCGGTCGGGCTCGCCGATCAGGCCAAGCAGCGTCCCAACCAGCTTTCCGGCGGTCAGAAGCAGCGCGTCGCCATCGCCCGCGCTCTGGTCAAGCATCCCGAGATCGTGCTGGCCGACGAGCCCACCGCCAATCTCGACAGCCAGACCGGCGCGCAGATCATCGAACTGATGCGCAAGATGCAGCACGAGCAGGAAGTGAGCTTCATCTTCGCCAGCCATGATCCGCAGCTGATCAGCCATGCCGAGGAAACCTATCTCATCCGTGATGGCAAGCTGGTCGAGCATCGCACGGAGAGTGTGTGATGACGCTGTTCAAGATCGCGTTTCGCAACATTCTCCGGAATGGCAGGCGTTCGCTGATGACAGCGTCGGCGATTGCCGTCGGCGGCATCGCGATGATCCTGTTCGGCGAGTACAACGATTTCGCCTTTCTCGGCCTGCAGACCCAGACGGTGACGGCCTCGGGCCACATGTCGGTGTTCGCCAAAGGCTATTTCGAATTCGGCAGCGGCAATCCGTCCGGCTATTCGATTGCGAACTATAAGCGCGTGATCGACACGATCGAGAACGATCCCGAACTGAAGCCGATGCTGAACGTGGTGACGCCGACCGTGTCGTTGTTCGGCATTGCCGGCAATTTCTCGGTCGATGCCTCCAAGACCTTCTTCGGCACCGGCTTCATTCCGTCGGACCGCGACCGCATGCGCCATTGGGACGAATATCATCTGCGCCCGGCCGATTATGTGTTCTCGCCGCTCGGCGTCAGCGACAAGGAAATCAACAAGGGCGTCGTCGGCATCGGCTTGGCGCGCGTGCTGGGGCTGTGCGAGGCGCTGAAAGTGCCCAATTGTCCGCCGCCGCCCAAGGAAGCCGCGCCGGACGTCAAGAATGCGCCGGCCTTGTCGGTCGACCTGACGGAACTGACCGCCCGCGACCGCACGGCAACAGCCGCCGCTGCGCCGGCCGAGCCGAGGCTCGATTTGCTCGGCGCCACCGCCAACGGCGCGCCCAATGTCGTCACCTTCTATGTGAGTGAGGCGCAGAATCAAGGCATCAAAGAACTCGACGACGCCTTTGTCGGCATGCACATCGCACTGGCGCAGGAACTTCTCTACGGCCGCGGCGAGCACAAGGCGGTGGCGATCCAGATCCAGCTTCACCGGAGCGAAGATCTCGAACGCGCCAAGGCGCGGCTGAACCGCCTCTTCGCCGAGAAGAAGCTGCCGCTGGAAGTGCACGATTTCACCGAACTGTCGGCGTCCTATGTCCAGATCCGCAACTTCCTCACCGTGATGTTCGGATTCCTGACCGTGATCATGCTGATGATCGTGATCTTCACGGTGGTCAACACAATGACCATGAGCGTGATGGAGCGGGTCAACGAGATCGGCACCGCGCGCGCCATGGGTATTCGCCGTTCGGGCATTCGCCGGTTGTTCGTCCTGGAAGGCTTCCTGCTCGGGGTGATCGGCGCCACGGCGGGAGCCGCGCTCGGTACGGTTCTGTCGATCTGGTTCAATAACGCCGGCATCATGTACACGCCGCCGGGGCAGGCCCATGCGGTTCCGGTGCGGCTGCTGACCAACGACTGGGTCCTGATCTATCGCGTGTGGATCGGCTTGGTGGTGATCGCCACTGTCGGTGCGCTGGTTCCGGCCGGCCGTGCGGCGCGGATGAAGGTCGTCGACGCCTTGCGGCACGTTTGAGGGGAATGAAGTGTTCAAGATCGCGTTCCGCAACGTCCTGCGCAATGGACGCCGCTCCTTGATGACGGCCATGGCGATCATCGTCGGCGCCACCGCGCTGGTGCTGCTCGGCGAATACAATGCGATGATCAAGGTCGGCATGGAGACGGGCATCGTGCGCGGCCTGGGCCATCTGCAGGTCTTCAAGACCGGCTATTTCACGTTCGGCAGCGGCAAGCCGGCCGCCTATTCCATTGCCGATTACGAAAAGACGATGGCGATGATCCGCAAGGACCCGCAGCTGTCGTCGATGATTGCGGTCATCACGCCGCGCGTCAGCCTGGGCGGCATCGCCGGAAACGCGGCCGTCGACAAATCCAAGACGTTTTTCGGCTCGGGTCTGGTGCCGTCCGACAAGGACCGGATGAACACCTGGGATGCCTATGGCATTACCAACGGCGACCGGCCGAAAAGCGGCCTCGACGATGCCAAGCCGGATCAGGTCGTGGTCGGCGTCGGCTTGGCGCGCATTCTCGGTCTGTGCCGGCCGCTCAAGCTGAAGGACTGCCCGGCCGGGCCGCAAACCGATGCGAAGCTCCAGCTTCTGTCGGGCGGCAGCGGCGCGCCGAATATCGTGACGGTCACGGCCGTGAAGGCGAGCGGGCAGGGCGCCAAGGAGCTGGACGACTCCTATATCGGCCTGCATTTCGCGAAGGCGCAGCAGCTTCTCTATGGCGGCGATCTGCACAAGGCGACGGCGATCGTGATCCAGCTCAAGCGGACGGCGGACATCGCGCGCGCCAAGGCGCGTCTCGTCCAGATTTTCGCTCGCGACAAGCTCGATCTCGAGGTCAAGGATTTCGACGAATTGTATCCGTCCAACCGGCAGATCCTGGGTTACTTTATGGCGATGTTCGCGTTCATCGGCGTGGTGATGGCGATCATCGTCGGCTTCACCATCGCCAACACCATGAGCATGAGCGTGATGGAGCGCACCAACGAGATTGGCACTGCCCGCGCGATGGGCGTGCGCCGCGGCGGCGTTCATCGCCAGTTCCTGCTTGAAGGGGCGATCCTCGGCGGCATTGGTGCAACCGCAGGCATCGCAATCGCGCTGGCGCTGACCCATGTCATCAATCACGCCGGTATCACCTATACGCCGCCGGGAAACGCCTCGGCGGTCGCTCTCACTCTGTTGACCAAAGGCACCGAGGGGCTGCTTGCCACCGTCTGGATTCTCTTGACGGCGATTGCGACCCTTGCCTCCATCATTCCCGCCAACCGCGCGTCACGCATGAAGGTCGTCGACGCTCTCCGCCACGTGTGAGCCCACGGATGAGGATAGTCATGAAAAACGTGTTGATCGGTTTTGTCATTGCCGTGGCGCTGACGGCGGGCGCGCGGGCCGCCGACCTTTCGGCCCAGCAGATCGTCGCCAAGGTGGACGAGGGTCGCAATCCGGGGCAGGCGTTCCGGGTCGTGGATACCCTCACCGAATACATCAACGGCAAGCCGCGGGATTCGATGCAGATCGTGGTGTTCGCGGTCGAAAACAAAACCACGCACCAGTACAACAACCTTATCCGCTACGTGCTTCCGGCGCGCGATGCCGGCAAGATGGTGCTGATGAACGGCTCCAACATGTGGTTCTACGATCCTTCGTCAAAGGCGTCGGTCCGTATCTCGCCGCAGCAGCGCCTGTTGGGCCAGGCGTCGAACGGCGACGTCGCCACGGTGAATCTGGCGCGCGACTACACCGCCAAGCTGGTCGGCGAGGAAACGCTGCAGGATGCCGACAAGCAGAACCGCATTTGCTGGCATCTCGAACTGAAGGCGGCAAACGACGAAGCGGTCTATTCGCGGGTCGAATATTGGGTCGAGAAGGGCACGTTCCGGCAGATCAAGGGCAAGTTCTATTCCGACAGCGGCCGGCTTCTGAAGATCGCCTACTATCACAAGTTTGCGCCGATGCTGGGCCGTACCGTTCCGGCGGAGACCATCGTGATCGATTCCGTCAACACCAATCTCGTCACCACGATGGCGATTTCGGACATGCGGTCCCAAGCGGTGCCGGATTCGTGGTTTCAGCGCGATTTCCTGCCGCGCCTCAAGATCGACTGATCCATGCGCAAGGCGGCTTTCCTGATTGCTTTGGTTGGTGCCGTGTTTCCCGCCGCGGCGCAGGAAAACGGTGACCTCGCGCGTATTCCCGGTGCGGTCGAAAACGCGGCGCCTCCGCCGGCAACGGCGGAGGATCACGGCAAGTACTCGCTCGCCAATGCCGCCGGCTGGTACGGTTATCGCGGCACTTTTGCGGTGTCGCCGGGCGCCGATATCCCGTCGCGCTGGAATGATCGCGTCAGTGCCGATGCGCTGGTGACGTGGAAGCTGTCGGAAACTGTGCGCGTCACCGTGAGCGATGTGCTTTCTGCCAGTTTTGCCGACGGGATCGGTTTTCCCCGCCAATCGGTGCGCAACGATTTGCGCGAGCTTTACGCGACCTGGGAAGTGGCGCCGGAGACTTATCTCGAAGCCGGGCGCATCAATGTGCGCTACGGCGTGGCGTTCGGCTACAATCCGACGGATTTCTTCCGCGCCCGTACATCGGTGGCGCAGTCTTCGTCCGATCCCGGCGAGCTGCGCAATAACCGGCTCGGCACGGTGATGGTCCGCGGCCAGCATGTGTTCGACGGCGGCTCGCTGGAAGTGATTTATGCGCCCAAGCTGCATAGTCCGGTGCCGATGGGCGGCACCGCCTGGCCGCTCGATCCCAAAATCGATCAGACCAACGGCACCGACCGCGTCTCGGCGGCGTTTTCTTTCGAGTGGGAAGAGTTCAGTCCGCAGCTTCTGGCGTTCTACGACAGCGGCCGGCTGAAGTTCGGCTTCAACGCCTCCCATCCGATCGGCAATACCATCATCGCTTATGCCAGCTGGGCGGGCGGTCAGGCGCCGAGCGAGATCGTCGACGCCATCGCCTTCGGCAAGCGCACGCGCATGCTGCCGTCGTTTACTCCGCTGCTGCCGCCGGTCGCGACCGGGCGCGGCTTCAAGAACGACATCTCCGCCGGCGCCTATTGGAACGGCGAAGACAAGGAAACGATCAGCATTGAATACAATTTCCATCAGGCTGGGTTCTCGCAGGACGAGTGGCGGGGCTGGTTTGCGACTGGCGCCGATCCGAAGTTCGCGTCGCTGATGTGGTACCTCCGCGGCTATGCCGCCGACCGCCAGGATCCGGCCAGCCGGCATCAGGCGTTTGTGCGCGCCGATTGGGCCGAGCCGTTCCATATTCTGCACGCCGACCTCAACGCCTACGTCATGACCAATCTCGCCGATGGGGCGTGCTCGGGGCAGTTGGGCGGCTCTTACGACTTTTCCGATTATTGGAGCGTCGGCGCCTATCTCAGCGCCTCGACCGGCGGACGGAAAAGCGAGTGGGGCTCGCTGCGCAGCGCCTCAAGCGCGATCATCCAGGTCGTCCGTTATCTTTAGCCGGCATTACGCTACGTTAGCATCACAAACATAGTTGGCGTTGGGTTCCGCGATTTTTTCCATACGCGACGAAACGGCTTGATTTGTGCGCCTTTTTTTCCCATAGCGGCAGGCGTTCAGCCGAGATCGACATGCCGCAGCGGAAAGACGAAGACCAGCCGTTCTTCATCGTCGGGTCCGGTCGGTCCGGCACGACGCTTCTGCGCATGATCCTGGCGTCGCATTCGCGCCTCGCGATCCCGCCGGAGACCTATTTCCTCGATCCGCTGCTGAAACGGCTTCCGGCGACGCGGCCACTGACCGAAGACGAGGTTGCGCGCGCGATCACAATCGTGACGGGTTCCATCCGCTGGCCCGATATGGGGATCGATGCGGACGCCTATGCCGCTGAAGCCTCGGTCTTGCCGCAACAGACGCTGCGCGATCTGGTCGAGATCGTCTACCGCACCCACCTCGTGCGGGAAGGCAAGCAGCGTTGGGGCGACAAAACGCCGGCCTATATTCGCATCGTGCCGCAACTGGCGGAGCTTTATCCCGGCGCCCGGTTCATTCATCTGCTGCGCGACGGCCGCGACGTCGCCAAATCGTTCCAGTCGGTCGGCTGGTACGGCCCGCTGCTCAATCGCAACATGGGCGAGTGGCTGGAGGCGACCGAACTCGATGCGCGCTGGCGCCAGGGGCCGCTGGCCGACCGCCTGTTCCTGGTGCGCTATGAAGATTTGGTGCGCGATACCGAACGCACGGTGCGCGGCATCTGCGAATTCCTCGGCGAGAATTACGAACCGCAAATGCTGGCGTGGGAAGACAAAGTCGACCGCCTTGTGCCGCAGCGCGAGATGGGCATTCACGCCAAACTGCGCCGCCGTCCCGATCCCAGCGATATCGAACGCTGGCGCCGCGAGATGTCGCTGTCCGAACAACTGGTCGCCGAGGCCTTCATGGGACACGAGCTTTCGCGTGCCGGCTATGCACGCCGTTTCGGTGGACTGATGTGGCAGCCGGTGATGCCGGCCGTGCGCTATTTCTGCCGTCTGGTACTGCCGTTGGCGAGCGCCGTGTGGAGCCGCGTCGGACTCAACGCGCGCAAGGCCGCATCGGCGCGGAGCTGATCATGGCCAATCTTCTGTTGCTCAGTTACGCCTTTCAGCCCGACAACACGCCCGCCGCGGCGCGGCCAAGCCAGCTTTTCCGTTATCTGCCGGAATTCGGCGTCACACCATTCGTGTTCGCGTCGTCGGTGGAGGGCAGCGTCAATCCGGAGACGACGGTCTGGCGCGTGCCGGAACAAAGGGAGGCGGCCGGCCTGGTGGCGGCTTCGGCGGCGGCGCGCGTATTCATGCGCTTTGCCGCGCCATACAACGATCGCCTGCCGTGGGTGCCGTATGCCGCCGCCGCCGCCGCGCGGTTGATCCGGGCACGGAAGATCGATGCGATCTATTCCACGTCGCCGTTTCTCGCCTCGCATTTCGCGGCGCTGTGGCTGAAGCAGAAGTTCGGATTGCCGTGGATCGCCGATTTCCAGGACCCGGTTTGCGACAATCCGTTCCGCAACCGCAATTGGTTCTATCCTTACGATCCGCTGCTGGAGCGGCGAATCTTCGAACGCGCCGATCATGTGATCGCCAATACCGACGTCATCGCTGAGGTTTGGCGGCAGCGCTATCCGGCGCGCCGCGATGCCATATCCGTGCTGTGGAACAGCTACGATCCCGACGAGGCGATCGAGCGGGTGCCGTCGGCCGTGCGCGACCATCGCGTCCTGGCGCACATCGGCACGCTTTATGGCGGCCGTCATCCCGGCCAGTTGCTCGGCTCGCTCAAGCGGCTCGGCACGCGTGCCGATGCGCTGCGGGTGAAGCTGATCGGTCCGATCGACGAGGCGGTGCTGAGCGCGCATGGCGCTTCGCTGGCGTCTAGTGAGGTGGTCGAAGTCACCAATGCGCTGGTGCCGCGTGAAGAGGCATTGCGCGAAACCGCCGAAGCCGATTGCCTGCTGCTGCTCGACGTCAACGAGCGCAATACCGCCTTCCAGGTGCCGTCGAAGCTGCTCGACTATATCCGGATCGGTAAACCCATTCTCGCTTATACGCCGGCGGATTCGCCGGTCGACCGCATCCTGCAGCAGAGCGGCATCGCCTACGCCGTGATCGCGCCCGACATGCCGGAGGCTGAAGCGGACCGCCGGGTGCAGAAATTCCTGTCGCTGCCGCTGACGGTGCGCGAACCTTCGCCGTGGTTCGTGCGGACCTTTAGCGCCAGAACGCAGGCAGCCACCGTGGCCGAGATGGTGCAGGGGCTGGTCAAGCCGCAAGTCCGCACCGCAAAGCGCGCGCGGCCCTCCGCCGAACGTCCGCTGATCGTCACATCGGTCGATGCCGAAGAAGCGTTCGATTGGGAAAAGCCGCTGTCGCGCGACTTCCGTAATGTCGCTTCGATGAACGAGCAGGTCGTGCTGCATCGCGTGTTCGACCGGTTTGGCGTCGTGCCGACCTACTTCGTCACCTATCCGATCGTGACCCAACCCGACGGCTATGCCTTTCTCGCGGAATGCCTTAAGGCGGGAAAATGCCAGATCGGCGCCCAGCTCCATCCGTGGGTGACTCCGCCGTACGAAGAGGTGGTGAACGCCTATAACAGTTTTGCCGGCAACTTGCCCGAGGCGCTGGAGCGCGACAAGCTGAGGACGTTGACCGAGGCCATCGCGACGCGTTTCGGCGTGCGTCCAACGGCCTATCGCGCTGGCCGCTACGGTGTCGGGCCGAATACGGTGAAGACGCTTGCGGCGCTCGGCTATCGAGTCGATTCCAGCGTGGTGCCGGAATTCTCCTATCACGTGACGGGCGGGCCGACCTTCTTCGGACGGCCGACGACCCCTTATTGGCTCGATGCCGAGCGGCGCGTGCTCGAATTGCCGCTGACCTCGACCTATATCGGGCATTTGTCGCGCGGAAACTGGCGCCATCTCGCCAACGGACTGTTCGAGAACGACGCCCGTCATGCTCTGGCGCGATCTGTGATGGCGCGCACCGGCATGATGGAGCGCATCCGCCTGACGCCGGAAGGCACCAACGTCTCCGATGCCAAGCGACTGGTGCGCGCCTTGCTCAAGCGCGGCACCCGTGTTTTCACGCTGTCCTATCACACGCCGTCGCTGCTGCCCGGCAATACGCCCTATGTGAGAAGCCGCGCCGACCGCGACCGTTTCATCGGCTGGTTCGAGGAGTTTTACGAATTCTTCCTCGGCGAGGTCGGAGGTGCGCCGGCGACGATCGAAAACATCTATGATGAGGCGCGCGCCACCTGCAAGGATCTGGCGCCGGCGCTGCCATGAAACCGCATATCGTATTGTTGCCATCGAACCGGCTGCAGAAGTCTGGCGCGCCGCCGCCGCGTTTCGGCATCGCCGAAGCGTTCGAGCGGCAGGGGTTTTCGGCCGAAGTGCTGGACGTGAACGAATCCCCGCGCAATCCCTTTGCCGGATGCGTGTCACTGTTCGCGAGTGTCGATCCCTGGCGTGCCGCGAAAATTCTGTTCGGCCGGCGCAAGGCGTATGCCGTGGTGTCCTATTATCAGTCCGGCGCGCTTCTGATCCTGGCGCTGCGACGGCTCCTTGGGTTCAAGCCGCTGGTGGTGATTGTCGATGTCGGTGACGACTCCAATTGGCCTTTGCGCGCACGGATCGTTGCGTTTTGCCTAAAGCGGGCCGATGCGGTGTTCAGCTTTGCCAGCGATCAGACCGCCTATCTGGCGCGCCGCTATCCGGGCGCCAGGGTTCAATTCCTGCCGCAGCAGATCGATACCGCGTTCTTCACACCGGCGGAGGGCGATGGCAGCTATATTCTCTCCGTCGGCAACGACCTGTCGCGCGATTACGACACGCTGCTTGAAGCCGTTCGCGATCTCGACGTGCCGCTGAAATTGCGCACCGACTGCGTCCCGCCGCGCCCGGGTCTCACGATCGCGCCGCGCGGCGACGACGAAGCCCTGCGCGCGCTCTATCGGGCGGCAAAGATCGTGGGGCTGCCGCTGCACGACATGCGCCATCCCGGCGGAATTTCGAGTCTGTTCGAGGCGTTCGCCTGCGGCAAGGCGGTGGTGGCGAGCGATGCGCGCGGCATTCGCGATTATCTGCAGCACGAAGAGAACTGTCTGGTCGTTCCCAGCGGCGATGTCGCGGCTTTGCGGGCGGCTGTCTTGCGCTTGCTGCAGGATGAGGGATTACGTCTGCGATTGGGCAAGGCGGCGCGGCGCTATGCCGAAACGGAACTTTCGCAGGACCGCTATGCCGCGCGCCTCAAGAATGCTTTCGCGGCGCTAAGGCCGTTTCCGACGATTGTGTAAGTTGAAGGCGCGTCTCGCGATGACCGCCCAGATAGTAGCCGATCAGCGGTGCCGCTACGGCGGAAACCGCGACCCAGATGCCCAATGCAATCACCAGCGTCATGTGCCCGTCTCCTTGAGGGCAAGATAGCGTGGTTGCGGGCATTCCGTAACCGCCGAGCCGATTTCGGTAACAGCTTTTTTTTGTCGTACGACTAAGAAACGCGCGAGAGGTGATCGGGATTAACATTGCTTGTAATATAAACAAGACATGCCGTCATCGTCACAGCGGTTGCGATTGCATTCACGCTGCAAACTTGCTTCAACTTGTAGCGATCACGAACGAGAAAGAGGAGCACGATGACCATCCGGCGTCTGGGCGATATCGCAATGGCCTTGGCACTTCTCTTCGTCTGCCTGCCTGTGATTGTCCTTGCCGCGACGGCAGTTTCGATCGAGCTGGCGGCGTCTCCGCTTGTCCGCGTCGAACGGGTGACCCGCGACGGCCGCATTGTGCGGTTATGGCGGCTGCGCACCACGCGCGCCAAGGGCCGGCAACTGACGCAGACCGGCGCCATCCTGCACCGCTATCATCTCGAGCAGATTCCGCAGCTCTTGAACGTGATGACCGGCGACTTGTCGTTCCTGTCCGCCGAGGGCACGCATCACACGGCGGTCGGCAAGACCTTTGCGCTGCGCGAGCGCTAACACAAGTTCATGCCTCCCACGCTGCTGCACGTTTTCCCGAGCTTTGCCGTCGGCGGATCGCAAGCGCGCTTTGCGGTCGTCGCCAACCGGCTCGGCGACCGCTTCCGCCACATCGTCGTTTCGATGGACGGGCGCGAGGATTGCCGCGAGCGGCTTGATTCCGGGCTCGACATTGCTTTCGAGAAGCTGGCGCTGCGGCCGCGCGATACGCTCGGCAATTGGCGCCGCTTTCGCGCCTTCCTCTCCCGCGTGCGGCCGCACCGGCTTGTCACCCATAACTGGGGCAGCATCGAGTGCGCCATGGCCAACTGGCCGAGGCTTGCCGGACACGTCCATATTGAAGACGGCTTCGGTCCGGAAGAAGCCAACCGGCAACTGCCGCGGCGAGTCCTGACACGACGCTATGTGCTGGCCCGCAGCACCGTCGTGCTGCCGTCGCGCACGCTGTTTGCGCTGGCCAAGGACGTGTGGCGTCTGAGCCCATCCGTGCTGCGCTATGTTCCGAACGGGGTCGATTGCGCGCGTTTCGGCGCCTCCGGTATCGAGCCCTACGCCTGGGCGGGCGAGGGGCCGGTTATCGGCACGGTGGCGGCGCTGCGGCCGGAGAAGAATCTCATCCGACTGCTCGATGCCTTCCGGATCGTCCGCGCCCAGACGCCGTGCCGGCTGTTGATCGCGGGCGACGGACCGGAACGCCCCCATCTCGAGGCGCATGCGGCGGCCTTGGGGCTTGGCGCCGATATCCGCTTTGCCGGCCATATCCGCGAGACGGAAAAGATCTACGCGGCGCTTTCCGTGCTCGCGCTGTCGTCCGATACCGAGCAGATGCCGACTGCGGTGCTGGAAGCGATGGCGGCCGGCCTGCCGGTGGTCTCGACCGATGTCGGCGATGTGACGGCCATGGTCGCGACGGAAAATCGCGCACTGGTGGTGCCGCGTGACGCCAGCGCGCTGGCGGAAGGGCTTTTGCGGCTTGTGATCAATCCTGACGCTGCGTCGCAAATCGGTTCCGCCAATCGCATCAAGGCCTGCCGCGACTACGGCGAAGATCGTATGGTGGCGACCTACGAGGCCTTGTACGGAGGAGCAGCATGATCGGTGGCATCTTCTTCCTGGCGTCGATCATCGCGATCTTCATCGTGCTCAACTGGTTCAAAGAGAACGACAAACGCCCCGAGAACGAGCCGACGACGGGTCTGCTCGCCATGCCGTTGCCGGAGGCGGAAAAGCCGAAAGCCGCGAAGCGCTGGTCGCGGGAAGAGGCGTTGCGCAAAGCGGGGCAGGCTAGTTCGCCGAGCCAAGGCCGGTGAGCGTGCGCGCCGGTCCTTTGACCACGTTATCGGAGAGCTGTGCGCGATCCTTGCCGGCATTATGAACGAACACGGTCGGCCGCCCGCGATTGACAAACGTATTGCCCGAAATGACGATCTCGCCCGGCTTGCGCTTGCCGCCTTCCTCGCCGATGGAAACGGCGGCGGTCGGATTCTGGCTGCGCGAACTCTTTTCCAGCGTATTGCCGGTCATCGTCAGGCTGCCGCCGTTGGGCAGATCGACGAGATAGCTCGACGTTCCGCGCGGGCCGTCCTCGATCGTGTTGCCGACGATTTCGGTGCGGCGGGCGCGCGATTTGATGTGATGGCCCACTTGCGTGTTGATGAAGTGCGAATTCTCGACCCGGAAGAGATTGACGAAGCCGGAATAGATGCCGTGGGCGCAGCCCTTGTCCGGCAGGCAGGCGCCGTTGCCGTCGAAGGTGGAGTTGCGCACCAGCAGCGTCGCTTGCGGATTGTTGGCGGACAGGATGCCGTCCTGGTTGTTGCGGAAAATGCAGCGTTCGACGGTGAGGAACTCGCCGTTGGCGCGCACGCCCGAGCCGTTGCCTTCGGGAATTGCGGCGCCTTCGAGCGTCAGTCCGCGCAGCGTGGCGTGGGGGGCGTTGACGACGAGAATGCCGGCGTTCTGGCAGATCGCCTCACTGAGAACCGTGCCGTTTTCGCCTTCGATGGTGAGATTGTCGGTCGTCCACGCGGCGCAATCGCGATACGTGCCGGGCATGATGTGGATCGTGTCGCCAGGCTTGGCGGCGGCGATGGCCTGGCTCGGAAGCGCGTAAGGCTGGCCCGGACCGACGGTCAATGTGGCGGCGGCGGCGCCCGGCATCAGGCACGCCAAAAACACGACGCTGGGGAATCTCACGCACACACTCCTGCTTGACGGGGAACGACGCGCATACTCTAACCGTCGCATCAGGTCGGGGCGAGTGACATGCTGTATATCCTGGCGCGCGCGATGGACGTTGTGGCGCGCCCGAGCATGCTGATCTTCATCTGCTGCATCGCCGGACTGGTGCTTACGCTGCGTCGCAAGCATTCGGGTCGCTGGTTTCTGATCTCGGGGATCGGCGGGCTTGCGGCGTTCGCGATTCTGCCGCTGTCGACCTGGATGCTGCGTCCGCTCGAGCAACGGTTTCCGCCGCCGCAGGTGACGCATGTCGACGGCCTCGTCGTACTCGGCGGCGCCATCAGCCTGCCGCGCAGCGTCGATCGCGACACGCCGCAGCTCAACGGCATGGCGGGACGGATGACGACGTTCGCCATGCTGGCGCGGCGTTACCCCAAGGCGCGTGTGCTGTTCACCGGCGGCAGCGGCGATCCGTTCGATCAGAGCCACAATGAAGCAGCCTATGCCCGCGTGCTGTTCGACGGACTCGGTCTTCGCGACGTGCGCTACGAAAGCCGCAGCCGCAACACCCACGAGAACGCCGTCTACGGCGCGCAGATGATGCGGCCGAAAGCCGGAGAGACTTGGCTGCTCGTCACCTCCGCCGCCGATCTGCCGCGTGCGGTGGGATCGTTTCGCGGTGCCGGCTGGCCGGTGCTCGGCTATCCCGCCGACTATCACACGCTTCGCGGTAGTAGCGGGTTCTTTCCGGGTATGATTTCGGGGCTGGGCGAAGCTGATTGGGCCGCGCACGAATGGATCGGTCTGGTCGTCTATTGTTTGCGCGGCTGGACACCGTCGCTGTTTCCGGGACCGCAGGCATGAGACTTCCCGGCCGCATCGTTCATCCCCGCTTCGCGCGTTTTACCGATTACGCGATCGAACTCGAGCAGGTCGGGCAGGGCGTGTGGGGCGCCTTTCGCGCGCTGGATCTGTCATTGGATGAGGTGATGGACATCGCTGCCGGCTGGGGGCGCGCGCTCGACGGGATCGAAAAGCCCTGGCTGTGCTGGAATGTCGACAGTGACTGGTGTCTGGTGCAGCAGAAGCTGGTGCGCGACGCCGGATGGACGCCGCTGGTCGGCTTCGATCCGCGGGTGGGGCCGCCACGCCAAACGGTGCCCGGCGCGGTGGTGTTCGATTTCAATGCGGCGCTCGGCCTGCCGCTGCTCTATCCGCATTTTCCGCTCGAATTCGCATTCCTGTTCGCCGAGCGGATTGCGTTCTGGCATTCAGACCTGTTGATCCGTCCGGCCAAACTGGCGGGGCTGGCCGAACTCTTCCGTACGCTGAAGGACGGCCAGACCGCGGCCTGTCATGCCGATCCCGGGCTGCGGCACCGCTATCTGCCGTGGTGGCAGCGCTATTGGGAGCTGGTCGGCTGCACCACCCGCGCGGCCAGCCGCGATCAGTTCGAAAAGGGCTGCGGCTGGTGGATGGCGTGGTGGGCGCATCCCAACCAGCGGCGCGAGCGCTTCGTCCGGCGCTGGTATTATTGGGACCACGGCGCCGGGATCTGGTACTGGCACCGCCATGCCGGCGGCGATTGCGTCGTGCTCGATGCCGACGACTTCGCGGAAGGTCATTTCACCAAGATCGGCAAGGACGATTACGTCGGCGTGCGCGAACCGAACGGCTCCGACGTCCGCCGCAATATGGGCGACGAACTGGTGCGCCATTTCGATCTCAGCGAAGCCTGTGCGCGGCTGGGTCTGTCGGACCTCATTTAGCCGACCACGGCAGGATATCCCATTTGGGTTCGACGCCGCCGCGCGGCCGCACTGGGCGGTTCTTAAACTTGGCCCAGGCTTCATCCGCGCCCGGCACGCCGGCATCGACGGCGGCCGCCAAAGCGGGTTGCATCTGCGCGGGGTAGCCGGTGGGCGAATTCGAGTCGCCCATCATCTCGCCGGGCTGGTGCAGTTTGAACATGCGCGCCATCTCGTCGCTGGCGCAGGCGACTTTCGGACCGTCGCGCTTGTCCTTCGGAAGATTGGCGACATAGGCATCGGCCCAGTTGGCGATGAAATGATGCGGGCGGTCCATCACCTTCATGTAGTATTTGGTCGCCATCACGTAGCAGTAGTCCGGATTGATCATCCGCTGCACCGGTGCCACGGCTTTCCAGCGCGCGAAGGGCCGGAATTCGTCGAAGCCGAGCTGCACCGCGTATTGCGCCGCCCAGGTAAGATAGTCGTCCATCCACGGCGCCACCGAGTCCGCATTGTCCGACGCGCGCAACGCGACATGGAAGATGTTCGCCTCGCGATTGTTGGTGTACGCCGCATCGTACCATTCGGCATTGGCTTTCATCTCGCGCAGCAAGGTAGGTTTCGCGGGATCGTTGTCGGGCGTCGCCCAGGCGGCTTGTGCCAGGGTTCGCAGCGACCAGCCCTGGCCGCGGATCTGGTCCCAGCCGATCAGGCCTTTGGCGTAGCCGTGATATTCCGGCGCCGTGCCCCACGCATTCCATTGCGACCAGAACAGCAACTCTTCGAGATAATAGCGATCGCCGGTGACAAGATAGGGCACGAATGCGAGCGACGGCTCGTGCGCTGCTTCGGCCCCGTATGGCTTGGGCAGTCCGGCGAGGTCGGGCAGCGGCAGGTTGCCGTTGCCGCGTCCGACATAGTTGTAGTGCGTGCTGATCTTGGGAAATTCCTCGGTCGTTGCCGGCCGGCCGGTTTTCTCATTGCGATAATGCGACGGAAAGCTGCCGCTGAGATCGCCCGCATTGAGCATCATTTCGGACGTCTTCGAATCCATCGACAGCAGCCAGCCGACCGTCCACCCCGGCAACGGCCCGATATCTGGACGCTGGCCGGTCACCGGCATGGCGGGATAAATGATGCCGGTTTGCATCGGCCCGCGGCCCTTGCCCGAATAGACGTGATTGAGCGCACCGAGACCGGGATCTCGGTCGGCGTCGTAGTTCGGGATCGCGCGGGAGGCTTTGAGATCGGCGATATCGTAGCGCACCGATGCATCGGCGGTGGTATCCCACCAGAACACCTGTCGCCAGCGCGTGTGCGACTGCTGCGCGATCTTGTCTTTGGAAAAGACCGTCTTGCCATGGGCGCGAATTTCCGCGGCGTACTGATAGCTTCTCGGGTTCGCGGCCCAGGTCCAGGTGTTCTCGACATCCACCTCGATGCGTAGGGGCTTGCCGGGGCCATAGCTGCGAAGGCCGAAGCGCACGCTCAAATGGGGATCGGATTTGCCGGACGCATCGTGCAACGGCGCGCCAATCCACCATTCGCTGACCAGCGGTCCGGAAAGCCACGTCTCCGGCTTGCCGCGTGCGAGCATTTCGCGCGCCGAGGCCGTGAGTTTGCGGTCGCCGAAATCGAGCGTGACCGCCGCATCGAAATCCGCGGGCAGCGACGAGAGCGCAACCGGCGCGCCTTGCGCCGGCGTTCCGGCGACGAACTGCACGGTTCCGGTGCGTGGCACTGTCAGAACGGCCTGGCGCAGCGAGCCGTCGCGGTTCTTCGCCTTCACATCCACCTGCAGTGGGATTGCGCCTCCCGATTTGTCGGTGGCGGCGAGCGAGGTACCCGGCGGCACGGCGCCCGGCGCGAACACCATGCCGAAGGTGGCCGGCCCGTTGCCATCGACGACAACGCGCGGCAAGGCGGACGCAGGCACCGCCAGCGTGCAAGCGATCATCAGCATACGGAAGCAGTGCATTCTTGACCTGATCATAAAGAGGGAGCTTATCATTTGGACGTCCGTCGAGCTTACGGGGAAACCACCGGGGCGCAACAGGGCGCTGTGCGGCTATCGCTGGGGAAAGTGTGCACGCCTTATCAAACGGTCTGGAACGCAAGAGCGGTACGACGACGTTTGCGCTCGAGCCGGTTCGCGACCTTCCGGCGCTGGAGCGGCAATGGCGGGCTCTCGATCATGGCGGCGCTCATTCCTTCTTCACGAGTTGGACCTGGGTCTCGGCACTGTTGCAGCGTGCACCCGGGCTTCTGGTCCTGAAGGCCACGCGCGGCGGCGCGCCAGCGGGGCTTGCCTTGTGCGCCCGTAAACGCTGGCGGCGGCAGGCGTGGCTCAATGCGAGCGGCAACCGGGCGCTCGACGGGATCATGATCGAGCACAACGGCTTTGCGCTGCCGGGCGGCGAGGACGCCGTGCTGTGGGAGGATCTGGCGCGATGGTTCGCAGACGGTGGCTTGCGGGCGGATGAGTTGGTCGTTCCGGGAACGGCCGAGCGTTGGAAGGCGTCCGGCGATCTGATCGTGCTCGACGATTGCCGCACCGCCTATCGCACGCCGCTTTCCGGCTTGGGCAGTGAAGGCGTCGCGCCGGTTCTGTCGCGCAACGCGCGTCAGCAGCTGCGCCGGTCGCTGCGCGATTTCGGCGGCGAACTGCGGATTTCCGTGGCGCCCGATGCCGAGACGGCCCTCGGCTATTTCGAGAAGATGAAAAGCCTGCATGTTCGTTCCTGGACACGCCGCGGGCGCGCCAACGCCTTCGACAATCCGGCCTTCGAACCGTTCCATCGCACCATGATCCCCGCCGGCGTTGCCGATGGTAGTGTCGATCTGATGGAGATTACCGGCGGCGACCGGGTGCTCGGCTATCTCTACAATTTTAAGCGCAACGGCGTGGTGCATTCCTATCAGAGCGGCTTCTCCGACGACGACCGGTCGCTCAGGCCGGGCTACGTCTGTCATGCGCTGGCGATCGGTCATTACGCCAAGGCCGGCATGACGACGTACGATTTCCTGGCCGGCACCAATCGTCTGAAAACGTCGTTCGGCATCGAGACCTACGAGATGTGCTGGCGCCGCTATCGCCGTCCGACGGTCGGCTTCAGGATCGAACAATGGTTGCGCGGGTTCAGGCCGCCGCAAGCAGCCGCACGGCACTGAAGGAAGGATGCAGCAGCAGCGATTCCAGCGCGAACTGGCGTGCCTGCTGCCGCCGTCCGTCGGCGAGAGCGGCTTTGGTGAGGTCGAGCAGGTCCCAGGCGCGATTGGCGCGCGCCAGCCGCCGCAGCTTCGGATTGCGCACCTCGAACTCGCTGTGCAGCGTGGCGAGATAGGCGAACAGCGCCTTTTCCTCGTGCGCGAAGGTCCGGTAAAGGCTGACGTGGTGGGAAACATCGAGCTCGCCCACGGTCTCGGCGCGGAACAGGATTTTCGCGGCGCGGTCGACGAGACGGAAGGAGAGATCGCGATCTTCCGCCAGGCTGGTCTTTTCCCAATAGAGCCCCGCCTCGTGCAATAGGGTGCGGGTGGCGACCAGCGTGTCGGTGTGCAGCGTGCGGTGGCGGATGAGCCCGATCATGCCCTCGACCGGCACATGAAAAATGCCGGGCTCGTTCGCGATGGGATGGCGCTGCAGGCCGGCGCGTGCCGGGGCGTAGAGATCGCAATCCTTCACTTCGCCGAGCGCCGCCGTTTGCATGGCGGCAAAGAAGAGATCGCCGCCATGTGTCTCCATCACGCGAACCGCCGTGGAGAGGTGATCGTTGCGGATCCAGCGGTCGTCGTCGTCGCAGAACGCGACATACTTGCCGCGCGCCAGCGCGATGCCGCGGTTGCGCATCCGCGACGGTCCGCCGGGCTGGCGATCTTCGCGACGGTGGAGCTGGAAACGCTCGTCCAGCTCGATCCAGATCTCATCATAGGCCGCCAGCGTATCGGGCGACGAGCCGTCGTCGACGACGATGCATTCGAACTCCGCCATGTCCTGGTCGCGGATGCAGGCGAGCAGGCGCTTCAGCGTCGGGGCGCGGTTCTTGGTGGCGATGACGACGGAGATCACGGGTCGCATGTCTACTGCGCCTCCGGGTGGCTTAGTTGCGATAGCGGCTCCGCCGGATGTCCGGCGAGAAGAAACCGGATCGCCGCTACGGTGGGGCGCAACAGCACCGATTGCACGGCAAGTTCGCGCGCTGCACGCGGACGACCTTCGCTGCGGGCACTCTGCGCCAGCTCGTACAGCATCCAGGCACGATAACCGCGCGCCACGCGGCGCAGTGCCGGGCTGCGCATCGTCGTTTCCGCGTGCAGCATGGCGACCACCACGAACTGGCGGATTTCGTCTTCGGTGTAGGCCTTGCAGAGACCGGTATGCGCGGTGCGGTCGTAATCCGCCGTCACGACATCGCGGTAGATGACGCGCTTGGAGCGGTCGAGCAGGCGCAAGGCGAGGTCGCGATCCTCGGCCATCGACAGCTTTTCCCAGAACAGGCCGGCCTCGCGCAGCAAGGCGGTGGATGCTACCAGGCTGTCGCAATGCAGGAAGATGTGTTTCATCGCCGCCGCCCGGTCCGCGGGCGCAACTTCGAACAATTCCGGCGCCAGCGGGCGCCGCGTCAGAAACGGACGGATGACGCCGTAGAAATCGCCGCCGAGAATCTCGCCGCTACGCGAGGTTTGCATATTGGCGAAATAGAGATCGGCATCGTGGCGGCGCATGGCCGCGACGGCCGTGCTGAGATGATCGGTGCGGACCCAGCGGTCGTCGTCATCGCAGAAGGCCACCAGCGGCGCCGTTGCCGCCGCAATGCCGCGATTGCGGGCGCGCGAAGGTCCTTCGGCGAGCGCGGTCGCCGAACGCAGCAGGCGGAAGCGCCCGTCGAGGTCCTGCCAGAGGCGATCGTAAGCCGCCTCGTCGCGCGAACCGTCGTCGACGACGATGCATTCGAAGGCGGTCAAATCCTGTGACTTCACGCAGGCAAGAAGGCGGGCCAGGCTTTCGAAGCGGTCGCGGGTGGCGATCACGACGGATACGTCGGGTGTCATGCGTCCTTCGGTGAATGCGTTTGCGTCGTCATCTATACAGGCGGCGTATTGCGGTACTACGTGCTTATACGCGAGGCCACGGCTTTTACACGGTTTGTGACGGCGGAAGCACGCTGGAAAGCTGTCGCTACGTCAGTGTTCATCGCGTGACACGAAGCCGAAGAACGTCCGCGGCCTATACAAAACAGCGGGCGTTTGTATTGTGCGGACGCGGCAGACATTGGATGTTGCAGCAAATAGAGAGACCACATGGCGTCAACACCGAGCGTGAGCGTCGTCGTTCCCGCCCATAACGCGGCGGCAACGATCCGGCGCGCGCTGCAGTCGGTGCTGGCGCAGACCCGTCCGGCCGACGAAATCATCGTGGTTGACGACGCCAGCAGCGACGCCACGGCGGTCATCGCGTTAACGTGCCCTGGCGTCAAACTGGTGCGGCTCGCCGAGCGGCGAGGGGCTGCGGCGGCGCGCAATGCAGGAATTGCAGCCGCGAAGAGCTCCTGGATCGCATTTCTGGATGCCGACGATGTCTGGCGGCCGCAAAAGCTCGAAAAACAGCTCGGCGAAATTCACGACGGTATCAGCCTCGTATTCTGCGCCTCGGAAGAGTTCGATTGCGACGGCCGATCGTTGGGAGACACGTTTCGCGGGCATGCGGTGGAGACCGGAGCGCGGGCGTTGAAGGATTTGTTGCGGCGCAATTTCGTGGCGACGCCGACGGTGATGGCGCCGCGTGCGCTGCTGGCGCGGTTGTGTTTCGACGAAGACCTCGCGGTGGGCGAGGACCAGGACATGTGGATCCGCTTGGCGCTCGAAGGATCGCTCGCGTATGTGCCCGAAACACTGGCCGAGGTTTACGTACAGCCGGATTCGTTGTCGCGTTATCGCGGCTCGGATCAGGGCCGCTATGTGCTGCCGATGATCCGCCGCCATGTCGAGCGGCTGCGTCATCGCCTGTCGCGCAAGGAAATCCGGACCATTCTGGCCGAGCGCTACGCCAATGCCGGTCATATCGCGCTCGCCCACCACGATTTCGCGCGCGCGGCTTCATTCTTCGCGCGGGCGCTGTTTGCGGGCTACCGGCCATCGACCTGGACCGCACCCGCGGCGCTGCGGCGGCAAGCAAGCTAGGGGAACGATTTGCGCTCACTACTGCTCCTCGTTGCGATCCTTGCCGGACTCGGCATGACGTTGCGCTGGCCGTTCGTCGGGGTGCTGATCTGGGAATGGTTCACGCTGCAGAATCCGCATCGCGAGACCTACGGCTTCATCGGCTCCGCCAATATGGTGATCGCGCTCGTCACGCTGATCGCATGGGCGATGTCGAAAGAGCGCAAGGCCCCGCCCAACGGATTTATCCTGTGGGGCGTCATCATTTTCATCCTGTGGACGACGATCGGCACCTTCTTCGCCTACGATCCCGGCTGGTCGTGGGACTATTGGGACCGGACCTGGAAAACCTTTGCGCTCGGCATTCTGTTGGCAGCCACGGTCACCAATCGCGTGCGGGCGCAGGCGGTGATGTGGGTTGCGGTGATCTCGCTGTTCTATTATGGCGTCAAAGGCGGACTATTTACGATCGTGACGGGCGGCCATAACCATGTGCTGGGTCCGTCCGGCACCATGATCAACGACAACAATCAGCTTGCCGTGGCGATGCTGATGACCTTGCCGCTGGCGCATTATCTGCGCGGGCAGTCGACCGACAAATGGGTCCGCCTCTCGCTGTTGGCAGGCATAGTCTTGACGGTGATCGCGGTGATCGGCACCTATTCGCGCGGCGCGCTGATCGGTCTTGCCACGCTCGGATTCCTCGGGCTTTTACGGATGAAACGGCGGCTGACCTATATCGCCGTGGCGTCGGTGCTGATCGCCTTTACAGTGCATTTCATGCCGGCCCAGTATTTCGACCGCATGAGCACGATGAATTCGGTGTCCTCGGTACAGGAGGACCAGTCCTTCCACGGACGTATCGTGGCCTGGAAGGTGGCGTGGAATGCCGCCAAGGACCGCTTTCCGTTCGGCGCCGGATTCTACGGGCCGCAGCTGGGGCCGTTTTTCCATTCCTATTTTCCCAACGAGAAGAACCACGCCGCCCACAGCATCTACTTCCAGGTGCTGGGCGAGCACGGCTTCATCGGATTGGGGATTTATCTTCTCTTGATCGGGGCGTCGTTCTTCCGCGTGTCGCGCATCATCAAGATGGCGCGGCGGTCGGCGCAGCAGCGCTGGGTCGCCGAGCTGGGCGTGGCGCTGCAGGCCAGCTTGCTCGTGTTCTGCGTTTCGGGCGCAGCGCTCAGCCTGGCCTATTACGACCTGTTCGTAATCGTGATCTGCCTGATGCTACCATTGTGGGAAATGGTGCGCCCGAAGCAGGGCCAGCCCGCCTGGCAGCGGGTTCCCATCTCGGCGACGGGTTAGTCGTGCGCGGTCCGGGTCCATTCCGGCGCGAGGCTTTCGTCCGGGGGCGGATCGCCGAGACGGTTCGCCACCAAGCGGCCGACCAGCGGCGTGGCAATCACGGAGATGACAACCCAGCCGATGAGAAACCAGTCGAGAAAATCCATTGCCGCCGCTTCCTTGCTCGCGAGGTGAAGGTGCGGGGGACGCCCTTAAGAATGCGTAAAGCACATGCTTGAGCTTCTGCCATGGTCGGAATTGTCGCGCGTGGAACCGCTCCTGACGAGAAGTTCCCATGCGGAAGGCCTGCCGGGTTGGTTTGATGCGCTTACAGAGACCACGCTCGCTTCGGGAGAACGCGCCGCCATCCTGGCCGCGGGCGGGTCGGCGGCCTTGCCGGTGGCGATCGGAGCATCGGGCGTGCGTGGATTGACCGCTCCGTACACCACACGCTACAGCCCGGCGCTACCGGACGTAGAAATTGCATACGAAATGGGCCGGCAGATGCGTGCGGTCGCGGGCGGCGCGGTGCGGTTTGACGCCATCGACCGCTGCGATCCCGGAATGGCGGCATTCTTGCGCGGGTTGCGCGATGGTCTCGTTGCAGCGGCGTATCAGGGCTTCGTCAACTGGTCCGAACCGGCTGCCGATTTCGCCGGCTATTGGGCGCGACGGCCTTCACGGCTGAGGACCACGGTGCGGCGCAAGTCCGCCGCTGCGCGGGCCGCTTTCACCTATGTGCGCGAGGATTTCGATGCCGCGCTGGCGCACTACGACGCCATTCAGCACGCCTCGTGGAAAGCTCCGGAACCGCATCCTGATTTTCTTGCCGCCATGGTGCGGCGGCTTGCGCCCGCCGTGCGGATGGGATTGCTCGAAATCGATGGCCGGATCGTGGCGGCGCAGATCTGGCTGGTGCATGGCGGCCGCGCGACCATCTTCAAACTGGTGCATCGCGAGGACGCCGCTGCGCTGTCGCCGGGGACGCTGCTCACCCATCGCATGATTGAAACCTGCCTCAGCGACGAAGCCGTATCGGTGCTCGACTTCGGCCGCGGCGATGATAGCTACAAGCGCGACTGGATGGGGCAGCGCACTTCGCGCCTGGGTGTTGTTGCGGCCGATTGGCGGAGCGGCAACGGACTGCGCACCCTAGCTGCCGATGTCGTACCGACGCTGGCCGGGCGTGCATGGCGGCGACACTTCGGCGCTAATCGCTCCGGTTCCGCAACGATACCGGATGGCAAAGCATTGGATGGTTTCGAGGATAGGGGCAAAGTGGCCGCGGCTGAGGCGCTTTCATGACGGTATCCGCAACAATGTCCGCATCCGGGCTCGAATTCATTCTGTTCACGGTGTTTCCCGTGGCGTTCCGCGAATTGCTGCGCTGGCTCTACGAGTGGCAGATCCTGATTTGCGGCGTGCTGGCGCTGGTTGCAGCGCGCGTTTGGGGGCGCTCGGTCATCCGTGCCGCCCGCATCACGGCGCGCGCCAAGCAGCAGCCGGCCGAAATTCGCCGTCCAGCGGCCGAACCTGTCGTCGTGCCGACGCCGCTTGCGGCCGGCGCCGAACCCGCCGTGGAAATACCTGCGAAAACGCCGGATCTGGCCGATCGGTTGTTCTCGTTGCGCGAGCAGATCCGCAACACCTTGGGCCGGATGCCGTGTACGGACGAAGTCCTCAACGCCGAACGGCTGAGCGATTGCCGCGCCATTGCCGATTTCCCGCTGGGCGAGCCGCCGTCCGCGGCCGGCCGGGCGCAAGTCGCTCGCTTCGAGGCATTAAAAAGCAAACTGGCGGCGCTCAGGGATGTGCGGGACACTGACACCTGCCGCAACGCCTGGGAAGCGCTGGTTCGCATCAGCATGGATGCCCGCGACCTGATGGGCGAGGAGCCCGCCAAGGCCGCGGGGCATTCTGCATAGAGCGCTTTCAGGAAAAGTGGATCCGGTTTTCCGTCCGAAAGCGCGACAACTAGAGAATCAGCGCAGCTTCCCGCTCAGCGCCATCGCGTCCTTCCGCTCGGAGAAGTCCTGGCTCGAAGCGATCACCGCGGCGAGGGTCTTCTTCGCTTCGGCGCGGCGCCCGGTGCCGTTCTGCACCACGGCGAGGTGATAGGCGATCTCGGCATTATCGGGCGCGGCGGCATGGGCCTTCTGCAGCACGGCAAGAGCGCCCTGCGCGTCCTTGGCCAGCCACTTCACCCAGCCGAGCGTATCGAGCACCGGCGCGGAGTCCGGCGCCAGCTTCGCAGCCTGTTCGGCATAGGCGAGCGCCTGCTTGGTGTCCTTCTTCTGCAGCAGCCACGAGAGATTGTTGAGCGCGACCATGTTCTGTGGCTGTGTTTTCAGCACGGCGCGGAATTCGCGCTCCGCCACGTCAGGCTGGCTCATCATGACTTGTTGCGCGAGCTCGAGCCGTGCAGCGATGTCGCTCGGATGCTTGGCGGACCACGCCGTCAGCATCTGATCGGCGTCCTTGGTTTTCTTCGCCTGCCGCAGCAACTGGCTCAGCATGATGGCGCCGTTCTCGCTCGGATGCTTTGCCTGGCTCTGCTTCAGCACGGCCATCGCCTGGTCGTTGCGCTTCAGCGTGGTGAGCGTCGAGGCATAAAGCAGATCGGCGTTGGAGCCGGGATCCTGCTTGACGCCGTCTTCTGCCGCGGCCAGGGCCACGTCAGGCTTGTTGACGGCGAGGGCAAAACGAACCAGGGCGGTGCGGGCAAGGGTGAATTTCGGCGCCAGTTGCAGCGCCTTCTTGTACGCCGCCATGGCGCCGTTGTTGTCCTTCTTGGCAACCAGCGCGCTGGCCAGCATCAACTGGACCTGCGGCGAATCCGGACGTTGGGCGGCCAGCTTGCGGAAGGTCGCCAGCGCCGGATCGTTCTGTCCGGTCGCCAGTTGGACCTCGGCCTGGATCATCTGCGCGTTGGTATCGTTCGGTGCGACCTTCAGATAGCTGCCGACGGCCGCGCCCGCTTCCTTCAGCCGGGTGCGCGTGATGTAGTAGGTCGCCAGTGCCAGATTGGGCGTCGGACTTTTGGGATCGGTGGCGACGGCGCGCTTGAGCAGTCCTTCGGCCTTGTCCGGCTGGCCCATGCGGATCTGCAGTTCGGCACTGCGGATCATCGCCATCGTATTCTTCGGATCGGCGGCCAAGAGGGCATTGAGATCGCTGTTGGCGCCATTGTTGTCGCCGCGGGCCGCCTTGGCGACGGCGCGATTGTAGAGACCGAGGAGAAATTTCGGGTCCAGCGTCAAAGACCGGCCGAAGGCGGCGATGGCGCCGTCGAGGTTCTGCTTGGCGAGCAGAATCTGCCCCTGATAGAGCGGTCCATAGGGACTTTTCGGCGCCGCGGCAGCGAACTTGTCGGCCGTTGCACTGGCACCGGGGATGTCGCCGGCACGCATCTGTGCTGCCACCAGCATGCCGACATTGATGGCATCACCCGGCTGCTTGGCAACCAGTTCGCGCAACTGCTTGATGGCGTCGCTGTAGTTGCCCTGTTGGATATTCGAGGCAGCGAGGCGTTGCTTCAACAGATCGCCGCCGAAGCCGCCGGAGCTGGCCTTGTCGAAATACTCCGCCGACTTCGCGGTATCCTTGCGCATCGCATAGGTCTGCCCGAGCAAGGCCATTACCCGCGGCTCGCCGGAATCGCGCAGCGGCAGCAACAGGTCGAGCGCCCGCTGGGTGTTGTTGGCCTTCAGATACTGCGCCGCCAGGAGAATGCGCGGCTCGACGACATCGGGGTTGCGCGCCACCGTGGTGTTGAGGATGTTCGTCGCAATATCGTTGTGGCCGTCGGCGGCAGCGATCTGCGCCACCATGATGCCGATTTCCGGCCGTCCGTTGACGAACTCCGGCGGCAGCGACTGCGCCGCGGCCCACGCGGCCTTGGTATTTTTCGCCCGCTGATACAGCACGGCCTGGAAGTACTGCGCCTGCGGCAGATTCTTCCAGCGCTTCATCACCGTGTCGATATCGGCCTTGGCGCGTCCGTCCTGGTTCAACTGGATAAGAACGCCGGCCCGCGACAAATACGAGACGGGATTGTCGGGATAGCGCTTGACCATATTCTCGGCCACACCCAGAGCCTCGCCGGCCCGATTGGAGGACTGCAGCAGCGAGATGCGGAGCAGGAGGACGCTCTGGTCGCCGGAGGCCTTGGCGTAGGCTTCTTCGCTGAGTTTCAGCGCGGTCGCCGTGTCCTTTTTCTCTTTGGCGAGACGTGCCCGCACCACCAGGTTCGGCGCATCGCGGTTGATGGCTAGTGCGGAATCGATGCTGGCGATGGCGTCGTCGGGATGTCCGGTCGTCGCAAGCGCCAGCGCGCGGGCGCGCAACGTGGCGGCGGCCAGTGGGGAACGATCGCCGGCAGCGGGGGCGGGGAACTGGTCGAGCACGGCTTGGCCCTCGTTGCGGGCCAGCATGGCGTCGAACAGCAGCGGCAGAACGCGCGCATCCGGCGCACCGGCTTGGCGCGCCGCGCGAAGCTCACGCACGGCCGACGACGCATCGCCCGCCCGCAGGTAGGCATAGCCGAGTTCGATCTTCACGTTGGCGTTCTTCGGCGCCAATGCGGCGGCATTCTTGAGGTAGATCACGGCGACGTTGGGATGGCCCTGGCTCATCGCCTGACGGGCCTGCCGCAACAGATCGTTGAGGCCGGAGGGATTGTCCGAGTTGCTTTGTGCGGCCGGCGGGATCGCCGCGGTGGCGGGAACAGCGGCAAGAACACCGACGGCGGCGGCGATCATCATGGCACGGCGGAAATTCGTCATGGCAGGTTCTCCCGGATCAGGCGCGCCGCCTATGGGCGCTCATGAGGTTGTAGACTTGCGGCCGGCTGATCCCCATCAGCTTCGCGGCCTTGGAAACGTTGCCGTCGGAAACGGCCAGGGCCTCGCGTAGAAGAGAGCCCTCCAACTCGCGTATGTGATCGCGCAGATTCAGGTTCCGCGGCTTGCCATCCAAAACGAGTTCAAGGTCTTCGGGGGTGATCAGCGGTCCGTCCGACATGATGACGGCGCGTTTCACGCGATTTTCGAGTTCGCGTACATTGCCCGGCCATTTGTGCGATTGCAGGGCCTGCAACGCTTCCTTGGTGAAGCCGCGCAAATTACGCGAATGCTCGCGGTTGTAGATGCCGCGGAAATGCTGCGCCAGGATCAACGCATCGCCGTCCCGGTCGCGCAGCGGCGGCAGTTCGAGGCGGATTTCGTTGAGCCGGTAAAACAGGTCCTCGCGGAAACGGCCTTCCTGCACCAGTTGCTGCAGCGGCTGGTTGGTCGCCGAGATCACGCGCACGTTGACGGTCAACGTCTGGCGGCCGCCGACGCGCTCGAACTGCTTGGATTGCAGGAAGCGCAGCAGCTTGGCCTGCAGCGCCACCGGCATGTCGCCGATTTCGTCGAGGAACAGCGTGCCTTTGTCGGCGATCTCGAACTTCCCGAGTGTCTGCTTGATCGCGCCGGTGAAGGCGCCGCGCTCGTGACCGAACAACTCGCTTTCGAGCAGGTTTTCCGGAATCGAGGCGCAGTTGATGGCGACCAGCTTGGCGTGGGCGCGCGGCGAGGAGTCGTGCAGGGCGCGCGCGATCAATTCCTTGCCGGTGCCGCTTTCGCCCAGCACCAAGACGCTCGCGTCGGTGCGCGCCACCCGCTCGATGGTCTGGGCGATCTGCTGCATCTGCGACGAGCCGAACACGAACCCCGGCATGCGCTTGTCGGTGGTGGCGCGCAGGGCGCGGTTTTCCTCCTCGAGCTCGTACATGCGCACCGCGCGCTGCACGATCAGCTTCAGCACCTCGCCGTCGATCGGCTTCGAAATGAAATCGAAGGCGCCGCGCGCCACGGCGTTGACCGCCACTTGGTGATCGGCATTGCCGGACAGAATGATGACCTTGGTCTGCGGCGCACTGGAGAGAATGGCGTCGAGCACGCGCAATCCTTCCGTCGCGCCATCGGGATCGGGCGGCAGGCCGAGGTCGAGGATGACGATGCGGATGTCGCCGTCCTCGAACGCACGCAGCGCTTCGGCTCGGGTTCCGGCCGCGACCATGGGATGGGGATCGAGCGTCCACTGCATCTGGCGCTGCAATCCGACATCGTCCTCCACCAGCAGAATGCGCTTCGCGCCGTCTTTCTTGTTTTCCGAACGCGTCATGAGGCTTCCTTGAGTTGTACGTCTTCGCCGGGCAGGACCAGGGTGACCGTGGTCCCGCTGCCGACAGTGCTTTCCACTTCGATGTCGCCGCCGAGGTCGCGCATCATGGCGCGCGCCTGATAGGCGCCGATGCCGAGGCCTTTGGTCTTGGTCGTGCGCAAGGGGCGGAACAGGTCGCGCGCGATGAAGTCAGCGCTCATGCCGGGACCGCGGTCGCGCACGGCAATGCGGATGCGCCCGCCTTGGGAAGCGACGCTGAGTTCGACGCTGCCCGGTTCGGGACTGGCTTCGATCGCATTGGTGACGACATGTTCGAGCGCGTTTTCGAAGGCGGCCGGCTGCGCGATTTCCGCGAAGATCTGCGTCTCGCCGCGATTGCGTGCGAACACCACGCCCGCCGCGGCCTTCTTAAGCGCAAAGCGGGCGACCAGATCGGTGACGTTGATGCGTGTGCGCGCGGGAGGCGCGGCCGGCTTCGATCCGTCGCGCAGCTTGCCGATCAATCCTTGCAGGTTGTCGACCGCGTGCCGGATGGTTTCGATCATGTCGGCGCGGAAAGCGGCATTGTCGCCGAACTTCTCGGCGTTCTGGACCAGAAGGCTGAGCTGTCCCGCCGTATTCTTCAGATCATGCAGCGCGAAGGTGACGCGATTGTTGAATTCCGCCAGTTGCTGGGAATCGGCCAGCGCCTGCGCCGTCTGTTCGTGCACGAGATAGCCCGCGAGTTGCGAGGCGATCAGGGCGACGAGGTTCTTGTCTTCCCAATCGAGCTTCTTCGGCGCGCGCGGCTTGTGCAGCAGCGAGAACCCGATCAGCTCGTTGCGGAAGCGCAACGGCACCACCAGCCACGCTTCCGGCGCGCGCGGTTTCCACTGTGTGTCGTCGTCGCCGAGTTCGAGGAACGCAACGCGTTCGTCGGCAAGACTGGCAAGGACCGGGTCGGTCTCCTGGATCGGTCCGAGATTTTCACCGAACTGGGAATAGGCGAGGCGGGCGTATTGCTTCCAACCGGCGCGCCGCACGAACAGTACGCCGCCGGGGCTGTCGAGTAGGTCGGACAAGGTCAGCAGCACGCGCTCGGGTCCGCCGCGATCCTCGTAACGCGACAGCGCCTGGTTGAACTTGGTCCATTCCAGACGGTAATCGTATTTGTAGCTGTAGAAGTTCTCGTTGATGAAGGTGCGGATCTGGGAACGCACCGATGCGGTGGATAACGCCACGATCAGCGCGACCAGACTGCCGAAACCGAGCACGATCGCCAGCACGACGGCGGGCGTACCGCCGAAATGGCGTACATAGAGCGCGGCGGCGGCAACGCCTTGCAGGATCACGCCGGTGACGATCAGGGTCGCGGAATGGAACACCACCCGCCGCGACGAATGGACCTTCAGTCTGAGAGAGTCGCTGCGTACCGCCGTGACGACGAACAGCGGCAACGCCAGCAGATAGAGCAGCGGTTCGGCGGCGGCGAAAGCCTCGGGCGTATCGCGGCCCAGGATCTCTGGGATGCGTTCGAGGATGTGGTAGGTGTAGAGCGCCGTCAGAGCGATCAAAAGAAGCTTCACCGACCACAACCGAGCAGTGCCGACATTGCGTGCGAGGTTCTCGGCCAGGATCAATCCCATCACCGCGACCGCGAACGCGATCAACGGCGGGTTGAGGCGAACGCCCAGGCCGGTATCGATGCTCGCCGAAGTCGCAGCAAAGAGAAGATTGACGGTCGCAAGCGTCAGGGCCGCGACGGCGAGTTGCCGCCATAGCGGATGACGCTCGGCATCGTGGTGGAGAATTGCGATCAGCAGCGCGAACCACGTGCCTTCGCGCAGTGCGGCGGCGCATCGTGCGGTCCATGGTTCCGCCCATCCGGCATCGCTGAACGCCGTCGCGAGCGCCCATAGCGCCGTCGCAGCGCTGGCAACCGCGAACATCATGTTGAGCTGGGATCGCTTGCCCCAGGTCGGCAGGATCGCAGCGAAGGCGGAGTACGCCAGTGCCGCGACGAGGCCTGCGAAAAGCGAAATGCCCAGTCCCATTCGTCTTCTTCGTACTCAGAATGAGATGGAACAACTAGCAATAACACGCGTCACTCACAATCAAGCGACGCCAGGGACCGTATAAAATAATTACAGATGTGGGCTCGTTGCACGTGCCGCCGCGGCAGCACTCGGATGTTGACGTGCGTGTCGTTCCGCTACGATGCGATGAAATAAGCGAAGTTGCCCCTGGGTGGTCGCGTCCCACGAAAACTGCTCCGCATACGCACGGGTCGCGGCGCGGCTGGGCAGGTTGGCGAACAAATGCGCAAGGCCGTGCGCCACGCCTTCGGCGTCGAGGCTGGACATCAAAACGCCGGCCGCAGGCTCGGCGACGACTTCCGGCGTTCCCCACACGGAAGACGCCACCACCGGCGTGCCGGATGCCATCGCTTCCAACAGCACATTGGCCCAGCCTTCGCGGCTGGATGCCAGCACCAGCGCATCAAGGCCGCGATAAACCTCGGCGAGACGATGCCGATCGAGCGAACCAAGGAAGCGAACCCGGTCGGAGACGCCAAGCGATGCCGCGAGCCGTTCGATCCGCCCCCGTTCGGGGCCTTCGCCGGCGATGACAAGATCGGTGTCGGGGTGCTTCGCCAGAGCCGCAATGACATGATGATGGCCCTTGCGCTCGATCAGCCAGCCGACCGATCCGATAGTCCGGCGTTGGAAGCCAAGCTTCCGTCGCGCCTCATCGCGTCCTTCGGGATGAAAGAGCGAAAGATCGACGCCGTTGCGCAAAACCATGATCCGTTCCGCCGGCACGCCGAGCTCGATCATGCGATCTTTCAAGGCCTGACAGACCGTGATTAGCCCATCGGCCTGGCTTGCCGCTTTCAGAATCATGCGCCGCGGCGTGGCGAATTCCGGAATCAAGTTGATGTCGGTCCCGCGGGCGGTCACCACCACCGGCAGTCCGAATTCGCGCGCCAGCCGCACCGCGGCAATGCCGTCGGGGTAGAAATAGTGCGCATCGATGAGATCGAAGCGGCGGCCTTCGGCCAGCAGCCGCTGCAGCGCACTTCGCATCGCAAGGTAAAGCGTGTGCGGCGTGATCGTCATGCCGATCTTGGGGATCACCAGATAGCGCGGATGATGGACGGTCCATGGGCCGCGCGTGGTCGTGCGCGGGACGAGATCGAGGCGTCCGGCATCGGGATAACGCACGTAGGGCGGCAGCCACGGCACCGGCGCCAATACCTCGGCGGAAACTTCGCCGCTCTCGCACAGCTTGGCGAGACGGGTCGCAACGAAGGCGCCATGGGTCGGCTTGGCGTCGTTGGGGAAGAGTGTGGTTGCCGTCAAGATCGAGAGCATGGTGCGTTCTCGCATCGCTATGCGGACGCAATCAATTCCTTTTTTGGCAATTCCTTTTTGCTTGTCTGTGCATCGCCGTTCTGCAAGGTGTGCAATGAAACTTTGTGTGCGGAGCAAGCGATGAAGGTGTCCATCTTCGGCATGGGATATGTCGGCGTAGTTTCCGCGGCGTGCCTGGCCAAGCACGGACACACGGTCGTCGGCGTCGACGTCAATCCCGACAAGGTGGCGCTGATCAATTCCGGCCGTTCGCCGATCGTCGAGCCGGGTATCCCCGAACTTCTCGCCGAACTCGTGGCCGCGCAGCGCTGCACGGCGACGACCGACGCCGATGCTGCCGTAGCGGCAAGCGACATTTCGATGGTGTCGGTCGGTACGCCGAGCAGCAAGACCGGTGCGCCATCGCTCGATGCCATCGATCACGTTGCGGTGCAGATCGGCGAGGCTATCGCGCGCAAGAATTCTCCCCACACAGTGGTGATCCGCTCGACGGTGCCGCCGGGAACGGTCAAGGATCGCATCGCGCCCGCCTTGGCGCGCGCCTCCGGCCGCCGGATCGGCGATGGGTTGGAGATTTTCGACAATCCCGAATTCCTGCGCGAGGGGCGGGCGGTCGCCGACTTCGAGAAGCCGCCGTTCACCTTGATCGGCGCCTCCAGCGACAAGGCCGAGGCGGCGGCGCGCGAACTCTATGCCGGCATCGATGCGCCGTTCATCGTCACCGACGAACGTACGGCGGAGAGCATCAAATATCTCTGCAACATTTTCCACGCGGTGAAGATCGGGTTTGCCAACGAAGCCGGGGCGGTGCTGAAGAGCCTCGGCATCGATGCACGCAGGGCGCTGGAAGTATTCTGCCAGGATCATGTGCTGAACATCTCGCCGGCCTATCTGAGGCCCGGCTTCGCCTTTGGCGGATCGTGCCTGCCGAAGGATTTGCGCGGCTTTCTGGCGCTGGCGGCGGGCGAGCATGTCGAGACGCCGTTCCTCGGCAGCCTTCTCACCGCCAATGCGCGCCATGTCGATCGCGCCTTCGATATGATCGTCAAAGGCGGACGGCGGCGGATCGCGTTCTTCGGGCTGTCGTTCAAGCCGGGCACCGACGATATGCGCGAGTCCCCTCAGGTGGCGCTCGCGGAAAAGTTGATCGGCAAAGGCTATGAGTTGGCCATTTACGACCGCGATGTCGAGCTGGCGCGTCTCACCGGCGCCAACAAGGCGTTCATCGAGCACGAAATCCCCCATCTCGGACGTCTCCTGAAACAGACCGTCGAGGAAACGCTGGATGGGGCGGGCGTGATCGTGATCGGTCACGTCGGCAAGACCGAACGTGCGGCGATTGCCGCCCAGCATGCCGGCCGCACTATCGTCGATCTGCAAGGTGTCGCCGAACTCGAGCACGCAGGCGCCGATTACCAGGGCATCTGCTGGTGAAGCCGCGCCTTGTTTTTGTTTCGCCGCGATATCTGTTGCCCGCCGACATGGGCGGCAAGATCCGCACAGCGCATGTGCTGAAAGGGCTTACCGGCGGCCGCTTCCACGTCACCTTGGTGTCGCCGGTGCCGCGCGACGTCCCGCCCGAGCACACCGCCGAACTTGCCGCGATGTGCGATACCTTCGTCGGCTGGCCGGACCTGCCGCGCGGGCCGCTGTTCGGTGTGACGCGTCTGCGGCATTTGCTGTCGCCGTTGCCGGTCCCGGTGGCGACGGACCGCTCCGACGCGGCGCGCACTGTCGTGCAAAAGGCCCTGGCCGGCGCCGACGTGCTGGTCGCCGATTTTCTGCATTCCGCGGTGCTTCTGCCGTTACGTCACGACGCCGTGTCGGTGCTGTTCACCCACAATGTCGAAACCGAGATTTTCGCGCGTCATTGCGAGATCGCGCAGGGTTTGAAGCGTATCGTCTGGCAGGACCAGCTGCGCAAAATGCAAGCCTTCGAAGCCGCGACGCTCAAGGCGTTCGATGCGGTCGTGGCGGTGTCGGAGCGCGACCGCGATGCCTTCCGGCGCGATTACGGCGTGCTCGCCTCGGTGATCCCGACCGGCGTCGATCTCGACTATTTCCCGTTTCATCCGCAGGCGGAGAACATCCGCCCGGTCTTCGCCTTCACGGCGTCGATGGATTCGCTCGCCAATATCGATGGCGTGCGCTGGTTCATGGACAAGGTGTGGCCGCGCATCGTTGCTGCGCTGCCGGAGGCGCAGATGCGGGTGATCGGCCGCAGGCCCGATCCCGGCTTGGTGGCGGAAGCCTCGCGGCGCGGGATCAACTGGATTTTCACCGGCACCGTCGACGACGTACGCCCGCATCTCGAAGGCGCGGCGGCCTATGTCATCCCGCTCAGGGTCGGCGGCGGCACCCGGATCAAGGCTTATGAGGCGATGGCGTTCGGTCTACCCACCGTGTCGACGGCAATCGGTATCGAGGGACTAGCGGTCGAGCCCGACCGTCATTTCCTGCAGGCGGACAGCGACGAAGCCTTCGCCGCCGCGGCCGTTCGCTTGGCGACGGATCAGGAACTGCGCCGTCGTCTTGCCGCCGAGGCGCGGGCGCTGGTGGAAAAGAGCTGCTCCGCGCGCAGTGTCGGTCAGGTGTTCGAGACCATCTGCGCCGCCGCGATGGAGAAGCATGGGCTCAGCGCGAGCCCTGTGCGAACACCAGAACGCGGAACGTCTGCAGCATGATCGACAGATCGCGCAGCACCGAGAAGTGCTTCAGGTAGAACAGATCGTATTCCAGCTTGCGCATCGCATCTTCGACCGACGCGCCGTAGGGATAGTTGATCTGCGCCCAGCCGGTGACGCCCGCCTTGACGCTGTGGCGCAAGTGATAGAGCCGGATCTGGTCCGAAAGCTGATCGACGAATACGGGACGTTCAGGGCGCGGCCCGACCATCGACATCTCGCCGATCAGGACATTGATGAGCTGCGGGATTTCGTCGATGCGGGTGCGCCGGAGGATGCGGCCGACACGAGTCACGCGCGGATCGTTCTCGCTCGCCCATTGGGCGCCCATCTTCTCGGCGTCGACGCGCATGGTGCGGAACTTGATGATCTTGAAGATGCGGCCGCCGTGGCTGACGCGCTCCTGACGGTAAAACACCGGTCCGAAGTCCTCGAACACGATGGCGATGGCGATCACCGCCAGCGTCGGCAGGGTGAGGAGCAGCAGCGAGGTCGAGGCCGCGATATCGAGCAGGCGCTTGATCGCGCGGTCGAGCCAGCCGAAGCGGAAGCCTTCCGAATAAAGCAGCCAGTGCGATTCCGTCCATTTGAGGTCGACGCGCCCGGTTTCGCGTTCGATGAAGGTGTTGAAGTCGAACACCGGCACGCCGTTGGCTTTCCACGGCAGGAGATGGTCGAAGTGCAGGCCGGCGGGATCGTCCACGGCGACCACTACCTGATCGATGTGGAGTTTGGCTTCCAATTCCTCCACCGATTGCACTTTCGGCAGCGGCACAAGCGCGTCGCCCGACTGGTTGGTGGGCTGTACGCCGCCGAGATATTCTTCGGAGACGAAATTCAATTCCGCCAGCCGCCGGTCAGAGCGGCGGAACAAGTCGCGCAGATAACGCGCCCGTACGCCGGTGCCGATGACGAGGATATGGCGGCGGAACCAATGGCGCCGCGCCATGGAGAGGAACAAGGGACGGGCAATCATGCCGCCGAGCAATTCGGCGCCGGTTCCGACCAGCACGATGGTGAGGCTGCGGCTTGCACTGCGGAACGCGAGCGTGTCGAACAGTTGGCTGAAGCCGAAATGGATCAAGGCGAGCGAGAGTGCTGCGCCGACGCCGAGGGCGACCACCAGCCGGGTGATCGAGGTCGAGAAGTTCACCAGCGCATCATAGCGATAGCAGCCGGCGGCATAGGCGAACGCGATGGAGCTCGCGGCCAAGGTCGCGATGACCAAGGAAGTCTCGGTAACCGTGATCAGGCCCAAGCGGTCATGCACGGCGGAAATCAATGCCGCCATGGCTCCGATCATGAAGACGATGTCGAGTGCGGCGAGGGTGGTGCGGGAGCCCGGCACGAAACGCTTGCGCATCGTCGAGTTGGCCGCAGCCGCGCTGGGCAGATCGATATTGCGCGAGGAGCGAGCCGGAACATTCCAGGGGGTGGGGCTGAACGCGCTAGTTGACCCATGAGCATGGGAACCGTCGAGAACGTTTCTCATTGTCATTCTTCCCACCTGTTGCGCGGCCATCCATAACGAATTCGTTTATTTATACAAAGTACATTTTAATAAGAATGAGTGTGACATGCGCAAAACAATAGTAAGTTAGTTAATGCGTTTGCATCGCTGTCGCATCTTGAAACCGCAGTGCGACGAGAGGCACGCGCCGCTATTTGGGTTTTCCGAACATCGGATTAACCGGCAGAACGATGCAGCGCCGAGCCTGTTCCCGGCGCCTCGCGCGAGGCTTCGCAGTAGGTGCAGGGAAGACACACGTTCCCATAGGTACATGCGAAGCGCTATTGGAAAAGTTCCAGATTACTGGCTAAGTTGATTCCCTCGAACACATTCAGGGGCATTCCATGATCGGATTCGCACGTGCAGGCTTATCGCGTCCTCTAGCTTTGGTGATCCTCGCGTTGAGCGTGCTCGCGGCGGGCTGCGCCAATCATCTGCCGCCACCGCCGCCAGTGCCTGAGAACCCCACCGCCTATCGCATCGGTCCGGGCGATTCTCTCGGAATTTTTGTTTGGCAGAACAAAGAATTGTCGACCGAAGTCCCGGTCCGTCCGGATGGCAAGGTCTCGCTGCCCTTGATCAACGACATCGTCGCTGCGGGCAAAACACCCACAGAACTCTCGAATGATATCCAGGATCAGTTAAAGAAGTTCGTGAACAATCCGCTGGTTACGGTTATCGTCCATTCGTTCGTGGGGCCCTATTCGCAGCAGGTCCGCGTCGTGGGTGAAGCCCAGAAACCGCAGTCCCTGGCCTATCGCGACCGGATGACGGTTCTCGATGCCTTGATTGCGGTTGGTGGATTGACCCCGTTGGCGGCCGGTGACCGTGCCACGTTGGTGCGGAGCGTATCCGGAAAACAAGTCAGCTACGGATTGCGCCTCGACGATCTGATCAAGGACGGCGACATGTCGGCGAATGCGCCGCTTGCGCCAGGGGATGTCATCATTATTCCGCAGAGCTACTTCTGAAGCGGAGTGGCGCGGGGGACGGGGTGAAGTGGCGAACGCAACGGGCACGGGCGTGACGGATCAATTGGCGTGGACAATCGCGAGGTGCAGCCGGTGTTTTGCGGCGGCCCTCGTCTTCGGAATACCTGCGGTAGCGGCAGAACCCGCTGCTCCCGCGGAGATTCCGACCGATACGGCGTGGGCCGATACTGCGCTGTCCGCGCTGCCGCCGATGACCTGGAACGCGTTCGCCGAAATCGCCGAAGGCTATTCGACCAATGCGCGCGGCGGCGGCCACGACGACACCTTCACCCGCGGCACCATCGGCGGCGCGCTTCACTATAACCATCCGCGACTGAGCGCCGATGCGTCCTATGCCCTGTCGGGCCAGTATTGGTCGAAGTATCACGGCCTCAATCATCTCTCGCAGCGGCTCAACCTCGCTTCGCAGCTGGTTGCGGTCCCGGAAATGCTGTTCGTGCGCGCCAATGCGTTTGCGACGCCGACCAATCTGACCCGCGTCGGCGATATCTCGGCCGGCGGCGATGCGACCTCGCGCTACAACACGCGCGACACCTACGGATACTCGGTGGCGCCGCAGATGCTGTTGCGCCTCAAGGACTATGTGACGTCCTCGACGACGGCCACGCACGGCGGCGTATTCTTCGTGCGTCCGTCGACGGACAACAGCGGAAACGTGCCGCCGATCGATCCGGCGCGCAATTCGCTCTCGACCACGATCAGCCAGGAGTTCTCGAGCGGGACATGGTTCGAGCGGCTCCAGTGGAGCGCGGTCGGCAGCTATTCGCAGTATTCGCAGAGCGTGCGCACCCAGCGCCAGACCGAAGGTCTCGGCACCCTGAACTATGCGGTGTTGCGCGAACTCAAGCTGTTCGTCACGGGCGGCTATAGCGAGTTCAAATCGTCCACCGCGCTGGCGCGCGACGTCAGCGGGCCGACGGCGATGGGCGGTTTCACCTATAATCCCACGCCCGATCTGATCTTCACGTTCGAGGCCGGTTCGCAGCACAATTTCCCCACTTATATGGGATCGTTGCGCTGGACGCTGTCGCCGATGACCCAGATCATCGCCGAAGCCACCGACGGCATCTCGACGCCGCAGGGCGATATACTCGGCCGCCTCGGCGGTATGGGCGCGACCGGCTACGGTTCGTTCGGCGATCTCGGCACCTCGCTCGGCGCCGGCAATTTCAACGGCTATTCGCCGATCGGTCCCGGCGGACTGGCGCTCGACAATTCGATCAACCGCAGCCGCTCGATCAACATGTCGTTCGTCCACTCCGACGACCGCATGCGCTACACCCTTTCGGTGTTCGGCTCCGAGCGCGACCGTCTCGACGTGGCGCCCGGCACGCCCGTGCTGCCGCGAACCTCGGTCTACGGCGTTCGTGCCAATGTCACGCGCACCTTCAACGCCGACATGAACGGCGATCTTTCGGCCGGCTGGTCGCGCAGCAACGAATTCGGCGGTCGCGACGACATCTATTCGGCCGATATGCGGGTGAATTATCACTTGTCTGAACACGTCGATCTGTTCCTCACCAATCACGTCGTGCATCGCGACTCGGTGGGGCTGGTCAACGTTTCGACCGGCAATCTGACGGAAGACCAAGTGCTGATCGGCATTCGGGGCAGGCTTTAGGGCGCTTCTGGCGATGACCGGGGAACCGGATATCGGCTGAGAAGCGCTGCAAACCAGAAGGACGGGAATGGCGGACAAAGGTATGGCGGGGGAAGGGGACTTTCTCCGCGCGGACACACGCGTCTTCGTGCGGCCTGCGACGGACGGCGATCACGCCGCCTGGGACGCCTTCGTTCTCGCCCATCCTCAAGGCAGTTTCTTCCATCGTTTCGCCTGGCGGAACCTGTTCTGCGACGTGTTCTCCCTTTCGCCGCGCTATCTGGTGGCCGAGCGCGATGGCGAGATCGCTGGCGTGCTGCCGCTGGTGCATCAGAAAAGCCGGCTGTTCGGCGACGGACTGATCGCGACGCCGTTCGTGGTGGAAGGCGGGCCGATCGGTGACGCCGCCGCCGTCAAGGCGCTCGATTCCGCGGCGCTGGCGCTGATGGCGCAAGTGCGCGCCCCGTTCGTCGAATACCGCTGCCGCAAGGCGACACGCCCGGGCTGGATCGCCAAAACGGGGCTTTACGCAGGCTTTGTGCGGCCGCTCGCAGCCGATGACGAGGCCAACCTGAAGGCCATCCCGCGCAAGCAGCGTGCCGTGGTGCGCAAGGCGATGACAAGCTCGCTGACCGCCGCGGTGGAAGAGGGCATCGATGCGCATTATCGGGTCTATACCGAGAGCCTGCGCAATCTCGGCACGCCGGCGTTTCCCAAGCGCTGGTTCCAGGCGTTGCGAGCCGCGTTCGGCAACGATTGCGACGTGATGGTGATCCGCGACAGCGGCGAACCCGTCAGTGTGGTGATGAACTTCTATCACAACGGCGTCGTCATGCCGTACTACGGCGGCGGCACGCTCGCGGCGCGCAAGTCGGGCGCCAACGATCTTGTTTATTGGGAAACCATGCGCCATGCCGTCCGGCGCGGCTGCACGGCCTTCGATTTCGGCCGCAGCAAAGCCGATACCGGCGCCTTCGCCTACAAGAAGAACTGGGGCTTCGAGCCGGAGTGGATGGAGTACGAGTACTACCTGTCGCCCGGCTCCAAGCTTCCCGAGAAAAATCCCAACAACCCCAAATACGCGGCGTTCATTTCCGCCTGGAAAAAGCTGCCGTTGCCGGTCGCGAATTTCCTAGGCCCGTTCCTCATCCGCGGCTTGGGGTAGGGACCGGACACGCAGCGCCATGAGGCGGCCATACGCGCGCCGCCACAGCGTGAGGATGTCGGCTTCCGCGCCTTCCGGCCGGCCGCTGAGCTGCCACAGCGCCAGGACCGAGCCGACATAGGTCACCGCGCCGACCAGCACGTCGAGCGCCAGGCGCCCCGCGCCGGCGAACGGCAGCACACTATTGAAGGCATAGATCGCCAAGGCCATCGCCGCAGCGGCGGTGCACGGCCGCCACATCGCGGTCCAGTAATCGCGGGCCGGCACGCCGGTCACGCGCTGCACGGCGAAAATCACCGACGGGATGAACAGCGCCGACACGATCAGCCGGGTCTCGACCACGGCCATGACGCTGCGCGTCGACCAGGCGACGATGAAGATCACCGCCGTGAACACGGCAAACCGCGACCATTGAATGCGCGCGCCCATGGCCGGCATTCCCTTAACGTCAAGCAGGGTCGGCGTGCCGGAGAGGATCGCGGCGGTGGCGGCGTTGAGTGCCATCCATACCACCAGCGGTGTGGCGTCGATCCATTTCGCGCCCAGCACGACCGCCACGAGGTCGGTCGCCACCATCGCCACGCCGACGCCGGTCGACAGGCAGACGATCGCCGACCAGCCCAGCATCCTCAAGTACAGCCGTTTGAGTTCGGCCGGGTCCTGGCGGCATTTGCTCATCACCGGGAAGAGCGCGGCGACCATCGGATTCATGATTTCCTGGGTCGGGCTGGCGGCGATGTCCTTGGCTACGGTGTAGCGGCCCATCATGGCCGATCCGGCGATGCCGCCGATCGCGATATTGTCGACCTGCGTCTGCAGATACATCGCGACCGAGCGGGCGAAGGTCCAGATCGAGAAGCCCCAGATTTCGCGGGTGCGCGCGAACGACAGGCGCGGCCGGAACGGGCTCATGACATACGAGAGAATGGTGCGCGAAACCTGCCCGGCGAGGATGCCCGCCACCAGCGCCCAATAGCTGCGCAGCATGACCGCCAGCACCACCGTCAGCACGAACTGCAGCACTTTCGTCAGAACGTTGTAAATGAAGAATCGGTCGAAGCGCAGCTCGCGCGAGAAGTCCACGGTGCCGATGTTTTCGAGGCCGCCCAGCACCGCGCGCAAGGCCAGGCACTGCATCACCGGAACGGCCCGCGGCTCGTGGAAATAGAGTTCGGTGAAGGGAGCGGCGATCAGGATCGCCACCGCGATGAAGATCCCGATCAGCAGCGTAACGGTCCAGGCGCTGTCGTAATGCTCGCGCGTCGGGGCTTCGTGGCGCACGATCGCCGCCGATTGGCCGGTGAGATTGAGCATCTCGAACAGACCGACCAGGATCATCGCCACGGCGACGATGCCGAAGTCCCGCGGGGTCAAAAGACGGGCCAGGATGACGGTGCTGATAACACCTATCAATCGCATTGCCCAACGTAAGCCTATCATCCAGGCGGACCCGCGCAGCATGTGCTCGCCCATTCCCTGAGGCTTCGCGGAATTCGTCGTCATAGCTCTCCTGGCGCGACAGACGCGCGATCTAAAACGAATGTAATGCCAACTGCGGAAATCTCTCCACGACTGGCGATTGCGTTTGCATGCGGTTCTTAACCATCGACAGCCAGTGTCAAATTCGTAACAGCGCGAAAGACAAAGTTAAGGTGCGAACGATGGCAGTTCTGTGCATGACGATACGGTCGCGCTGAATCTCCGATGTTTTCCGTATGATACGCGAATGCATTTGCTTCGCTTCCGCAGCGGCGTGACGGGCGCCGCGCCTTGAGGGTTATCTGTAACTAGTATAAGGATCACTCGCGCTTTGCCACAGGATTGGTGGACCATTTCTGGCCGGCAAAGCGGACTGCGGCATACGGAACACAAGGAACGAAATGCAGAGCTGGAAGCTTCAGCTGCTCGGCCTCCTGGGGGGCGGTTGGCAGTTTCGTTGGATCGGGCTGGGGATGGCGTGGGTGGTCTGCCTTATCGGCTGGATTGCCGTCGCGTTGATACCCGACGCGTATCAATCGTCCGCCAAGGTTTATATCGACACGGACTCGCTGATGCGGCCCTTGCTGCGCGGCATCATCGTGTCGACCAATACGCAGCAGGAGATCGACGTCATGCTGCGCACGCTGCTGACCGCGCCCAATATGGAGCGGGTGGTGCGTGCGACCAATCCGAAGTCGGCGAGCTGGAGCGCGCCGCAGATGCAGGACGCGGTGGCTGATCTCACCAAGAGCGTCAAGCTCAAGGCGCTCGGCACCAAGAACCTCTATCAGATCGGCTTCACCGACGAGAACCCTGCCTACGCCCAATCGGTGGCGCAGACGCTGCTCTCGGTGATGGTCGACTCCAATGTCGGTGACCGGCTGCGCGATTCCAACGACGCGCGGTCGTTTATTGATCAGCAGATCGCGGTGTACGAGAAGAAGATCCAGGACGCCGACAAGCGCAAGGCCGACTTCCGCGCCGCCCATCTCGACGTCTTTTTCGGCGGCAACGATGTCGACGAAGCCAAGGGCGATATCGTCAAGGCGCAGCAGTCGGTCGATGAGATCACTGCCCGCCGCAACTCGCTGCGGGCCCAGCTCGGCTCGACGCCGGTGACGCTCGACATCAACGGCCCGGCGCCGATCCAGGTGGGCGGGGCCGGCACGATCGAGAACAAGCGCCAGGCGCTGGGTCAGGCGCGCGCCAAGCTCGACGAACTGCGGGCCCGCTTCACCGAGGATTATCCCGACGTCGTTGCGCAAAAGCACCTGGTCGAGCGCTTGAAGACGCAGATCACCGAGAAGACTTCGCGCGACGAAGATCCCAGCCTGCAATCCGTCGCCAATCCGACGCATCTGATGCTGCGCACCAAGCTGGCGGACGAAGAAGTTAATCTGGCGGTGGCGCGCAACCGGCTCGCGGAGGCGCAGAAGCGGCTCGACGATGCCGGCAAGAATGTCGGCACATCGCTGGCGATACGGCAGCAATACGCCAACCTCGATCGCGACTATCAGGCGCTGAAGAAGAACTACGAGGCGCTGGTGGAACGCCGCGAGTCCGCCAACATTTCCCAGGCCGCCGGCGATACGCAGTCTAACATGGTTTTCCGCGTCGTCGAACCGCCGAGCCTGCCGAACCGTCCGGCGGCGCCGAACCGCATCGTTCTCAATATTCTGGTGCTGCTCGCCGGCGTCGGTGCAGGCGGCGCGGCGGCAATTGCGCTCGGTGCGGTGTCGGGACGTTTCCTCACCGTGGAGCAGCTCAGTCAGGCGTTTGCGCTGCCGGTGCTGGGGGCCGTCACCATCGCACGCACCGCCGCCGATATGGTCCGTATGCGCAGGTCCGCGTCGTTCTTCGCCGCGGGGGCGGGGGCCCTGGTAGTCGGCTATATGGTCGTCCTTGTCTTCTTCCACACCACCGTCACGGGCGGGAGCCTCATATGAACGAACCGACCCCGCCGCGTCTGAATCTCATTCAGCGCGCGATGGCCAAGGCGCCGTCCGCGGATGCATATGCTCCGCCGCGCCGCGAGCCGGCGCCCGAACCCGTGTTCGACAGCCCCGCCGCCAAGGCGCCGCCGTCCGAACCGGTCCGCGCTCCCGAGCACAAGCCGGTCAACGGCGCAGCCGTCGCACCGGCGGCACAAGCGTCGAACACCGTCGCGCTCAACATGAGCCGGCTGCGTGAAGGCCGCATGGTGACGCCGGACAATCGCGCCTCGGTGACCTACAACGAGTTCCGTTCGATCAAGCGCAAGCTGTTGCCGCTGACGCGCGATCCCGAAACCCGTGCGACCACCAAAAATATCGTGATGATCACCTCCGCACTGGCGGGGGAGGGCAAGACCTACACCGCGATGAATCTGGCGATCTGTCTTGCCGCCGAGCGCAATCTCGACGTCATTCTGGTCGACGGCGACGTCGTGCGCGCGTCGGTGGCGCAGTACTTCGAAGGTGCGCCGGCCGAGGGTCTGCTCGATCTCCTGCTTGGACGCCGCCAGCACGTCGACGAAGTGCTGACCCGCTGTTCCGAAATTCCCAATCTGCATGTGTTGTTCGCGGGGCGCCGTGACGATTCCTCGCCCGAACTGCTCGCCAGCCAGCGTATGGCCGACGTGTGTTCGGCGCTGTCGCGCCGCTTCCGGGAATGCATCGTGGTGATCGATGCGCCGCCGGTTCTGGCAACGGCCGAGCCGTCGGCCCTCGCGATGCATGTCCATCACCTCCTGATGGTGGTGGCGGCAGGGCAGTCGGCCCGCCATCAGATCGAAGAGGCGCTGGCCGGGGTTGTGGCTTGCCCGTCGATCAACCTCATCTTCAACAAGTCGCCCGAATGGCAGCGCGCGACGCCTTATCCCTATTATTACAGTTACGGCGAGAAGACCGGCTGAAAACCATGTACACCGAGTTCTACGGACTCAAAGTCGAACCTTTCCTGCTCACGCCGGACCACCGCTTTTATTTCGAAAGCCAGGTCCACGAGCAGGCGATGGCGCATCTGCTCTACGGCCTCTCGCGCGGCGAGGGCTTCATTGTCATCACTGGCGAGGTCGGGGCGGGCAAGACCACCATCGTGCAGCGCCTTTGCGCCACCGTCGATCGCGAACAAGTGGTCCCCGCGCATGTGGTGACGACGCTGCTGTCCGGCGCCGAGCTCCTGCGCATGGTGTGCTCGGCGTTCAAGATGCGCGACGTGCCGGAAAAGAAGGACGCCGTGCTGCTCTGTCTGCAGGACTATTTCGAATCCCTTGAGCGGGCGGGGCGCAAGGCGCTGTTGATCGTCGACGAGGCGCAGAACCTCTCCGCCAGTGCGCTGGAAGAATTGCGCATGCTGTCGAATTTCCAGGTCGGCACCTCGGCGCCGTGCCAGATCTTCCTGGTCGGCCAGCCGCAGTTCCGCCAGACGCTGTCGCATCCAAACCTGGAGCAGCTCCGCCAGCGCATCATCGCCTCGTATCACCTGGGGCCGATGAGCCACGATGAGGTGGCACAGTATCTGGCGCACCGGCTGAAGCACGCGGGCTGGACCGGCGATCCGCAATTCAACGAGGGCGCCGTCGAAGCCATCTTTACCGCGACCGGCGGTGTGCCGCGCCAGATCAACACGCTGTGCTCGCGCCTGTTGCTGCTCGGTTTCCTCGACAACATGCATGCGTTTACCGCCGCCGATGTCGAACGCGTCGCGGCAGACCTGCGCGAGGAGTATTGCGGCCGGTCGCTGACCCCCGCTGCCAACGACATGGATGACACCTATCTGTCGCGCATGGACAAGCAGCAGTTGGCGGAGCGCGTCGACACGCTCGAAACCCGCGTCAATCATCAGGAGCAGTCGCTGCGCCGTCTGGCCGTAGGGCTGGCCGACATGATCGATCCCGTCCGCCCGGCTCGGGGGTAGGCGCATGGATTCGGGCCTCCTCGAACGCGCCGACCCAGATACCGTTATCGCAACCTGGCGGAACCGTCCGGCGGCGAACACGGGATCGTCGCTTAACGCGCTGACGGTCGACGTCGAAGACTATTTCCAGGTCGAAGCGTTTTCCCGCGTGATCGATCCGGCGTCGTGGTCGTCGCGCGAGTGCCGCATCGAAGCCAACGTGCATCGCATCCTCGACCGATTTGCGGCGGTGGGCGCGCGCGGCACGTTTTTCACGCTCGCCTGGATTGCCGAACGCTATCCGCGATTGGTGCGCGACATCGTCAAGGCGGGTCACGAGCTCGCCTCGCACGGCTCGGAGCATCGCCGCATCGATCGCCAATCGGCCGAGGCGTTCTATGGCGATGTGCAGCATGCCAAGCATGTACTGGAGGACATTGCCGGGGTGGCGGTCAAAGGCTACCGCGCGCCGAGCTTTTCGCTCACCCGCACCAGCCTGTGGGCGCATGAGACCTTGGCGCGCGCGGGGTACAGCTACTCATCGAGCCTTTATCCCATCGCGCACGACACCTATGGCATTCCCGAAGCGCCGCGCTTCGCGTTTCACCCGCTGGACGGCAGTTTTCTCGAACTTCCAGTCAGCTCGATGCGTTGGCTGAACCGCAACTGGCCCTGCGGCGGCGGCGGCTATTTCCGCCTGTTGCCGTATGGCCTCAGCCATCGTGCGCTCGATACGGTCAAGCGCCAGGACCGCCAGCCGCTGGTATTCTATTTCCATCCCTGGGAAATCGATCCCGGCCAGCCGCGCATTACCGGTGCGCCGCTCAAATCCCGCGTGCGCCACTACGTCAATCTCGGCGCCATGGAGGGAAAGCTCGTCCGCCTGCTGAAGGATTTCCGCTGGGGACGAATGGACGAGATTTTCCTGGGTGGGCCATGAACGTCCTGTTCCTCTGCCACCGCATTCCGTTTCCGCCGGACAAAGGCGAAAAGATCCGCGCCTTCCACATCCTGAAACACCTCGCCGCGCGCCACACCGTGCATCTGGCGGCGTTTGTCGATGATCTCGCCGATCTCGCGCACGCCGACGCGTTGCGCAGCTATGTCCGGGGCGAGATGCTGCTGGTGCCGCTGTCGCGCACGGTCGCCCGGGCCCGCATGGCGATGGCGCTCGTGGCCGGCACGCCGCTCACCACCTCGTACTTCGCATCGACCAAGCTTGAGCACTGGATCGACGACGTCGTGAAAACCGTCGATCGCGCCGTTCTCTTCAGTTCGGCGATGGCACCGTTTTTTCTCGACCGGGGCGATTTCGATCCGGCCAAGGTCGTGCTCGACATGGTCGATGTCGATTCCGACAAGTGGCGCCAGTATTCCGGCTCCGCCCGCGCGCCGATGAAATGGATTTACGCCCGCGAGGCGCGGACGTTGCTCGATCTGGAGCGCAGCGCTGCGGCCGCGTTCGGTGCCACGCTGCTGGTATCGCCGTACGAAGCGCAGACCTTTGCCGAACTGGCGCCGGAAGCGCACGGCCGCATCCATAGCGTCGCCAACGGTGTCGATCTGACGTTGGCCCCTGCGTCCGCCAGTCCCTACGGGGACGACGAAATCCCGCTGGTGATGGTCGGTACCATGGACTACTGGCCCAACGTCGAAGGCGCGATCTGGTTTGCGGAAGATATCCTTCCCCGGGTGCGCAAGGTTCTGCCGCGGGCACACTTCTATATTGTCGGCGCCAAACCCGCCCCAACACTGCAGAAGCCCCGCGAGGGCGTGACCGTCACCGGCCGGGTTGAAGACGTCCGTCCTTATATTGCGCATGCCGCCGCCGTGGTGGCGCCGCTGCGGCTGGCGCGCGGTGTGCAAAACAAGGTGCTCGAAGGGCTGGCGCAGCAGAAGCCGGTCGTTGCTACTGGCGCGGCCACGCGGGGCCTCGATATCGTGCCCGGCCGTGATCTCTGGGTCGCCGATCATCCGCAGGCGTTTGCCGAAGCAGTCATCGCGGCCGCGACCGGCCCTGATCGTGATCGCATCGCCGCCAACGGCCGCGCCTTGGTCGAACGAGAATACGATTGGGACGTCACGCTCGGCGCACTCGATCGCATTCTTAGCGTTCCTCCCAGCCTCAGCGAGGCCGTGGCTTGGAAGGGCGAACTGGTGGGGGAAGCGAAATGAGCAGTTTCGAAGATGCCAGCCGTCCGCAGACTCTCGGCGTGTCCGCCTGGACCGCCCATCTGGCGGCGCTCGCCGGACTGATCCTCGTGCTCGGGCTGCTGTATGCGCGCACGGTTGCCGCCGCCGTGACGGTGTGGTGGGTGTCGCCGACCTTCTCGCACTGCTTTCTCATCATTCCGGTGGTGGGCTATCTCATCTGGGGCAAACGCCAAGCGCTGGCGCAGTTGACCCCGGCCGCCTATCCACGCGCGTTGTGGCTGGCATTGCCGGTGATGGCGGCGGCACTCGTCGGCGCATTGGCGGCGATCAACGAACTCGAACAGCTCGCGCTGATCGCCTTCGTGCAGGTGCTGGCGCTGTCGCTGCTCGGGCCCAAAGTCTACCGCGTTGTTTTGTTTCCGGCGCTGTATCTGTTTTTCCTGGTGCCGATGGGCGAATACTTGATCGGGCCGCTGCAGCGCTTCACCACTTGGTTCATCGATCAGGGACTGACGCTGCTCGGCATCCTGCATTACACCGAAGGCAACCTCGTCGAACTGGCCAATGGCCGCTTCCAGGTTGCCGAGGCTTGCGCCGGCTTGCGCTTCCTGATCGCCACCATCGCGGTCGGGGCGCTGTTTGCCCATCTGACCTATCGCAAATGGAATAAGATCGCGCTGTTCATGGTCGCCTGCGTGATCGTGCCAATCATCGGTAACGGTTTCCGCGCCCTCGGCATCGTTCTGCTGGCGCATTTCTCCGATAACCGGATTGCGGTCGGCGCCGATCATCTCGTTTACGGCTGGGGCTTCTCAGTCGCGATCCTGGCTCTGCTGATGTTCGTCGGATCGAAATTCGCCGATGACTTCCCGCCGGAGCCCGCCGCCGTAACGCCGCCGCGTCCGCCCCGCCCGCATTTGTTGCCGCTGACGGTGCTGCTGTCGCTCGTCGCGGTATCCGCCGTTCCCGCGTTCGCCGCGTGGCACGCCAGCGGCAAGCCGGTCGATGCGAGCGTGTTCGCCGTTGTTCCGGAAATCCAGGATTTCTCGACGGAGTCCGTGTCGCACGACTGGGCGCCCGGTTTTCAGGCGCCGGACGCCAAACTCGAATTCGCCATGCGCAAGGACGGACCGGCCATCGACGTGTTCGTCGACTACTACAGCGGCGAAGGCCGCAATTTGATTTCGTCCGCCAACAAGTTTTGGGACGAGGAAGTCTGGCATCCCATTGCGGAACGGCAGGCAAGCGCCAAGGTCGGCGCGGCTCCGGTGACGTTCCGTGAACTGCAGATAGGCTCGGCCGGGGTGACGCGCCTCGTTTGGTGGACTTATGTCAGCAACGGCGCCTTCACGCAGAGCGGTCTCGCGGTTAAGCTCGATCACGTGAAGTCGGCCTTCATCGGCGGCCGCGGTGCGGCGCTGCTGGCGCTGTCGACGCCGATCGACGGCGAAACCGAAACGGCCCGCGCGCGTTTGCGGGAAGCGGCGGCGGCGCTTCAGCCGGTCAAGGACCGCCTCGCCAGGATGGAGTAGGGCATGTGCGGCATCAGCGGATGGTTTGACATAGCGGGGCTCAAGTCCCCGGATCGGCTGATGGCCAAGGCGATGAACGACGCCATCGCCCATCGCGGACCGGACGGCGAGGGCTTCCATTTCGAGCCCGGTCTGGCGCTCGGCCATCGCCGGCTTGCGATCATCGACCTTGCCACCGGCGAGCAGCCGATGTTCACCGAAGGCGGCCGCATCGGCATCGTCTTCAACGGTGAGATTTTCAACTACCGCGACCTCCGGCGCGTGCTCGAACGGCGCGGCCATTCCTTCCGCACCCGTTCCGACACCGAAGTGATCCTGCGCGGCTGGGTGGAGTGGGGCCCCGATGTGGTCGATCATATCCACGGCCAGTTTGCCTTCGCTTTGTGGGACAAGAGCGAGCAGACCTTGTTCCTGGCGCGCGACCGTCTTGGCGAGAAGCCGCTCTATTATTCCATCCTGCCCGACCGCACCTTCCTGTTCGCGTCGGAACTGAAGGCATTGATGGTCGATCCCGCTCTGCCGCGCGCCATCGATCCGCTGGCGGTGGAAGACTTCTTCGCCTTCGGCTACGTCACCGATCCGCGCACCATCTATGCCGGCGTGAAGAAGCTCGGCGCCGGGCAGTGCATGCTGCTGCAGCGCGGCCAGTCGCCGCGCATCCGCACCTATTGGGAGCCACGTCCCGCCCACGTCAGCGAACACGATCTCGATCGCGCAGCTAACAGTCTGCGCGACCGGCTGTCCGGCGCGGTGCGCTCGCAGCTGATCGCCGATGTGCCGGTGGGTGCGTTCCTGTCCGGCGGTGTCGATTCCAGCGCCGTCACCGCGTTGATGGCCGGGGCCGTGCCGCAGGGACTGTCGTGTTTCACCATCGGCTTCGACGATCCCAAATTCGACGAACGCCGTTATGCCGAGGAAGTCGCCTCGCGCTACGACATCCGCCATCACATCGAGGTGGTTTCGCCCGACGACATGGAAACCGTCGAAGCTTTGCCTGGCATGTTCGACGAGCCGTTCGGCGATTCCTCCGCGCTGCCGACCTATCGTCTCGCCAAGCTGGCGCGCCGGCACGTCACCGTGGCGCTGTCGGGCGACGGCGGCGACGAGTTGTTCGCCGGCTATCGCCGCTATCTCTTCCACGGCCGCGAAGAGGCCTTGCGTGGTCTGCTGCCGGCGCCGGTGCGCCGCTCGGTGTTCGGAACGCTGGGGCGGATCTATCCGCAGCTCGACTGGGCGCCGCGCTTCATGCGCGCCCGTCAGACCTTCCGCGAACTGTCGGTATCGGCGGCGGAAGGCTATTTCCATAATGTGGCGGTCTTGTCCGACGAGCAGCGTGCCGCGCTGTTTTCGGCCGACTTGAAGCGCGCCACATCCGGTTATCGTCCGGCCGACCTGATCGCCGAGCACATGGCCAAGGCGCCTTCGAAAGATCCGGTCAGTGCCGCGCAATATGTCGACCTCAAGACCTGGCTGGTCGGCGATATCCTCACCAAAGTCGACCGCACCGCGATGGCGAACAGTCTGGAAGTGCGCGTGCCGATGCTCGATCCGACCTTTGTCGAGTGGGCGATGGGACTGCCGCGGCCGCTCAAGCTGTCGGGCGGCGAGGGCAAACTGGTGCTGAAGCGGGCCATCGAGCCGCTGGTGCCGAACGATTTGCTCTATCGCAAGAAGCAGGGCTTTTCGGTGCCGCTGGCGCGCTGGTTCCGAGGGAGCTTCGGCGATGCGTTCGCCGCCAAGCTGGGCAAGGGCACGCCGCTGGCCGAACACTTCGATATGACGACCGTCCGCAAGCTGGCCGACGCCCACCGCCAGGGCTGGTCCGACAACAGCCGGACGCTGTGGCTCTTATGGATGTTCAACGGTTTTCTGGAACGTCACGGCAGCAGTCTGCGGCTGCCCGAAACGGCGGCGTAGGCTCCAGATGATGGCGGATACGAACAGCGCAGCCGTATCGCTCTCAGGGTTGTTGTGCGTGGCTGCGCCATTGGATCCGCCGCCCGATCCGCCGCTGGAGCCACCACCACCACTGGATCCGCCGCCCGATCCCCCACCGCCGCCGTTGGAGCCACCTCCGCCGGAACAGCCTCCGCCCGAACCGCCGGTCCCAGATCCACCGCCGCCGATGATCGCGATCGGCAAGACAGTTTCTTGCCGGCGGTCCACCAAGCGTCCGAGATAGCGTCACCGAGCGGTGTCCGGGCGGGCTGGGTCGACGCGCTGCACCTTCATTGCGCTGTGAATGAGACCTGGATCAGAGCGGCAAGAACCGCCTGCCCCAACCAGCAAAGGGCAGCTAAGAGCGATTTGCGGCTTGGCACGCAATTTTTGAATGATATTTGATCACGAGGCACAAGTTATATCCAAATATGATGTGGCATTTGTGTCATCCTTTCCAAGGCTTTTACGTCAACGGCACCCGTAAACGTTGAAGTTACCCTGCGGTTGGGGGATCTTTCGTGAGCGCCCGATACATTTGGATGTTTCCTTACAGCTGTTCGCATGCGGGGGGCGCTGCGCCCGTGTGGGCGACCGGATCTGTCGAGGGGGGGGGCTCATGACAAGTTCACGTGTGCTGAAGTCGGTGTTGCGGACGAGTACGGCGGTGCTCGGTTTGGCGGCTGCGGCGGTATCGCCGTCGTACGCGATTGTTGGCAACGATGCTTATTTGCCGGCCTCACTGGTCGATACCACCAATATCACCGGCGTCGGCCAAATGGTGATCGACCAGAAGAACGACTACATCGGCCTCTGCACCGTGAGTTTGATCAACCCGCGTACTGTGATCTTCGCATCGCACTGCGTGAACGAGGGAGATACTGATTTCCGGCCTGCATCGGATTACGGCGCCGCCAACGGCGGCTATCCCATCGCATTTTTCTTCAATGCCAATAACAACGTCCAGGGCAATTCCGCGATCGGTCATTGGTTGCGCGGTAGCAACGGCGGCGCCAAATACCTGACCCGGACCGACGAATACGCGTACAATTCGAATTACGTAATCTACAACACCCTGAGTACCCAGCTCGGCATGGGCAACAACTTTCTGCAGGCCGACATCGCGATGGCCTCGCTCGACACGCCAGCGACCAACATTCCGACCTGGACGCTGCTGTTTTCGCCCATTACCGAACCGACGCATGCCACCATTGTCGGCTATGGCAACAACGGCATTGGTTCAGTCGGTGGGGCGGGCGGCATCGATTACCGCCGGCGTGTGGCCGAGAACACCATCAGCGTTCTCAGCTCTCTGGACGATCAAGATTCGTTCCTGTTTCCGAAATACAGCGGCGGGTTGCCGCAGAATCTCTATATGGCCGACTTCAACGATCCCAAATTCGGGACCGCACAGGCCAACGAATACGACTTCAACATCTTCCACGATGCCGCGCTGCCGAAGGAAGGCATCACGGCGCCCGGCGATTCCGGCGGGCCGCTGATCATCGATCAGCTTTTCTCGAAGCAAGTAATAGCCGCCGTATTGTCGGGCGGTGATCGCTTTTACACTGGCCAGCCGTCGTCAAGCTACGGCACGACGTCCTTCTATCAGCCGCTGTATCTGTTCTGGGACTGGATCGTTTCCAACAATCCCTACAAGTATGTCTCGGCCAAGACGGGCGACGGCAGCTGGACCGATCCCACTCATTGGGTGATGAACCTCGATCCGAATTACGTCACCATCGATGCCAACGGAAATCTCGTGAACGCGCTGCCGACAGAGCCGGCGCAAGGCGTACCCGAGGTCGACCAGGTCAACTCGCCCAAGTTCGGCCAAGTCTGCTACTTCAATGACTGCTACGACATCGGCAAGGACCAGGCTGTCCATTATTCGAATGCCGCCAATGGCGAAGTGTCCGGTCTGCCGGGCCTCGTAAAATTCACCCCGGATGAAACGGATACGTCGGCGAGCGATCCGATGATGTCGCTGGTTCAGCATTGGCTGGAATCGCAAGCGTCGAACCAACCCTCCGCCATCATGCACGGCGCCCCGGTGGACGGCGCTCCGGGATCGAGCAACTTCGTTCCCGACAACATCGACCCGGTGGAGAACGCCGTCCCGCGCTACTACGACGTGACGCTGTCGGCCGACGGCACCACCACGCTCAGCGGCGCACAGGTAGTGATTGACCGGTTGACGATCAACGGCGCCAAGACCGGATTGAACATTGCCAGCAGCGGCGGCCTCGGTGTGAATATTGATGTCACGATGTATGCCGGTATCCTGAATGTCGACGGCGTCTTGGTCACCAACGGCGATTTGGCACTGATGGGCGGCCTTCTGACAGGTAGCGGCACCGTGTGGGCGCCTTACACGACGGCCGTGCTCGGCGGCATCGCGCCGGGTGGCGTGGGCAAGATCGGCACTCTGCGGATCAATGGCAACGTGATCCTGTCCAGTGGTTCGGGTTTCCTGGTCGATGTGGGCGCCAACGCGAGTGATCGCTTGGATGTTCGCGACGGAACGCTGTCGCTCGGCGGTACGCTGGTTGTGATGCCGACGGCCGGCTATACACCCAAGTGGCATGAGACCAAGATCATCGCCAGCGGCGACGCCATCACCGGCAAGTTCGACAACATTCCCGATACCATCGCCGGCGTGTTGTATCCGGTCGCCGGCAAAGTTGCGGCGGCCACCTATGACACCGAAGTGGTGACCTTCGAAGCGGCGAAATTCCAAGCGGTGCTGAGCAACCCGACAGCCGATCAGGTCGCCATCGGCGGCGTTCTGGATACGGATCGTGCCGGGTCCTACGACAAGTTGGCGAGCATCTATAGCGCGGTCGATTCTCTGGCCGATGGCAGCCTGAGCGGCGCCCTCGACGCCCTGGTACCGAACGCGGCGCGCTCGGTTCCGCAGACCGCGCTGCTTCTGTCCGGCGCCCATGCCAATTTCCTCTGGCAGTATATGGGCGCGACGGATCCGTCGAGTGAGCCTCGTGTTGCCGTTCAGACCGGCACGCTGAAGCTGGCGCAGAACTCGCAGTCTGGTTCGTTCGAGATGCGCAATCTGCTGACCAGCCTCGGTTCGGCCGGTGATTGCTCCAGCGGGCGGATTGCCTGCGCGACGGATGCTACCTCCGGCGGTTCTTCGGATACCGGCGGAATGGCGCTGCCGAAGGGTGTCGGCGCCTTCCTGTCGGGCCAGAAGATCGACGGCAACATCAAGCTGGGCGGCGATGGCGGCAAGGCGGACGTCGATGGTTTCCTCATCGCGCTCGGCGCCGACGTGCCGGTCAGCTCCCGGACCCGTGTCGGTGTGTCGTTCGGCATCGGCGAGGCCGATACCAATCTGCGCGACCAGCCGGCCCATACCAAGCTGTCATCGCGGCAGTTCTTCGCCTACAGCATGTACATGCATCCGGAGGGGTACTTCGCGAACGGCTTTGTCGGGATCGGCTGGCAGTCGTTCCACACTGTGCGTCAGGTGACACTGGGAACCACGCCGTCCGTGCTGGAAGGCCGGGCTGGTGGCTACTCGCCGTCGTTCGGCTTGCAGGTCGGTATGGCGTTCGCCGATGTGATCGGCGGCACTATCAAACCGGCGGTCGGCATTCAGTACGGCCAGACGCGCTTCGACGGGTATACCGAGACCGGTGGCCCGGCGGCTCTGACGGTGGGCAAGCTCGGTCGGCCGAGCGCCAATACCCGCGTCGGTTTCGATTCCGATTGGACCTTCGACGTGAGCGGCATTGCCGTGAAGCCGCAAGTCCATGCCTTCCTGGTCAATCGCCTCGAAAGCCATGTCAGCCATATCACCGCCGGCTTTGCCGCGGCCCCCGACGCGACGGCCAGCTTCGAGGTCGCCGGCGATTCGCCGGTTTGGGCGGATCTCGGCTTGAAGCTCGATGCCGAGGTTTACGACAACACGACGCTCGGGTTCACCTTCAACGCCAATCCCGGCAACGCCGGCGGCACCTACACCGCAGTGGGCGGTTCGCTGCACGTGAAGCTGTAATTTTGGCGCTATCCTAAGTGAGGGGCCTGCAGACGATGTCTGCGGGCCCTTATTTTTTGACGCGGGCGAGGGGCGAACGAGCCCGTTTGTCCCGGCGGCGGCTTGGGTTTATGAGTGTCCGGGCGGCAATGCGCGCGTAGAACAGGTGCTCCTTTGAAGATCAAACTCCATAAGAACGATTTGCCCGACGGCCTCGATCTCGGTCCCATGGTGGCCATCGATACCGAAACCATGGGCCTTCAGCCCTACCGCGACCGGTTATGCCTGGCCCAGATGTCGGCGGGCGACGGCGTCTGCCATGCGGTGCAGTTTGCGCCGGGCGCCTATGCCGCGCCCAACCTCAAGCGGATGCTGACCGACCCGAAAGTCCTCAAGCTGTTTCATTTCGCCCGGTTCGACATGGCCAAGTTCCGCCAGGAGTTGGGTGTGGTCACCGCGCCGGTCTATTGCACCAAGCTGGCTTCCAAGCTGGTGCGGACCTACACCGACAAGCACGGCCTCAAGGATCTGGTGCGCGAGCTTCTCGGCGTCGATCTCAACAAGGAACAGCAAAGCTCCGATTGGGGCGCCGCGGAATTGACGGAGCGTCAGCTTGCTTATGCCGCCAACGACGTCGCCTTTCTCCACCGCCTGAAGGACGCGCTCGACGCCATGCTGGCCCGGGAGCACCGCACCGAGCTTGCCCAAGCCTGCTTCGACTTCCTGCCGACCCGGGTGGAACTCGACCTGAAGGGCTGGCCGGAAATCGATATCTTCGCCCACTGAAACAAATTTAAGTTGGCGGTTCAGGCGTTTACTGCCATGCAAGAAGTCGCCTTGAACCGCGGCTCGGATTTGGCCACATTTGGCACGAATTTCGCGTTAGGGCGTCGCCCCCGGGCGCCGACCTGCTTTCCGGAGAGCCGTTCGCGGACGGCGCTCGACGACAACACAGGGTTCCCCGACCGCGCGCGTCCTGCGCGAGGGGGGACGTCACAGGTGGCTGAATGGGGTCCGCCGTACTAGACGAAGTTGCGCCTGCCACGGCTGATCTGACGGTTGCCCGCCGGGTGATCGACGCAGCCGGCGAGGCCGTGCGGCTCCTGGGCGACAGCCTGGGGCCTGAGTTCACCAAGGCGGTCGACACGCTTCTGGCCGCCAAGGGCCGTGTGATCGTCAGCGGCATCGGCAAGTCGGGTCACATCGCGCGCAAGATCGCGGCGACGATGGCGTCCACCGGCACGCCGGCGCATTTCGTTCACCCGTCCGAAGCCAGTCACGGTGATCTCGGCGAGATCACCCGCAACGACGTGCTTCTGATCCTGTCGTGGCGGGGCGAGACCAAGGAGCTTTCGGACCTCATTGTTTATGCCAAGCGCTTTCGCATTCCGCTGATCGGGATGGCGTGGAACGCGGAATCGACCTTGCTCAAGGCCGCGGACGTGGCGCTGGTGCTGCCGCATGTCAGCGAGGCCTGTCCGCACGGTCTGGCGCCGACGACCTCCACCACCTTGATGATCGTGCTCGGCGATGCGCTGGCGATGGCGCTGATGGAACGGCGCGATTTCTCGGTCGACGAATACCGCAATCTCCATCCCGGCGGATCGCTCGGGCGCGCCTTGATCCGGGTGCGGGACTTGATGCACGGCCCCGCCGAATTGCCGCTGGCGGCCGAAACCGCGCCGCTGCGCGAAGCCATCGCGGAGATGGAGCGGCACAATTTCGGCTGCGTCGGGATCACCGGTGCGGATGGCGCGCTGGTCGGCATCATCACCGATGGCGATTTGCGCCGCCGCTTCGATCAGAACCTGAAAGACGCCAAGGCCGGGGACGTGATGACCAAGTCGCCCAAGGTCATGCGCGCCGATCAGTTGGCCGCCGAGGCGGTCGCCTTGATGAACGACAAGCAGATCACCCAGCTTTTCGTGCTCGATGCCAAGGCCAAGCTGGCCAAGCCGGTCGGCATCCTGCACATCCACGATTGTCTCCGAGCGGGGCTCAGATGACCCGACGCGAGCAGGTCAACAGCGCCGTTGCCCAGGCCCTGCCGCCGCAGCCTGAGCGCGACTGGTCGGCCCGGCAGCGTCTGAAGGCGACCGACGCCTTGCGCTATTCGCGCTTCGTCAGCGTGATGAAGAAGGTCCTGCCGATCGGTGCCGCTGTGCTGATGGCTTCGGTGGTCGCCTATTCGGTGCTGCCGCGCCACAACGACCGCATGATGGCCATGAAGCAGAGCGGCAATCTCGCCCGCGACCTGACCATGACCAAGTCGAGCTTCACCGGCACCGACGAGAAGGGCAATCCCTTCAAGGTCACCGCCGCCGAAGTGATCCAGGACCCCAAAGCCAAGTCGATGCGCGCCGAACTGAAGCAGATCGACGCCGACATGCAGTTCGGCAACGAAAGCTGGATCAACGCCACCGCCGGGCACGGCTGGATCGACGGCGATAGCGGCATCCTGAAGCTCGACGGCGGCATCTCGGTGTTCACCGACAGCGGCTATCAACTGCAGACCAAGAGCGCCACCGCCCTGATCAAGGCCAACATCCTGGAAGGCACCGAAGGCGTGAAGGGGCAGGGGCCGACCGGACAGTTCAGCGCCGACCGTTTCCATTTCGACCGCGTCAAGAGACAGCTCAGGCTGTCGGGGCACGTCCACATGACGCTGTATCCGAAGAAAGCGAATAGACGATGAGAGGACCAATCGCGATCCTGCTGGCGGGAACCGTCCTTGCGGGCGCCGCCCTGGCGCAGCAGATGACGATGACCAAGGGCATGTCCAATCCCAATGCGCCGATCGACCTTTCGGCCAACGACATGTTCGCCGACCAGAACACCGGCATGGTGGTCTACACCGGCAATGTCATCGTCAAGCAGGGCGAGGTGAAGCTGCGCGCCGACAAGATGCGGGCCAAGCTCGTCGCCAACAATCCGAGCCATCTTTATGCTGACGGCCGGGTGGTGATCGATGCGCCGAGCGGGATCGCAACCGGCAATAGCGGCGTCTACGACGTCGAGCCGCGGCTCATCACGCTGACCGGCAATGTCGTTCTGACCAAGGACAAGAACGTACTGCGAGGCCAGAAGCTGGTGGTGAACCTCATCACCGGTCAGGCCACGCTGGACGGCGGTCAGGGCAAGGCCGGCAGAGTACAGGCTTTGTTTACCCCAAAGAACGAAGACGGCACGCAAAAACCCTGAATTTCATAGATCCTTAAGCACAAACAGGCACAGTTCTCGCATGGACCCGACTTCTGAAACCGCAACCGATGGCCAGCGCCCCCGCGTGATCGAGGGTGGCAAGGGTCTGATTGCGACGCGCATCGCGAAAAGTTTCAAGCAGCGTCCCGTCGTCCGCTCCGTCAGTCTATCGGTGAAGCGCGGCGAAGTGGTGGGTTTGCTCGGCCCCAACGGTGCCGGCAAGACGACCTGCTTCTACATGATCACCGGCCTGATCCCGGTCGATGCCGGCACCATCGAGGTCGATGGCTATGACGTGACGCGCCTGCCGATGTACCGGCGCGCCCGCATGGGCATCGGTTATCTGCCGCAGGAAGCCTCGATCTTCCGGGGCCTCACGGCCGAGGAAAACATCCGCGCCACGGCGGAACTGGTCGAACCCGAGCCGGGTCTGCTGGAAGCCGCGGTGGAAGAACTCTTGGCCGAATTCGGCGTCACCCATGTGCGCAACACCCCGTCGATCGCGCTGTCGGGCGGCGAACGCCGCCGCGTGGAGATCGCGCGCGCCCTGGCGACGCATCCGTCCTACATTCTGCTCGACGAACCGCTGGCCGGCATCGATCCGATCGCGGTCGGCGAAATCCGCACTTTGGTGAAACATCTGAAGGACCGCGGCGTCGGCGTTCTCATCACCGATCACAACGTGCGCGATGCGCTCGACATCATCGATCGTGCCTACATCCTGCACGACGGCGTCGTGATGAAGGAAGGCACGCCCGCCGAGATCGTCGAAGACCGCGACGTGCGGCGCGTCTATCTGGGAGAACGGTTCTCGCTATGACGACGACGATGCCTCCGCGTTGCGTGTGGGAGGGAGAAACCTAGATGGCTGTCTCCCAGCGCCTAGAACTCCGGCAGGGCCAGTCCCTGGTGATGACTCCGCAACTGCAGCAAGCCATCAAGCTGCTGCAGCTGTCGAACATCGAGCTGACGGAGTTCTGTGAACAGGAGCTGGAGAAGAATCCTCTTCTTGAACGCGACGACAGCACCCCGTCCCTCGAAGCCGAACGCGAGCCCCCCGCACCCGAACCCGCCCCGGCCGAGACCCTCGACCGCGAACTGGCGCGCGAGGACTTCTCCAAGTGCGCCGACATGGACGCGACCGGCGAAGACCGCTATTCCGACGGCGAGGAGCGCGGCGCGACCAACTCCAGTCCCGACAACGCACCGCTGGCCGACTGGTCGACGGTGCGCAGCAGCGGCCAGCGCTACGAGGGTGACGAGGACCTGCTCGAATCCACGGTGGCCGAAGGCGGTACGCTGAAGGATCATCTGCTCGAGCAGCTCGCGATTGCCGCGCTCGATCACGACAAGCGCCTCATCTGCGTCGGCCTGATCGATGCCGTGGACGAAGCTGGCTATCTGCGCGCCGATCTCGACGAGATGGCTGCACGTCTCGGTTGCGACAAGGCGCTGATCGAACAGACGTTGACGATTTTGCAGGGCTTCGATCCGGTCGGCGTCGCAGCGCGCGACCTCGCCGAATGTCTCGCGCTCCAGCTCAAGGAGAAGGACCGCTTCGATCCGGCGATGGCGGCGATGATCGGCCGTCTCGATCTGGTGGCACGCCGTGACATTTCCCAGCTGGCGCAGATTTGCGGCGTCGATGCCGCCGATATCTCCGACATGCTTTGCGAGATCCGCGCCCTCAGTCCCAAGCCGGGCCTCAAGTTCACCTCCGAGCCGGTGCAGCCGGTGGTGCCGGATGTGATCGTGCGCGAAGGTCCCGACGGCGGCTGGCTGGTGGAACTGAATTCCGAGACCCTGCCGCGGCTGCTGGTCAATGCGCGATATTTTGCGAAAGTGTCGGCGCATGCCCGCGATAAGGAATCGAAGACCTATCTGACCGAGTGCCTCAACAACGCCAACTGGCTGGTGAAGAGTCTCGATCAGCGGGCGCGTACCATTCTCAAAGTCGCCAGCGAGATCGTGCGCCAGCAGGACGGCTTCCTGGCCTACGGCGTGCGGCATTTGCGTCCGCTCAATCTGAGGACGATCGCCGACGCCATCGGCATGCACGAATCGACGGTCAGCCGCGTCACGTCGAACAAGTATGTCGCTACGCCGCGCGGCTTGTTCGAACTGAAATACTTCTTCACGGCCGCGATCCAGTCGCTCGACGGCTCCGAATCCCATTCGGCCGAAGCGGTCCGCGACCGCATCCGCGAAATGATCGAACGCGAAGAACCGCGCGAAATCCTGTCCGATGATCGTATTGTCGCGATGCTGACGGCCGATGGGGTACACATCGCGCGCCGCACCGTGGCGAAGTACCGCGAATCGATGCGCATACCGTCTTCGGTGGAACGGCGGCGGCTCAAATCGGGAGAATCCCTGAATTCCGGGCTCCGCTGATTTCAAGCGTTGACTTTAAAAAACCTCCGGACTAATGGTCCGCGCCTTTCGAACGAACCCCTTACAGGGTTAAGGAAATAGCCGGGAGCTGCCCGGAGAAACAAACAAGACAGTTAGGCAACAAGCGTTCGGGGTAGACGTTCGAATAGATGTTTTCCCGCTTCTTCGTTGCAGAGAAGGTTACCGTAGGGCCGTCATGCAAATCTCCGACTTGCTCAGTCCTGAAGGTGTGCTTCCGTCTCTGAAAGTGAAGGACAAGAAGCAGCTTCTGAATCATCTCGCCGAGAAGGCGTCGTTGATCACCCGCGTGCCGCAGGCGCGCATTCTCGAGACTTTGGTCGAACGCGAGCGGCTCGGCACCACCGGCGTGGGGCAGGGCATCGCGATCCCGCACGGACGTTTGACCGAGATCAAGAAGATCTCCGGCATCTTCGCCAAGCTCGACACGCCGATCGAATACGAAGCGGTCGACAATCAGCCGGTCGAACTGGTGTTCATGCTCTTGGCGCCGGAAGGCTCGGGTGCCGATCACTTGAAGGCGCTGGCGCGCGTGTCGCGCCTGCTGCGCAATCAGGCGGCCTGCGAGAAGCTGCGCAAGGCGACGACGGCCGAAGCTTTGTATGCGATCCTGACTGAACCGTCCGGTAGCGCCAGCTCTGTCGCAGCCTGAACTGCTGGTTGTCATAAGTAGTTTTCCCTATACCTGATTTTGGTAACTATAGTTTCGTCCGCGTACCGCTCTTTCGCCCGGTGCGGCGGTAACGCATTTGGTTGCGGCGCGCGGACATTGTTTAAGAGGCCGGCAACCACACGCGCGTAGCTTTTTCGCGTCATGCGCGTCGAAACCCAGGAACCCGTCGACCGCAGCGCAAGCTGGGTCACCTCATCCGCCCGCTTGGTAAAGAGCGGTGGCAGCGCCAATGTCATCAGCCTCGATGGCATCCGCAAGGCGGCGGGCGAGCGTTGGCCGAAGCTGCGCGATATCGCGGCCGCCCGTCTCGAACAGCTTCTGAGCGAGCGCCTCGGTCCCGCCGATTGCTTCCTGGCGCTCGACGACATGAACCGGCTCGTCATCATGCCCCAGCTTCCGCCGGCGGACGGCGAGGTTTCGTGCCTGCGCATCGCCTACGATCTCGTCAAAGGACTGCTTGGCGCGTGCCGTCTGGACCAGCTCACCGTGGCGCCCGCCGCGGCCATCGGCGACAGCATCATCGAGGTGGAGGAATTCGGCACCGAAGAACTGTTGAACCTGACGGAAAAGGCCGGCTTGTCTCTGGCTATGCCCGATGCCCGAGCGGACGGCCTGCGCGATACGCTGCCGGCATCGGCCGGTGAGATCGATGTTCTCTATTATCCGGTCTGGGATGCGGAGATGCAGGTCATCCGCTCCTATCGCTGCCGTCCGGCGGCGGGCTGGCAAAGTCACGGTCCCGAGGGCTCGCCGGAGCGTTTGCTGTCCATGGTGCGGGTAACGCTCGACTTGATGCAGCGGAGCGCTCACGATTTGCAGCGCTGCATCGCACGCGGCGAGCGCTTTATCCTGACCGTGCCGGTGTCGTACCAGATTCTGGCCGCGCCGGTGCCGCGGATGCAGTTCCTCGCCGGCTGCCGCGCTCTCGGGCCCAGCCTGCGCCCGTATCTCGCCTACGTGCTCAAGGACATGCCGACCGGCATTCCGCAATCCCGTGTCGCCGAGGTGACCACCATCCTGCAGGTCTTCTGCGGCGCCGTGGTGGCGCGCGTCCCCCATCCCGCCGCGGTATCGCTTCCTGCGTTCCGCACCACCGGGATCAAAGCCCTGGGCGTCTCCCTCCGGGGCGTGGCGCCGGTCAGTTGCGAAACCGAAATCGCCGCGCTGGTGTCCGAGACAAAGCGCTCGGGAATGGTCGCGTTTGCCGATTTTGTCGATTCTCCAACCGCCCTGCGTTGCTGCCTCGATCGCGGCGTGCGGTGGTTGTGCGGCACCGCGGTTGCGGCCGCCGTGGGGGAGCCGGGGCCGCTGAAAAGCCTGCCCAGGATGAAACTCCTGAAAGACGCCAAAGCCGCCTGATTCGGCTTCGCTTGCCCCGCTTCCTGCCAACGGTATAGTTTTACACCGTGATCCACGTCCGCGATTCCCAGGCAGGACTACCGTGACTCCCAGAAACAGAATTCTTGCGATCGTCGTCGGCGCGATTTTCCTCGCGCTCATCCTTTTGCGTCTTGCTGCCAGTTTCCTGGTGGATTGGGTGTGGTTCGCCTCGCTCGGCTTCGCCGGCGTGTTCTGGACGACGGTCAATGCCAAGATCGTGGTGTTCCTGGCGGCGTTCGTGCCGACGGCGGCGATCCTCTATGCCAATGCCGCTATCGCGCAGCGCCTGTCCGGGTTCCGCCCGCACCTGCACACGGTGACCTCGCCGTGGAACTCGATCGAGGGGCTGACGCCGCCGGTGCTGCTGGAACGGCTGTACCGCACGTTTCCCTGGCGAATTCTGATCGTCGTCGCGTCGCTGGTCGTGGCGCTGCTGATCGCCGCCTCCGAGCTCGGCAACTGGAGCGTGGCGCTGCGCTACATCTATCAGGTGCCGTACGGCCAGAACGATCCGCTGTTCGGGATGGACATCGGCTTCTACCTGTTCTCGCTGCCGGCCTATATCGCGCTCAAGGACTGGCTGTTGCTCGCCCTCACCATCGGCGGCGTCATGGCGGCAGTGCTGTACTGGGTGCATGGCGCCATCCTGTTCGACCAGCAGCGCCGCTACATTGCGCCGGTCGTGGTCGCGCACGGCTCGGTGCTGCTCGGTGTTTGGCTTCTGGTCAAGGCGTGGGACTACTGGCTGCAGCGCTTCCAGGTAGTCTACGGTGACAACGGCGCCGTGGTTGGCGCCAGCTATACCGACGTGCATCTGCAGATTCCGATCCTGTGGGCGTTGACGCTTCTGGCCATCGCCGGTGCGGTGGTGTCGTTTATCAATCTGCGCGGCCACTCGCTCAAGAATCCGGCGCTGGCGGCGGTGGCGCTGGTGGCGGTGTCGGTCGTGGTGGCGCCGCTGATCACCGGCGTGTACGAGCGCTTCTACGTCAAGCCGAACCAGCTTCAGCTCGAGGCGCCTTATATCGCGCGCAACATCGCCATGACGCGCGAAGCGTATGGCCTCAATAACATCCAGGAAAAGCCGTTCGTCGCCGACGAGAATTTGACCGCCGCGGCCATCGCCGCCAACCGGCCGACGATCGACAATATCCGGCTGTGGGACGTCAAGCCGCTGTTGGCGAGCTATTCCCAGCTTCAGGAAATCCGCACCTACTACAAATTCTCCGACGCCGACGTCGACCGCTATCTGCTCGACGGCAAATACCAGCAGGTGATGACGACGGCGCGCGAATTCGATGCCACCCAGTTGCCGCCGAACGCCCAGACCTGGGTCAATCTGCATGTGCTCTACACCCACGGCAACGGCGTGGTGATGAGCCCGGTGACCAAGACCGAGGTTGGCGGCTTGCCCGCGCTCTACATCAAGGACATTCCGCCGGTTTCCGACGGCGGCCCCAAGGTCACCGAGCCGCGCATCTATTTCGGCGAAGCCTCCGACAACTACATCATCGTCAAGAGTTCGACGCCGGAGTTCGATTATCCCAAGGGTGACAACAACGTCTATGCCGCCTACAAGGGCCGCGACGGCGTTGCGATCGGCGGGCTCGGCAACCGGCTGCTGTTCTCGTGGTATTTCGGCGACGTCAACATGCTGCTGTCGAAATACGTCACGCCGGAAAGCCGTCTGGTCTTCCGCCGCAACATCCAGCAGCGCATCACCGAGATCGCGCCGTTCCTGACCCTCGACCACGATCCCTATATCGTGGTGTCGGGCGGCAAGCTCTATTGGATGCAGGACGCCTACACGACGTCCAGCGACTTCCCCTATTCGAAGCCGGCCGACAACGGCATGGGCAATTACGTCCGCAACTCCGTCAAGGTGGTGGTCGATGCCTATGAGGGCACGGTGGCGTTCTATATCGCCGATGCCGGCGATCCGCTGGTCAAGACCTATGCGCGGATGTTCCCCGGCATGTTCCAGCCGCTCGCCGCGATGCCGGCCGACCTGAAGCGCCACATCCGCTATCCGGAAGACTTCTTCGCCGTCCAGTCGCAGATGTACGCCTCCTATCACATGGACGCGCCGGAGGTGTTCTTCAGCCGCGAAGACCAGTGGCAGTTCCCCAAGAAGCCGTCGGCCGACGACGACACCGGGGAATCCAAGATGGAGCCGTACTACATCAACATGCGGCTGCCCGGTGCCAAAGAGACCGAGTTCGTTCTGATGCTGCCGATGGTGCCGCGTCAGAAGGAGAACATGATCGCCTGGCTCGCCGCGCGTTGCGATCCTGAGCATTACGGCAAGCTGATCGTCTACACCTTCCCGAAAGACAAGCTGATCTACGGCCCGTTCCAGATCAACGCGCTGATCAGCCAGAACACCGAAGTCTCGCAGCAGATCACGCTGTGGAACCAGTCGGGCAGCCGCGTGATCCACGGCAATCTGTTGGTGGTGCCGATCGACAATTCGGTGCTGTATGTGATGCCGCTCTACCTGCGCGCCTCGTCGGGCCAGTTGCCGGAATTGAAGCGCGTCATCGCCGTCTACGATAACAAGGTGGTGATGGAAGAGACGCTGGGGCAGGCGCTGGTGGCCTTGTTCAAATCGTCGGAGGCCGCACTCGGCGAAAACGCGCCTGCCGCGGCGACCGGACCGGCGCAGGCCGCGGCCGGTGCGGTTCTGGCAGCCGTTCCGGCCGGCTCCGCCAAGGCCGCGCTCGATCACTACAACAAGGCGATAACCAAGTTGAAGGCGGGCGACTGGGCCGGCTTCGGCGCCGAACTTGACGCCATGAAGCCGCTGCTGGAGGACTTGAACAAGGCCAAGCCGACGGCCGCGAAGTAGACACGCCGCATTGCCAGCTTGGCGTGTGCGCCAGTATAATTCTCCCCGCGGGCTTCGGGGGGAGTTGGCATGGAGCGTTTTGTGGCGGCCGCGCTGGCGTTCGCAGCGCTTGCCGTTGGGGCAGAGGCAGCAAGTTACGACGACTTTGCGCAGGCGGTGACGGCGAATATCCGTGGTGACGCGGAAGGCGCGATCAAGGGTTTCACCACCGCGCTCAAGGCCGGAGATCTGCCACCCGCGTATGTCTTTGCCGCCTATCGCAGTCGGGCGGATGCTTACCTGGACCTCGACCGTTGCAGCGATGCGCTGACCGATTTGAATGCCGCGGCCGCGTTACGACCGCTGGACCGGGTCGGGTATTATATGCGCGCCTCGGCGCGGCTCTGCGCCAACGATAGCGCCGGTGCGCAGCAGGATTTCGAAGCCGGCAACGGGCTCTTTGGAACCCACGAGCGGTTCTTCGACTTCGCTCGGCAGCAATGGCAATACGGCGATTTCCAGAACGCGCGCGGCAATCTCGACAAGGCAATCGATATGTTGATCGCGGCCAAGGATCGAGACTCGCGCGCCCGCTATGTCGTGTTGTGGTATGCGATCACGGCTGACCGCTTGGGGACGCTCGATCGCGCCAAGCTGGAGAAAGCGGTTGATTTCCTGAGCAGCAGCAAATGGCCCATGCCGCTGCTCGATTTCTATCTGGGAACCCGCAAAGTCGAGGAGGTCGTGGCCAAGGCGGCGCGCGGCGATAGCGACGATGTTCCCGGCCAGAAATGCGAAGCCGATTTCTATCTTGCGGAATGGAATATCGCGCGCGGCGGCAGGGACGCGGCCAAGCCGCTGATTGCTTCGGCGCTGGCCGGATGTCCTGCGGGCTTCATCGAACGCCGGGCCGCAAAAGCCGAAGCGAAGCGCCTGGACGTGAAGGAGGGCGGGAAATGATCCGCCGAACCGTTCTGACAATGGCTTTCATGGCTTCATTCGGCGCCGCTGCTGCAGAAGACTGTACGCTTGCCATTGTCTCCAAGCTTCCGATGGACATCGTCAATGCCGGCGTCATGACGGTTCCCGTGACACTCAACAACAAGCCGTTCCAGATGCTGGTCGATACCGGCGACTATTATTCCATCGTCACGACGCGGACGGCCAAGATACTCGGCGTGGAGCCGGTACCAGCCGGCAACTTCATGCTCAGGGGCTGGGGCGGAACCTTGATCGACCGCTTCGTCAATCTCGACCAGTTCGGATTTGGGCGGCTGTCGCGAGACCGGACGCAGTTCATGGTCACGCCGCGCGACGAGCTAAACTTCGATGGATTGCTGGGGGCGGATTTCCTCTATTTCTTCGATCTCGACTTCGATTTTGCCAAGGCCTCGCTGAATCTGATTTCCCCCAACCATTGCAAGGGCAAGGTCGTCTATTGGACCAAAGGCGAGTATGGCCTTGTTCCGTTCGACTACAAGGACCGCAGCATCCAATTGACCGTTATGCTCGACGGCAAGGAGGTGCGCGCCGTGCTCGACACCGGCGCCTCCGATACGGTCATGAGCCTGGAGAAAGCCGAAGATCTGTTCGGCATCGACGAGAAAACGCTGAAGGATCACAAAGGCCGCTATCCGTTCAAGTCGCTGTCTTTCGGGGACGTCTCGGTGAGCAATCCGGATATCACCCTCGTATCGGAAAAGGCGAGCAAGATGCTGGACTGGGGCGGTCCGCGCTTGCTGCTCGGCATGGGCGTTTTGCGCCGTCTGCACCTCTACATCAGCTACAAGGAAGAGACACTCTACATCACCCCCGCGACGCAGTATTGAGCGTCAGCGCTCGCGCAGCTTCAGCCGGGCGGTGAAGGCGGGCTTGTCTTCCGTCGTCTTGCGGCCCTGATAGTGGCGCAGCACTGTGCCGTCGGCGTCCGGCGTGCCGGGTTCGCTTTCGATCACGATGGTGTCGCCGACGCCGGTCTCGGCGAGGAAGTTCACGTCGTACTCGTCGATGGCGTAGCGCTTCAATTCGTCGAGCGTCAGCGTATCGGTCACCCACTGGGCATAGCGGGTGTTGTTGACGTGGCCGTTGACGTCGAGATCGCTGTTGCGCACTTCGAAGCGCGCGATCTCGCTAAGGTCGGTGCGGGGCGGGATGCGTTCGGCCGCAATCTCGAGCACGCCCTCGGTGAGCGAGGGCACGCCGAACATGATCTTGTCGAGCTTCTGGACCTTGCGGGTGTTCCAGTCGAGCACCAGCCAACTGGTCGAGCATTCGCCGATGCGGCGCTCGCTGCCGTTCTTATCCGCGGCGATGATCTCGAATTCGCGCAGCGCCATGATGGCGCCGGAGCGGCGCGGCCAAGTGCGGATGGTCACCTTGTCTTCCCACTGCGGCCATTCCTTCATCACCACTTTCTGGCGCGACAGCACCCACAGCGTGGCTTTCTCGACCAGGGCGTCGTAGCCCCAGCCGAGGTGTTCGGCGTGGATCCAGGCGATGTCCTGCAACAGGTTGAGAAGACCGACCAGGCTGAGGCGCTTCTGGTGGTCGAGCACCATGGTGTTGACGTCGTAGTGCTGGGTCCAGACGGGATCGCTCATGGTGTACCTCTTACAAAGGTACATGGACCCAAACGCGGCACGCGAACAAGGGCGCGGATTAACTCAGAGCGTTTCGAACGCTCGAAGGCGATAGGCTTTAGACAAACGAAAAGCCGGAGGGGAGAGGGACCCTCCGGCTTTGGAACCCGGCATGCGCGAAATCAGTGCAGCGATACCGGCTTGAATTCGTTCTGGACGGCCGCACCCCAGGCGCTGTCGTAATCGTCTGTAACGCCGATCACGCTGCCGTCTTCGGCATGCAGCACATAGAGCTTTCCGTCGGGCGGCAATTCGATGCCGGGAGGGATCAGGCCGAGACGATGGGCTTCGGCACTGCCGGTCGGCTTAATGTAAGCGACCCGCTCCTCTTCCGGAGTGAATTCAATGTCGATCTCATTCATGGCAACGTCCTTTCCGGCTTTGCCTTGTTTCCCTCCGGATGTCCCGCCTCGATCTCTATAGTACGCACGATCGTGGCGCTCTTGGGGCGTTCGAGATCGATGCTCAACAGTCCGTTTTCCAGACTTGCGCCCGTTACCTCGATGCCTTCTGCCAATACAAACGCGCGTTGAAACTGTCTGGCTGCAATGCCCCGGTGCAAGAAATTGCGATCTCCTGCTTCGGACTGCTTGCCGCGGATGACAAGTTGACGATCTTCGACCGTCACGTTCAGTTCTTCGCGACAGAAACCGGCCACCGCAAGGGTGATGCGCAGTTTGTCGTCGTCGGATTGTTCAATGTTGTACGGGGGATACCCGTCGCCACCGCTTTTGGCGGTACGCTCGAGGAGCTGCTCCAGCCGCTCGAAGCCCAGTAGGAAAGGGCTATTGAAATAGACGGTACGGTTCATGACAAAGCCCTCCTTAAGCGGCTTCGTAAGGCTGCGGCCCGAAAAGCGCTTTCCCGAAAAGTGGGAACCGGTTTTCGGTCCGAAAGCGCGGCCCAAAAAGCGGCGCCGCACGAGTACAATGTGGGGTGAATCCTCCGTCATTCAAGGTGGGTGTTGTGCCTTCCTCAACGGAGTGTTGCACCCTGGTTCGGGAGATATTCTTGCGCGTTCGTCCGGCAGTCTTCTTCGATGATGTATCCACAGGCTTCTTAACCCAATTTGCCCGCCCGCAGCGGGTTATTCGCGCCGACCGGCCTGAGGAGGTCGGGCCCGCGCTGGAAGCCCTGCAGCAGGCGGTGGGGGCAGGAAATTATGTTGCGGGATACCTGTCCTACGAGGCCGGCTATGCCCTGGAGCCCCGGCTGGCGCCTCTGGAGCCGCCTGTCCGCGATGGATCGCTGGTGTGGTTTGGTGTGTTCGATCCTCCTGTCACGGCCCCTGCGGCGGCGCTGGACGGCTGGCTGGAGGGCAGGGCGTATGCTGGGCCCCTGACGCCGGAATGGGATCTGACGGCCTACGCCGCCCGCTTCAACCAGGTGAAAGCGCTGATCGCTGCCGGAGATTTCTATCAGGCCAATCTGACCTTCCGGGCGGGTTTTGCCTTCGCCGGCGATCCGCTGGCGCTTTACGCCAAACTGCGTCCCGCGTCCGGCGCCCGGTACGGCGCTTATATCGATACCGGATCGCATCAGCTTCTGTCGCTATCGCCCGAGCTGTTTTTCGAAATCGCGGACGGCATCGTCACTGCCAAGCCGATGAAAGGCACCGCGGCCCGTGAAGCCGATCCTGCCGCTGATGCGCGGGTCCGTACTGAGCTGGCTGCCAGCATTAAGAACCGGGCCGAGAACCTGATGATCGTGGATCTGCTCCGCAACGATCTCGGCCGCATCGCCGAGCTTGGCAGCGTGACGGTGCCCGATCTCTTTGCCATCGAAACCTATCCGACGGTGCATCAGATGGTGTCGACCGTCTCCGCCCGTCTGAAGCCCGGCATCGATATTCCCGCTATCGTCCGCGCGCTGTTTCCCTGCGGTTCGGTTACCGGGGCGCCGAAGATCCGCGCCATGGAGACGATTGCCGCTTTGGAAGGCTCGCCGCGCGAGGCCTATTGCGGCGCCATCGGCTGGTTCGCGCCCGACGGCTCGGCCCGGTTCAATGTCGCGATCCGTACACTGACGATTGCGGGCAATCGCGGCGAACTCGGCATTGGCGGCGGTATCGTGCAGGATTCCGACTGTGCCGACGAATACGCCGAAGCCTTGCTCAAGGCCCGCTATTTCGACATCGCCCGCCGTCCGCTTGAATTGATCGAAACCCTGCGCTGGTCGGCGGACGAGGGCTTCGTGCGGCGCGATCTCCATCTCGATCGCATGCAAGCCTCCGCTGCTTTCTTCGGTCTCGCGTTCGACCGCGCCCGCGCGTTGGATGTGCTGGACGAGGCGACCTATGCGCTTGCCTTGCCGTCACAGGATCGCTGTGCCCATCGCTTGCGTCTGACGCTCGATGAGACCGGCGAGATCGCCTGCACCACGGCACGCCTGCCGCCCACAAAAGACGTTTGGACAGTCGCGCTGGCCGAGCGCCGCCTGCAATCGAGCGATCCGCTCGCCCGCCACAAGATCAACTGGCGTGAGGCGTACGACATCGCGCCGCCGCCCGGCATCGATGAACTTGTCTTCCTCAACGAGCGCGGCGAGGTAGTGGAGGGCGCTCGCACCAACATTTTCGTCGCCCGCGACGGACGGCTTCTCACCCCGCCACTGTCCGCGGGTTGCCTTGATGGCGTCCTGCGCCGCGCACTCCTCGCCGAAGACCGCGCCGTCGAAGCGCCGCTGACGCCCGCCGATCTCGCCGGAGAATTCTATCTCGGCAATTCGTTGAGAGGGCTGGTGAGGGGAAACTTATAGATACTGTCATCCCCGGCGGAGCAAGCGAAGCGCAGCGACGGGAAGGGGACCCAGGATGTGCCGGCAAGATGATTTTGTAGAACGAGCAAAAACGCTGTGCCTAATCCCTTACAGCGTACTAGTTCTGGCTACTGGGTTCCCTTTCCTTCGCCTGGCGCTACGCGCCTTGGCTCAGCCGGGAATGACAGATTGTGTGGTTACCCCGCCGCCTTCGCCGCCAGGGCGCAGATGAGGCCCAGCGTTTCGGGCAGGACCCAGCCGCCGCCTTCCACCAGGCGTCCTTTGGCGGCGTCCTCGGTGAGGGCGACGGCAAGCGGGCGTCCGGCGATGCGACTACGCAGGCTCACGGCGCGCGCAATTGGCTCGAAATCTTCCACTTCGGCCAGAACGGTTTCGCCGATCTGGGCGGCGGCATCGCGATCGTGCACCAGGGCGATGAGATCGTCATAGGGCGTCGGCGCGTAGCGCTTGCGCAGCAGCATCCGTCCGCCGACGCCACCCGCCACCAGCACCGCGGCAGCGCCTCCGAGCCAAATCGTCTGCCGCCGCGACACCGTCTTCATGGCAGCTCTTCCTTGAGGTGTTCGGCCAGCCGCAGCACCAAGGCGAGCAGGTTCACCGTCGGATTGGCGGCGCCGTAGGTGGGAAACACGCTGCTGCCGGCGACGTAGAGATTGACGACGTTGTGCACCCGCAGGTTCGCGTCGACGACGCCGTTCTTGGGATCGGCGCTCATCCGCGTCGTGCCCATGTGGTGGTTGCCCCAGTCGAGGCTGGCATACCATTCGTCGCGGGTGCGCAGGTTCAGCTTCACCATGCCGATGCGCGATTCGATCAATTGGCGGCCGAGTTCCTTCAGCGTCAGCCGGTATTTGTCGAAGTCCTGGCTGGCAATGCGCATATGCAGCTTGAGTTTCCGCATGCCGAGCGCGTCGCGCTCGTCGGTCAGGGTCAAGCGGCGATCGGGATCGGGCGTCACTTCCATGCCGCAGCCGAGCGAATGATACGACGCGTTCGCGGCGTCCACGCCAAGCGCGTTTGCGGTCGTTGCCACCGCCGCTTTGCCGAGGGCGTCGAGTTCGACCTTGCCTTCGACGGTGATCGAGGAGGCCATCACTTCGTGGTCGCGGCGGAATTTTTCCGACGGGAACAGTCCGGCGCGCAGGATCGCGCCATGCGTCGTCTGATTGCCGAGATAGAACGGCGCCGGCTCGCCGCCGAACAGCACTAGCACGGCGTTGTCGCGGGGAACGGGATGATCGGCGAAAAAGCGCCCGACCATGTCGTGGGCGTTGCCGGTCCCGGCTTTGACGATGTCATTCGACGCCAGCAAGAGGCGCGCGACCTCGATTGCTCCCGCCGCCAGCACGCACGCCTTGGCCTTGACGTTGAATTTCCTGCCGTCGAGGGTCGCAACGTCGAGCTGGCGGACATAGGTGCCGGACGGGTTCAGCCCCAGACGCGTGACATTGGCCCACAGATAGACCGAGAGCCTGGAAACCTTTTTCAGGTCGCCCGCATAGCGCTCGCCGAAATGGGTCGGCAGCACCGAACTGCGCATCTTGGAGAACTGGAACCAGCGCGTGGTGATGCCGCCCGGTCCAAGCGCCAGCGGTTTGCCAATCCCGCCGGTGATTTTCGCGGCGGCGTCGTAATAGAGCGTGCCGGCTTCGCACATCTCGTGCGCCTTGACGAAATGGCGGTCGAGATCGGCCTTGGTGATCGGCCACCCCGAATACGGCATCCAGTCGCGTTCCTCGAAATCGACCGCATCCAAGGGACGGCACCAGCCGCCCCAATGGTTGGAACTGCCGCCAAGATAGCGCAGGCGCGACGCTTCGAGCGTGACATAAGGCGCGCCGATCTTGGAACCTTGGTACAGCGACTGGGTCTTGGCATCGAAGGTCATGCCGCCGCTTTCGAGCAGCACGACTTTCAGCTTGGAGTTGGCGAGGGCGAGCGCAAGGGTAATGCCGGCGGGGCCGCCGCCGACAATCGCCACGTCCGCATGGACGGTGGTGCCCGAAGGAACGGTCCGGGCGTCGATGAATGCACCCACGATGTCAGCCTCTCGCAATCAAGCGCGACATAGACTCTACCGACTCAAGATTAGCGGCGCTTTGCCGCGATGTCTTGCCCGAGTTGTAACATGCGTGCGTAGCAGCGTTTTTCGGCGCGCACAGGGGCAACGACAGGGGGCTTCGGTCAGCCTCTGACGATGCGCAACGTGAACGCCGCCGCAACGGCGTCGAGCACGCGATCGGTGTCGGTGAGGACGGCTTCGACATCGAACGACAACACGCGCCAGTTCTGCGCGGCGAACCAATCGTGCCGCTCCGGGTCGTCGTCATTGGTGATGAGAAGCACCAGCCGCGCCGGCAATGCGGCGAAATCGGCGCGATAAGGTCCGATGCGCTCGTTTTGCACAAACGGCGGTCCGCTGCGTGTCGTCAGCAGCGGCCACAACTTGCGCGCGGCCGCATCGGAAATCTCATTGGCGCGCGTCTCGGTGGTGCGATCGCCGCCCACGGCTTTCTTCTGTGCCCGTAACGGCATCTTGGCACGCAGCGGCTTCTTGCGGGTGAGGGGCTTTTTCCGTTGCAGCACGGCGGGACACTCAGAAATCTCAGTCGAGACCATAGCGGAAATAACGGCAGCGAGGAAAATCCGTCAAAGGCGCTTGCAGGCGAAAGCGCGGCCGGACGGTGACTTCAGATAACGCTCGAACGCGACAGCACGATCGGGATTGTCGAATCCGAGATAGGTTTTGACGGCCCAGGGGCGGAATTTCGAAGTGTGCGGGACTTCGCCTGCGTTGTGTTTTCTCAGCCGTTCGCGAAGGTCATCGGTGAGCCCAACGTAGAAGTGCTCTTCTGCCCCCAAGCTGCGAAGGATGTAGACGTATTTCATCGTCAGCCCCCCGGCCGCATCCAACCACAGAATAAACCGAAGCGGAGCCGGTTGCGATCTAGCTGCAAGAGGTGAGGGGGCTTGCCGAGCCGTAGCTGCGCTATCCGGGGTTCGACCCGACTTCGCCTGAAGGGGCTTCGTCGCGGCAGCCTCCGCTGCTGCGGAGCGTCGCGATAGATCAAAAATGTAAGAGGTTAGGGGGCTTGCCGAGCCGTAGCTGCGCTATCCGAGGTCCGGCCCGACTTCGCCCTAAGGGGCTTCGTCGCGGCAGCCTCCGCTGCTGCGCAGCGTAGGCTGGTGGAGCCAAGCGGGATCGAACCGCTGACCTCCTGCATGCCATGCAGGCGCTCTCCCAGCTGAGCTATGGCCCCGTATCCAGACTGTCCCGCCCTGGGGGGCGGGGGGTAGGCAAATCAGGAACGCCTCTTTAATCGCAACCGGGAAAACTGTGAAGCAATTTTCCGTTCGGCTGCGCGACAAAAAAGCTAGCGCTCGTCCTTCTCGATGTCAGCATCGATAATGCCGCTGACGTCGTCTTCGTCTTCTTCGACCTCTTCGAGGAGGCCGTCGTCGTCGTCGTCTTCCTCGACGTCTTCGTCGTCGATTTCTTCGAGGGCAGCGTCTTCGCCTTCGACCACGCTCATGCCTTCGGCATGCTCGGGCTCTTCCGGCGTTTCTTCTTCCTCGGCTTCATCGTCGTCGCCGGTATCGATCGCGGGCTCGCCCTCGACCGGCTCGACGATCTTCTCGTCGTGCTCGGCGGTTTCTTCCTCTTCCTCTTCCTCGGTCTCACCAGCGGGGACCTGCGATTCGGCAGCCTCCGGCTGACGCGGCCGGCGCTGTTTGTAGAGGGCTTCGGGCTCGAATGCGAAACTGCATTTCGGGCACTCGATAGGACGCTTGCCCAGGTCGTAGAACCGTGCCCCGCAAGACGGGCACACGCGTTTCGTACCAAGATCAGCTTTGACCAATGTCGGAGTCCTGTTCGTTTTCCGAAGGGCGCGTCGTTTGCCACGGTTGCAGGGGTCTGTAAAGGGCCCGTTTCAGGGAAATGCGCTGGGGTGCCGTCGCCGACGCCGCACCCCCTCAATCCTGGGTGAACCCCTTGACCCGGCCAGCCGTTAGGCTAGGCCTTTTCTCCCACGAGCCGGAGGATTTCATCATGTCCAGCGCTGCCCGCCCCCTGAAAGGCTGCCGCTCGCCGGCTTTGGCGGGTGCCGTCACTGTCCCGGGCGACAAATCGATCTCCCACCGCGCCCTGATTCTGGGCGGCATGGCCCTGGGAGAAACCCGGATTACCGGGCTTTTGGAGGCCGAAGACGTCCTCAACACCGCCGAAGCGGTGCGCGCTTTCGGCGCTCTGGTGGTGCGACAAGGCCCGGGAGCCTGGAAAGTGTCCGGTACGGGCGTCGGCGGCTGGCGCCGGCCCGAGGATGTGCTCGATTTCGGCAATTCCGGCACCGGATCGCGCCTTGTCATGGGCGCGATGGCCACCACCCCGGTCACCGCGGTGTTTACGGGCGACGCCTCGCTGCGCAAACGGCCGATGGGGCGGGTGCTGGAGCCGTTAAAATTGTACGGAGCCGAATATGACGCCCGCCCGGGCGGTCTCATGCCGGTAACCCTGAAGGGCGCCGTCGAAGCGATGCCGGCCGATTATCTGGTGCCGATGGCCTCGGCGCAGGTGAAATCGGCGATGTTGCTGGCCGCGCTCAATGCCCCCGGCCGCTCCCGAATCACCCAAAAGACCCTGACCCGCGACCATACCGAGAAGATGCTGAAGGCGTTCGGGGCCGACATCACGGTCGAACCGCTGGCGGACGGCGGCGAGGCGATCACCATCGGCGGCGAGGCGGAATTGACGGCGATCAGCGTGGCGGTGCCGCGCGATCCTTCGTCGGCGGCGTTCGCCATCGTGGCGGCGCTGATCGTGCCGGGCTCCGACATCCTGCTCCATGACGTGCTGCTGAACCCGCGCCGCACCGGCCTGTTCACGACCTTGCAGGAGATGGGGGCCGATCTGGTGATCGTCAACGAGCGCGAATCGGGCGGCGAGAAGATCGGCGACATCAAGGTGCGCGCTTCGGCCCTCAAGGGCGTCGAAGTCCCGCCCGAGCGCGTCCCCGACATGATCGACGAATTCCCGGTTCTCTCGGTGGCCGCAGCCTTCGCCGAAGGCAACACCATCATGCGCGGCCTCGAAGAGCTTCGCGTCAAGGAAAGCGACCGGCTGGCGGCGATCATTGCCGGCCTCAGGGTCAACGGTGTGACCGTGCAGGAGCTGGAAGACGGCATGGTCGTCCAAGGCTTTGCCGACGGCGTGCCCGGCGGCGGCAAGGTGACCACCCATATGGATCATCGCATCGCCATGGCATTTCTGGTCATGGGGTTGGCGTCGAAAGACCCGGTCACGGTTGACGACACGGCCATGATCGCGACAAGCTTCCCCGAGTTCGAAAACCTGATGGGCGGCCTCGGCGCGGTGTTCGCGGCGGGGTGAACCGATAGTTCTTTTGCTCCTACTTCGTCATGGCCGGGCCCGACCCGGCCATCCAGAGTTTTTTGGTTCGAAGACTGGATGGCCGCCTCAAGGGCGACCATGACGAAAGGGGAAATCACACGAATTCTGAGTCAAAGCTTTAGGTGGAGATAGGGATGCGCGAGCGCAAGGGGCTGGAGTATCTGCTGGAGAGTTTCCTGTTCGGGGCCCGCTGGCTGGTGGCGCCGTTCTATATCGGTCTCGTGTTGGCGCTGGTGATGCTGCTCGGCAGCTTCTGCTACGAACTGTACGAATCCCTGATCGTGCATTTCGCGCTCGATCCCGAATCCGTGATCCTGATGGTGCTGTCGCTGATCGACCTGTCGCTGGCGGCGAACCTCGTCATCATCGTGGTGTTTTCCGGCTACGAGAATTTCGTCTCCAAGATCGACACCCACGACAATGTCGACCGTCCTGCCTGGATGGGCACGCTCGATTTCTCCGGCCTCAAGATGAAGCTGATCGGCTCGATCGTGGCGATCTCGGTGATCTCGCTGCTGCGGGCGTTCATGGAGCTGGCCAAGACCGGCGCCGAACTCGATCCCAAAAAGCTCACGTGGCTGATCAGCCTGCATATGACATTTCTCGCCTCCGGCGTGTTCTTCGCGCTGATGGACTGGATCGCTTCCAAGAGCGAGGAAGTCGGCAAGAAGCATCACCTGAAGCCGGAGCCATAGAGCGCTTTCAGGAGCCGATAGCGCCAGCGTTTTCGGCGGGCCCGGTTTTCCGTCCGAAAGCGCGGTGAACTAGAGCCTACAACCACTGCGATGTGCGACCAACGCAAGCGTAGGCGGTGGTCGTGAAAGCGAGTATGTCAGGCCTCACGGCATTGGAGGCGCACGACATGTTCGGCAAGGCTCTGGTTGTCTTCTGTCTGTTCGGCATGGCCGCGCAGGCGGCGCCTCCGCTGGAATTAGGCCGTGTCGAGGGTGGTCCCGGCGTCGCCTTCGTGCGCAATGCCTCGGGCGACTGGGGGCTGCGGATCGACGGAACGCCGCGCATCGCGCAAGCCCAGCCCGCACGTGTCGAAGTCCTGCACGATGGGCAAGTGCCCCAGTCGCTGGCGGCGGGCTACAAGACTCTGAAACGCACGCCGGACGGTGTGGTCGCCGAAGCCGATCTCAAAGAGCACGGCCGCGCGCTGTTCCACATCCGCGACCTCTGGACGATGCACGGCGATGTCGTGACGGTGTCGCGGCAAGTCCAGGTGATGGCCGACGGGCAGGGCGGATTTGCCTCTTCCATCACCTTCGATGTCGATCGCGGCGTCGGCTGGAACGACATGAAGTTCCTGGCGCCGGGCATCCTTTATGCCGACCCGACCTTCGACGGCCCCCGCTCGCCCGGCGGCACCTTCAATTTCTCCGCCCATCGTCTGGTCGTCCGCGAGGACATGCTGCCGGCGCCGCTGTTCGCGATGTCCTTCGCCGGCGGCTGGTCGGTTTCGATTCTCGATCCTTCGCCGCGCGGCGACACGACCATGGCGGATACCACGATGGCGACGCCGGTCGTGACCGATGCCCGTCTGCAATTCGGCTCCTTGGGCGCGAAACAGGTCGAGGACGGTCCGGTCCAGTTCGGTTTCGATTTCCCCGGTAATGTTGCCATGTTCGGGCCGCCGCTGCCGGGCAAGCCGATGATGTCGGCGCCGTCGCCGGTGTGGCGCTATCATCCGATCGCGCGCGGTGTCGATCACCACTATCAGGTCGCGTTCCGCATCGCCCACGACGGGTCGTTCCCGCAGATGTCGCGCAATGCCTGGCGCTGGGCGTGGCAGACACTGAAGCCGCCGGTGACGCCGATTGATGTCGCTCAGGTGCGCACCGTTCTGCTCGACCATTTGCAGGCGAACTCCGCCACCATCAACGGCCGCACCGGCATTCCGTTCGTGCTTTCGACAATGGTCGACACGCTGCAGTGGAACTGGACCATGATCGGCATGGGGTTCGTCAGCAAGAACCTCGAATGCGCCGACCAGTTGCTGCGCGAAGGCGACCGCGATCCCAGCGCGCGCGGCCAGAAGATGCGCGCCACCGGCCTTGCCATCATCAAATCGATGATCGAAGCGCTGCCGACCGTTCCCTTGCAGGGCACCGGCTACGATCTCGCCACCGGCAAGGTGTGGGATCACGTCTGGCTGTCGCCGTACCTGCGCAACGCCACCGAAGACATGCGCGTCTTGATGCAGGCCTATGCGCGGGAAAAGGCGCTCGGCCGCGATCATCCTGAATGGCTCGCCTGGGTGAAGAATTATTCCGATTGGCTGATCCAGCAGCAGCGCCCCGATGGCTCGTTCCCGCGGCGTTGGGAGCGCGGCAGCAATGCCGTCGCCGAGCCGAGCGGAACCGCCAGCTACGCGCCGGTGCCGTTGCTGGTGCTGATGAGCGCCATCACCAAGGATCCGAAATACCAGGACGCGGCGCTTCGGGCCGGCGAGTTCGTGTGGGCGAACTGGGGCCAGCGCGGTCTCTTCGTCGGCGGCGCCAGCGACAATCCCAACATCACCGACAAGGAAGCCGGCATGTTGAGCCTGGAGGCGTATCTCAGCCTCTATGACGCCACGCACGACGCCAAGTGGCTGGAGCGCGCCAAGGCGGCGGGCGATTTTGCCGAGAGCTGGATCTGGATCTGGAACCTGCCGATGCCGGTCGATGCCAATAACGCCGACCTGCACTGGAAGAAGGGCGTTCCGACCGTCGGCTTGCAGGGCATTACGGCGCTCTCCGCCGGCGGCGCCGACGAGTATCTCGATTGGGCGGTGCCGTCCTATGCCAAGCTCTATCGCCTCACCGGCGATACACATTATCGCGACGTCGCGCGCGTGCTGTTGCACGACACCAAGTCGATGGTGGCGCTGCCGGGCCGTCTCTACGACATGAAGGGACCGGGCTGGCAGCAGGAGCACTGGAGCATGGGCCCCGGCTGGCACGGCCGCGGCGTCGGCGGCCACCGCTTCTGGCTGCCCTGGGTCTCCGCCAACCACCTGCACGGCATAACGGTCCTGGAAGAAACCGATCCGGCGCTGTTCAAGGAATTTTCCGAAGGGAAGTGATAGCTATTCGCCTCGGCCCATCTGAAATCCATCTGGCCTTACGTCATCGTCTGTCGTATTTCCGGTGCTGCCATCTGACAATGGCGCGCAGGATCGGACATGACCATCATCATCGCCGTTGACGGACCCGCGGCATCGGGGAAGGGGACGCTGGCCAAGACGCTGGCGAGCCATTTCGGGTTTCATCATCTCGACTCGGGGGCGCTCTACCGCCTCGTCGGGCTGGGGGTGGCCGAGGCGCATGGCGATCCCAAAAAGGAAGCCGACGCCGTCGAAGCCGCCCGCCATATCGACCACCGCCGTGCCGACGATCCGGCCATCCGTACCGCCGCGGTCGGCATGCTGGCGTCGATCGTTTCGGCCCATCCGGCCGTCCGCCAGGCGTTGCTCGACTACCAGCGCACCTTCGCCAAACTGCCCCCCGGCACGGTAATCGACGGGCGCGATATCGGCACGGTCGTGTGTCCGGATGCCACCGTGAAGCTGTTCGTCGACGCCTCGGCCGCGGTCCGGGCCCATCGACGCTGGCTCGAGCTCTGCGCCGCCAACCCCGGCGATCCCCCTGACGAAGCTCGCCTTTTGGCCGAAATCCAGGAGCGGGACACGCGCGACCGGACCCGGGCGGTGGCGCCCTTGAAGCCGGCCGATGACGCCCTGTTGCTCGACACCTCCAATTTGGATATAGACGCCGCGTTCGCGGCAGCCCTCGCCCTGGTTTCTCCAGCGGTCGAGAACGCGCTGGCCTCGTCTGCCAAGGGGTAAAGGAGACCCGGCGGACGCTGCTGTCAGCCTCCCGAACTTTTCAGTCTCAATCACCGCTATGCGGGCGAACGCGCCTGCATGGACGTCCGTCCGGAGCAATCCGGCCGGCAAACCCGTTTGAACCAAACCAGAGGACCCATGGCCCGTCATCAGAATTCCATCACCAAAGTCCGAGATGAATCCATCTCATCCCCGAGCCGCGACGACTTCGCCGCGATGCTCGAAGAGAGCTTCGTTACCCAGTCGCCGGCCGAAGGCTCGGTGATCAAGGGCAAGATCGTGGCGATCGAGAACGATTTCGCTGTGATCGACGTCGGACTGAAGACCGAAGGCCGCGTTTCTCTGAAAGAATTCGCCATGCCCGGCATGGCCCCGAAAGTCGTCGTCGGCGATGAAGTCGAGGTCTATCTCGAGCGCGTCGAGAACGCGATGGGCGAAGCCGTCCTGTCGCGCGATAAGGCCCGCCGCGAAGAGAGCTGGGTCCGTCTCGAGAAGGCGTTCAACGACCAGGCTCGCGTTCAGGGCGTCATCTTCGGCCGCGTCAAGGGTGGCTTCACGGTCGACCTCGACGGCGCCGTGGCGTTCCTGCCCGGTTCGCAGGTCGACGTTCGCCCGATGCGCGATGTCGGCCCGCTGATGAACCAGCCGCAGATGTTCCAGATCCTGAAGATGGACCGTCGTCGCGGCAATATCGTCGTGTCCCGCCGCGCCGTGCTCGAAGAGCGCCGCGCCGAAGAGCGTTCGTCGCGGGTCGCCAGCCTGCAGGAAAAGCAGGGTGTGGAAGGCGTGGTAAAGAACATCACCGATTACGGTGCGTTCGTGGACCTCGGCGGCGTCGACGGCCTGTTGCACGTCACCGATATCGCGTGGCGCCGCGTCTCGCACCCGACCGAAGTTCTGTCGGTTGGCCAGACCGTCACCGTGCAGATCATCAAGATCAACCACGACACCCAGCGCATCAGCCTCGGCATGAAGCAGCTGCAGACCGATCCGTGGGAAGGCGTTGCGGTCAAGTATCCGCAGGGCGTCCGCTTCAAGGGCAAGGTCACCAACGTCACCGATTACGGCGCCTTCGTGGAGCTGGAGCCGGGCGTCGAAGGTCTGGTCCACGTCTCCGAAATGTCGTGGGTCAAGAAGAACGTCGCCCCGTCGAAGATCGTCACCCCCGGCACGGAAGTCGACGTGCAGGTGCTGGAAGTCGATTCCAACAAGCGCCGCATTTCGCTGGGCCTGAAGCAGACCCAGGACAATCCGTGGCAGGTGTTCGTGGCCGAGCATCCCGCGGGAACCATCGTCGAAGGCGAGATCAAGTCGATCACCGAGTTCGGCCTGTTCGTCGGCGTTGCCGACGAGATCGACGGCATGGTCCATCTCTCCGACCTCAGCTGGGACAAGGCCGGCGACGTCGCCGTGCAGGAGTACCAGAAGGGCCAGGTCGTCAAGGCGAAGGTCTTGGATGTGGATATCGAGAAGGAGCGCATCTCCCTCGGCATCAAGCAGCTTGACCAGGATCCGATCGAAAAGGCCGGTCCGCTGCGCAAGGGTTCGGTGGTCACGGTCGTGGTCACGGAAGTCAACGACGGCGGTGTCGAAGTGCAGCTCGACGGCGGCGCGCGGGCGTTCATCCGCCGCTCCGATCTGGCGCGCGACCGTGGCGATCAGCGTCCGGAACGCTTCGGCGTCGGCGACAAGATCGATGCGATGATCACGCAGATCGACAAAGCCAGTCGCCGCATCAGCCTGTCGATCAAGGCGCGCGAAATCACGGAAGAGAAGGAAGCCGTCGCTCAGTACGGTTCCTCCGACGCCGGCGCCAGCCTCGGCGACATCCTCGGTGCCGCCCTGCGCAAGCACCAGGAAGAGGAAGAAGACGAAGGCGACAAGTAAGTCGCGTCTTCCGCAAGCGTTCGAAGAGCCCGGGGAGCGATCCCCGGGCTTTTTGTTTGTGGCAATGTCTCGGGCGATCCGTTCACAACGCTGTGTCCCGCGGCCGCGGGCGCGATGCTTGTGCCCGGCCGCAACCCGCGTTAACAATTATCATACAAATATAAGCCAGGGAGTCGCAGATGGATCGGCGGACGTTCATGCAGACGACGGGGACGCTCGTCGCGGGTGTGGCGCTGGGGGCGCGGGCATTTGCGGCGGCCGATGGTTTTGCCGCTCCGGCGGGACGCATCCTGCCGATGAATCGCGGCTGGCGTTTTCTGCCGTCCGTACCGGCGGGCAGCCACGCAGCGAATTTCGATGAAACCGCCATGGCGCGCGTGACGGTGCCCCACACCAACAAGACGCTGCCGTGGCACAATTTCGACGACAAGGACTACGAGTTCGTCTCGCTCTACCGGCGCAAATTCCGCGTTCCGGCCTCGGCGGCGGGCAAGCGTGTGTTTATTGATTTCGAAGGCGCCATGACCGCCACCACGGCCTACGTCAACGGCCAGCGGCTGGGCGAATACAAAGGCGGCTACACGCCGTTCTCGTTCGAAGTGACGGGACAGGTGAAGCCGGGCGAGAACCAGTTGTCGCTCGAAGTCGATGCCACCGAGCGCGCCGACATTCCGCCGTTCGGCAATGTCATCGATTATCTGACTTTCGGCGGGCTCTATCGCGAAGTCGCGCTGCGCATCGTGCCGCAAAGCTTTGTCGCCAACATTGCGGTGCGGCCGAAGTCGGTGCTGACCAAGCCGGCGCTCGATGTCGTGTGCTTCACCGACCGGGGCAAGACCGGCCAAACCCTCGAAGTGCATTTGGAAGACGGCAGCAAGGTTGTGGCGACGGCCAACGCGCCGGTGGCGGGACTGGAGACGAAAGTCTCGTTCGCCAAGCTGCCCAAGATCACGCTGTGGGATCTCGACCGGCCCAAGCTCTACACGGTGCGCGTGCGCCTGATCGAAAACGGCGCGGTGCTCGATGAAGACACCCGCTGCTTCGGTTTCCGTCATGCCGAATTCACGGAAAACGGCTTCGAGCTGAACGGCAAGCCCCTCAAGCTGCGCGGCCTCAATCGCCACCAGACATTCCCCTTCGTGGGGCAGGCGATGGCCAAGCGGGCGCAGCGGCGTGACGCCTGGATTTTGAAGAACGAACTGCACGTCAATATCGTGCGCACCAGCCACTATCCGCAGTCGCGGCATTTCCTCGATGCCTGCGATCAGCTCGGCCTGCTGGTGCTGGAGGAAATCCCCGGCTGGCAGCACATCGGCGATGCCGCCTGGAAGGATATCGCGGTCGACAATGTCGAGCGCATGATCACCCGCGACTGGAACCATCCGGCAATCGTGCTGTGGGGCGTGCGCATCAACGAATCCAAGGATGATCACGACTTCTATACCCGCACCAATGCGCTGGCGCACAGCCTCGATCCGACGCGCCAGACCGGCGGCATCCGCACCGGCGATAACTACAAATCGGAATTCCTCGAAGACGTCTTCACCATCAACGACTTCGGTTGGCCGCTGCGGGCGCCGAGCCATCCGCGTCAGCTCAACACCGAATTCTGCGGTCACATGTTCCCGACCAAGCCGATCGACAACAACGAGCGCCAGACCGAGCATTTCATCCGCCACGCCCGCATGCATGACGCGGTGCTGTCGGACCCGCATTATTCCGGCGCCATCGGCTGGTGCGCCTTCGACTACAACACCCACAACAATTTCGGCTCCGGCGACCGCATTTGTTATCACGGCGTGATGGACATTTTCCGCCTGCCCAAGCCGGCGGCGGCGTTCTATCGTTCGCAGATTGCGCCGGAAAAAGAGATCGTGCTCGAACCGGCGTTCCATTGGGCCATCGGCGACTCCAACGAGCATTTCGACACCGCCATGATCGCGTCCAATTGCGAGCGGGTACGGCTTTACCTGAAACGCCCCGAAGGCTGGAAGCAGTTCGCCGAGGTCGAGCCCGACCGCAAGCAGTTCCCGCATCTGAAATACGCGCCATTCACGGTCGACCTGAAAAACACCATCGGCTGGGACTGGGGCGATCTGAAGATCGAAGGCTATATCGGCGGCGAACTGAAAGCCACGCGCACGCTGTCGGGGCAGGGCGTGGATCGTGAATTCGTGGTGACGGCCGACGATACCGAACTCTCCGCCGACGGCGCCGACGTTACCCGCGTGGTGCTGAAGGTCACCGACGAGTTCGGCAACGTCCGTCCGTTCGCCAACGACGCGATCGTGCTGAAGCTCGCTGGCCCGGCCGATCTCATCGGCGACAATCCGTTCGCCCTGTTCGGCGGCGTCGGCGCGGTGTGGATCCGGGCGCGTGATACGGCGGGCACTGTGACCCTCACCGCCACGCACCCGCGGCTCGGGACCAAAACCGTAACGCTGAAGATCGCCGCCGCGGTGCCGGAATCGGTGTGAGAGGCGCCGCACAGGGCGCGTGAGTGTTGCGCACCGCTTCTGGTGGTGCGAAGCTCGCTCGAACAAGAGGGGCGCGATGGCTAGTGCAATCCGGTGCGTCGTCGCTGGTGTGGCGCTGTTGCTTGTCGCAGCATGTGAATCTTCGCCGCCTCCTGTGCCAACGGTTCCTCCCGCCGATCCGCCCAACGCCTCGACCTATGTGGTGCGCGAAATCATACAGCGTCTTTCACCGGGCGGATGGCCTTCGGCAGTCTGTTACGACCTCCACTATTGGGGAAAATTGCTCTACGTCGGGACGCAGGGATTTGAATCGCAGCGGCGGGCATCCGCGGACGTGTTTGTGAAATTCGGTCTGCTGAAGCCGGTAGAACGGCCCGTAGTCCCGCACTCGAGTTCACCGCCACCGGACCAATCTATTTGGTTTGAGATCACCGATCGCGGGCGACAGTATATGGGCAGCGGTGACATGTGTTTCGGTCAGGCGTCGGAGCCGAAGGTCACTGCGATGGAGGCACCGAGCTTCTGGGCTGGCGAGTGGGGCCGCAAAGTACATTACACAATCACGATATCCGGTATGCCGGATTTTACCCAGGACAGTGCCTTCCGTGACGTGCTTCATCCGCCAGCCAATGGGCAGATGGAGCGCGAAGTCTATGTGAGGTGGCTAGGTGACGGTTGGGGCTTCCCGGAGCTCCACATGATGGAAACCTGAACTCTCACGCCTGCCGCAGTACAATATACGGCTGGTTCAAGAGCCTGTCATCGAAGCCGGGGTAGAGCCAGGCCCGGTGCGGCGCGGCGCGGAATTCGAAATAGTATTGCAGCGGGAACGGACTATCCGTGTGCGCCGCCGGAATTTCCGCATGCCAGCCGTCGGCGGCGGAGGCCATGTCCACCGCGACCCAGCGTTCGGCCGCGTTGACATGCCGGTACCACAGCGTCGCCTTGGTCAGGCCTTCGCGCACCGCGGCCACCATCGGCACCGCTTGGCCGCGGGCGAAACTCGCAGGCGCCACATGCTGCACCGGCAAGGGATCGCGCGCCCGCGTTTCGGCGATGGCGGCGAGTCCGGCGGGTTTGTCCGTCACCACCGTGATGGCGGGTAAGCGTGCGTCCAGCGCCGCGATGTCGGCGTCGATGTCCTTCAGCCGGTCGGCCCACTGGCCGCGCTCGGTGAAGCGGTCGCTGATCGCCAGGTCGGGCGCATAGACGCCATGGGCGCGGGTCACGATCTTGGCCCAGAACCCGCGCGCCTTCTTGTATTCGGCGATCGCGGCGGCAAGGGTGTTGCGCTCGCTATTGCGCTCGTGCAGCGCCATCATCACACCGGCGCGCAGCTTGGCGGCATAGAAGCGGCCGAGCAGGGCCTGGATTTCGGCGTCCACCACCAGGCGCGCATGATCGACGCTTTTCGGCACACCCGCGGCCTTCAGCGCTGCTTCCGTCTCACCGGCAAAACCATCAAGCCATTGCGCCGCTTCGAGCGGCGAATAGCGGCCGCTGCGTTCGCCCACAAGTTCGGCGGCGCAGTCGCGGCAGGAGGAGAATAGCTGCGGGTCAAGCGGCGTGACGTTCTGGAAGGTCTTCGGTGATGGCGTATCGAAGAACAGCGAGCCCGGTTCGGCTTCGCGCGCCATCGGCATCGAGCCGTCCATTTCCGGCCAGTAGAGATCGCACGCCGCCGACACTGAACTGATTGTGGTCTCCAGCGGCAGGATGCGGCTTGCCGCGGCCAATGCGGTGTCGATCGCCCGCGCCTTGGCGTCCTTGAAGGGGCGGCTCACAGTGGCCGCATCCGCTTCCGGATTGAAGCTCATGCGCCCGAAGGCGCGGTACCACGCCTCGTATTTCTGCCAGTCGTATTGCGGCTCCATCTGCTCCGGCAGATAGCCCGAGCGCCGCGTACCCGGCACCGCCGTGCCGCGCCGGCCGCGATAGGTGAGGGGCTCCATCAGGTCGAAGCCGGTCATGCCGCAGAACGTGAACGCTTTGCCGTAGGCCGCCGCGGCTTCTGCACCGCCGGACGCCAGAATGCGCTGGCTGCCGTAGAACACGCGCGTGCGCACCGTGTATTTGCGCTCCTCGGTGAGGAAATCGGCATTGCCGTAGCGGGTGAAGCTGCGCTGCCCCTCCGACAAAGTCATCAGGCCTTTGCCTTGGGCGCCCGCCGCCGGAATCTCGCTGGGGCGGATCTCGGCCGGGTGATAGGGCAGACCGATATGCTCGGCGCCGAACTTCGGCGACACGTTCACCGGCATTCCCGTCGCCACCGCGTCCGCCAGCATGCGGCTGTCGAGGCCTTTGGCGTGCAGATCGATTTCGATTTTGCGCCCGGCACCGGAAACGCCGGCAAACACTGTCTTCCAGAAGTCGTAGGAGCCTTCGGCCACGCCGCTTTCGCCATGGATGCGCAAGCCGACGCTCGACACCCCCGGCAGCACCTTCAACAGCGCCGTCAGCGCGTCACGGCAATACGCGGCGTGATTGTCCGGCGAGAGGCCGGTGACGACGTATTTTGCATCCGGCGTATTCTTGAGTTCGTAGCCGTGCATCCACAGCCCGAGCTGGAAATCGAGCCCATAGCTGACCGCGAGATCGCTGATGTAGCGCAGCGTCGCCAGATTGCGGGCGCGTTCGCTATCGGCAAGGTTGGTGACATTGACGTCGTAGCCCGGCACCGCCTCGAGGAACGGATAGGCGAACACGAGATACGGATCGGCGACGGATTCCAGCTTGTCGTAGCCGAGCCCGAAGGTCAGATCGATGCGGTTGAACCGGTTCGCCGCCAGCATGGCGAAATAGGGTGCCCACATGCCGCGGTCGTAGAACCACGGCTTGTCGTAGGCCTCGCTGGTGAATTGGCGCATCACGCTGCGCACCGCATTGGCGGGCTTCTCGATCACCGGTTGAGGAAACTTCAGTCCCGTTCCGGCCGCCACCCGGTCGGCGAGTTCGTAAAGGGCATACGTCAGCCCGCGGGCATCGGCGCCGCACGCCACCACGGCCGGTTTGCCCGCCAGTTTGGTCTCGAACAGCGCCAGGCTTTCGGGCTCCGCCGGCTGCGCCACACGGGCGCTGGCGAGAGCTCCAGCGCCGACCGGAAAGGTCGCCCCAACGCCCACGATGCACAGACCTGCCGCCTGGGCGGGCGTCTGAGCGCGTTGTACGGCAAATCCGGCCTTGGTCAGGGCTTGCTGGAGCGCGTGGGCAGCGCGCAGGACCGGGCGGGCCGATGCCACCGGGTCATTGCCGTCGAGAACCAGCGTCACTGCTGCGGCCGGCGATGCCGCAGCAGTCACTAGCGGGGCGGCGGCAACCGCTCCTCCGTGCGCGAGGAAGGAACGGCGATCGAGCTTGGGCATGGCGCGGCCGATTTTGGATCTCAGTCGCTATCTACCGCCCCTTGAACGGCAAAAAAACGGCGCCCGCCGCCTTTCGACTTACGGGCGCGTCCGCAGGACCCCAAGCAGGAGAAGGCCGAGCAGAAGCAGTGTCGACGGCTCCGGTACATGCACCGGCGCGGCGGAGCCGGCTGCGCCGAGAAGTGAGGCGGCAACGAGATAGATGCTGTGCATTGGCAAACCCCCAGTCTGCTAACCATGGTTGTGCAATCGGGGTGCCAGCGATTTTGCGCTACGGCCGGGAACTTGGATTGCCCGTCAGGTTCCGAATCTGTCAACGCGGCTGACAGTTTGAGGGACGGGCCCGAGGGGGTGTGACAATCGTGCCGGTCCTTTCTGAGGCGGCCTTCGCAGGCCGGAAAGCGGGGTGCGTCGGGCTCCCGAGGTTATCCGTCTCCATCGGCGTCTCAATTTGCAGGGCGGAACGCGGTTTGTCGGAGGTTTCCTGATGTGGGTGAGAAAACCAATCTAAAACAATGGATTAACCGGAATTTTGGGGCGGCACCGCAATCGGAGTGGGAATTCGCGACGACGGCTATCGGAACGCCATCGCAGGCCCTGCCGGGGTGCTGTCCTGATTCGCGGGATGTCGCGAATACGGTTAAAAAGGACTGGGATTTCAGTGGCTTCCTGTTGACGGGCGAGCCAACCTCTGACAGGGTTAACCCATGCCGGATCGGCTTGTGGCGCTGACCGCCACACCGTTCTTGTCAGGGGCAAGGGGATGATCAAGTCCGAACTGGTTGCACGTCTGACGGCGCGCTATCCGCATTTATACCACCGCGACGTGGAGAGGATCGTTTCGACGGTTCTCGATCAGATTACTAAGGCGTTGGCAGATGGGCACCGCGTCGAGTTGCGCGGGTTTGGGGCCTTTTCGGTCAAGGTTCGCCCGTCTCGCATGGGCCGCAATCCGCGCACCGGCGAGCCGGTCTCGGTCGACGAGAAGCGCGCCCCGTTCTTCCGGACGGGCAAGGAATTGCGTGAGCGCCTGAATATCAACGGCAGCGCCACTTCGTAAGATATCGCACAATTGCCATGGTGCGCTCGGTGTAACCGCCGGGCGCGTTGGCGCGTTTGCGTTTCCACCGGCAGTGTTGAGGCCTGCGAACAGTTCAACCTTCGGATAGCGGGGTGCGCCGCAGGGCGACGCAACGGGAAAACCTCCGCCTCGGTATCGCCACCCTCCGCCTCGTGATGCTCGGCATCGCCTCTGTTATTTCACCATCGATTTATTTGAGGCATTCCGCTCCGCGGGGACGTTCGCGCGCGCATCCGGTTTGGAAGCGCCAATGGTCATTCGATTCTTTGCCCGATCTTTTTCTCGCATCTGTATCGTTGTGACTTACGCTTAATGAACGCCGCGCAATGCGCTGGCGCATGGCGCCTCTAATAGCATCGCTGCTGCAAGGATTTTTGCGCCTTGAAGATGACGTGCGCGTCGTTTGATGCTTGATTTCCGGCGTCCGTTCATGCACAGGAATGATCTGGGGAGAAGTGGCGCTTCGCCTTGCGTGCGGCGCGAGAGGGTTTTGTTACGAAATGTGATTCGTACTACATACCGAGTCGTGCACAGAAGTATGCTGTGCGTTGTTAATGTTTCGGCTTGCCCCGACTCGCGACTCCCAATGTCGATTTATTCCTCATGAATCACTGATTCTCATCCAGTATCTCAACGACTCAGCAGAAGGTTATGATGCGGTTTCCGAATCCTGTTTTCGTCGCGCTCGACACGCCGGACCTCGATAACGCGCTTTCGCTAGCGCGATCGGTCAAGCCGTATGTCGGCGGTTTGAAGGTGGGATTGGAGTTCATCACCGCGTTGGGCCCGGATGCGATCCGTCGAGTCGGTGAAATCGGTCTGCCGGTGTTCGCCGACGTCAAATTTCACGACATTCCGAACACCGTGGCAGGCGCTGCGCGGGCGATTGCCGGGCTCGGCGTCGCGATGTTCAACGTCCATGCGTCGGGCGGCGAGGCGATGATGCGGGCCGCGGCCGATGCCATTGCGCCGTGGACCCCGCGTCCGCTGTTGATCGCCGTTACCGTGCTGACCAGCCTCGATGACGCTGTGCTGGAGTCGGTCGGTCAGCGTGCGCCTGCCGCGAAGCAGGTCGGACGCCTGGCGGCGCTCGCCAAAACGAGCGGTCTCGATGGCGTGGTCTGCAGCGCCCATGAGCTGGCGACAGTCCGCGCCGCCTGCGGGCCGGACTTTCTCACCATCGTGCCGGGCATCCGTCCGGCTGGCGCCGCGGTGGGCGATCAAAAACGAGTGATGACGCCAAAGCAGGCAGTCGCAGCCGGTGCCGATATTCTGGTCATCGGCCGCCCCATCACCGCCGCCCCCGACCCCGCCGAAGCCGCCAAGGCGATCGCGGAAGAGTTGGGGCTTTAGCTCGACTGTCACCCCCGGCCGAAAGCCGCGTAGCGGCTGAAGGGAAAGGGGGCCCAGGTTCTGGCGATAGCCTCACGGGGCAGGTTTGGGCAGGTCGTTTTCTGCGATATCGGAGAATTTTCGCGACCTGGGTTCCCTTTCCCTTGCTGCGCTTCGCTGGCTCGGCCGGGAATGACATGTGGGCTTGAAAGCAATTTTCTTTCAGTCACTTACCCCCGTCCTCCCGCATCGCTTGATTTCCGGTTCCGCGGCGGCGATAAGCGCCGGGATATGGCGCCTCTCGTGAAAATCTGTGGGATCAACACCGCGCCTGCGGCCGATGCGGCCGTGCGGGCGAGGGCCGATTTCTGCGGTCTGGTGTTCCACCCCAAGTCGCCGCGCCACCTCAGCCTCGAGCCGGCCCGGGCGCTGGCCGAGCGCATCCGCGGCAGGGCGCGTCTGGTGACGCTGTTGTGCGATCCGGACGATGAGGCCATCGCGGCCGTGGTGGCCGCTGTGCGCCCCGATTTCCTCCAGCTCCATGGCCGCGAGACGGCCGAGCGCGTCGCCGCCATCCATGCCCGTTTCGGCGTGCCGCTGATCAAGGCGTTTCCGATTGCCGAAGCGTCCGACTTCGTGCCGGTGGCCGCCTACGTGCCGTTCACCGAAATGTTCCTGTTCGACGCCAAGGCGCCTGCCGGCGCTATTCCCGGCGGTCACGGCGCGGCGTTCGATTGGCAGCTTCTCAAGGGGCGGCGCTTCGCTCGCCCGTGGTTCCTGGCCGGCGGCCTCAAGCCCGACAATGTCGCCCGCGCCATTGCCGCCTGTGCTCCTGATGCCGTCGACGTGTCGTCCGGCGTCGAGACCGCGCCGGGCGTGAAAGATCCCGATCTCATTGCGGCCTTCGTTTCCGCCGCCAGAGGAGGTACTCCCTCGTGAATACACCCAATTCCTATCGCACCGGTCCGGACATCGACGGCCATTTCGGCAGCTACGGCGGACGCTTCGTCGCCGAAACGCTGATGCCGCTGGTGCTCGAACTCGAACAGGCCTACGAGACGGCCAAAGCCGATCCCGCCTTTCACGAAGAACTGAACGGCCTGCTCAAGCACTATGTCGGCCGCGCCAGCCCGCTTTATTTCGCCGAGCGTCTCACCGCCCACCTCGGCGGCCCGAAAATTTATTTGAAGCGCGAAGACCTCAACCACACCGGCGCGCACAAGATCAACAACTGCCTGGGGCAGGTGCTGCTCGCCCGCCGTATGGGCAAGACCCGCATCATCGCCGAGACCGGCGCCGGGATGCATGGCGTCGCGGCGGCGACCGTTGCGGCGCGCTTCGGTTTTCCGTGCGTCGTCTATATGGGCGAGGTCGACGTCGAGCGCCAGAAGGCCAACGTCTTCCGTATGCGGCTGCTCGGCGCCGAAGTGCGGGCCGTTAAATCCGGCTCGCGCACGCTGAAAGACGCCATGAACGAGGCGATGCGCGATTGGGTCGCCAACGTCAAAGACACCTTCTACATGATCGGAACCGCCGCCGGTCCGCACCCGTATCCCGCGATGGTGCGCGATTTTCAGAGCGTGATCGGCATCGAAACCCGGGCGCAGATTCAGGAACGCGAAGGCCGCTTGCCCGATCTCGTCACCGCCTGCGTCGGCGGCGGTTCGAACGCCATCGGCATGTTCCATCCCTTCCTTGATGATACCGATGTCGAAATTCACGGCGTCGAAGCGGCGGGCAAGGGCACCGATACGCCGTATCACGCCGCCACGCTGTCGAAGGGCGAGCCCGGCGTGCTGCATGGCCAGCGCTCATACCTGTTGCAGGACGCCGACGGTCAGGTGCTGGAAGCGCATTCGATTTCCGCCGGCCTCGACTATCCCGGCGTCGGTCCCGAGCATTCCTGGCTGCGCGACACCGGCCGCGTGAAATACTTCTCGGCGACCGACAAGGAAGCTGTCGACGCGTTCATGGCGCTGTCGAAGCTGGAAGGCATCATTCCGGCGCTGGAATCCTCGCATGCCATCGCCCATGTGATGCGCGTCGCCAAGCAGATGGAAAAAGACAAGCTGATCGTCGCCTGCCTGTCGGGCCGTGGCGACAAGGATGCAAACACGGTCGCGGCCGTGCTGGGAGAAAAGATATGAGCCGCATCGCCGCCCGTTTCGAAGAGCTGAAGAAAACCAATCGTGCCGCCTTCATTCCGTTCATCACGGCGGGCGATCCGTCCGGCGACGTGACCGCTCAGATGCTGGAGAAGCTCCCCGCCGCGGGCGCCGATCTGATCGAGCTGGGCGTTCCGTTTTCCGATCCGATGGCCGATGGTCCGGCGATTCAGGCCGCTTCGCAGCGTGCGCTGAAGGGTGGCATGACGCTGACCAAGGTGCTCGATCTGGTGCGCCGGTTCCGCAAGTCCGACGCCAAGACGCCGATCGTGCTGATGGGTTACTACAACCCGATTCACAAATACGGCACCGCGCTGTTTGCCAAGGATGCGGTCGAGGCGGGCATCGATGGGCTGATCACGGTCGATCTGCCGCCGGAAGAAGACGATGTTTTGCGTCTGCCGGCCGCTTCCCACGGGCTTGACATTGTCCGATTGGCCACACCGACGACCAACGACGAACGCCTGAAAACCATTCTGAATGGGGCCGGTGGCTTCCTCTACTATGTTTCGATCACCGGCGTGACCGGAACAAAAAGCTTTGAAGAGGATAATGTTCACGCCGCGGTGGCTAGACTGCAGGGCGCAACCGGGCTTCCTTGCGCCGTCGGTTTCGGAATCAAGACCCCGGAACGGGCCGCGGCCGTCGCCAAATTCGCCGATGCAGCGGTGGTGGGTTCCGCCATCGTCGACCGCATCGCCTCCGGCGCCGGTGTCGACGCGACCATCGCGTACTGCAAGGAACTTGCGGAAGCAGTGCACGGGGCGCGCGTCTGACGAAAGTAAAAGTGGTTGAATCGACCAGGATTGCGTTAGGATAGACCCATGAGCTGGCTCACCAATTTCGTCCGTCCCCGGATCAAAAGTCTGATTGGCGCGGTTAAGTCCGCGACTCCCGACAATCTGTGGCGCAAATGTCCGGCTTGCGGCGAGATGATTTTTCATCGCGATCTGGTCGCGGCGCTTTATGTCTGCCCGCAATGCGGTCATCACATGCGTATCGGCGCCGCCGAGCGTTTCACGCAGGTTTTCGACAACAACACGTTCGAGGAATTGATCCCGCCGGAAGTGGCGCCCGATCCGCTCCGTTTCCGCGACGAAAAGCGTTACACCGACCGCCTGCGCGATGCCCGTCAGAAGACTGGCCGCATCGATGCGCTGTCGGCGGCCCGCGGCACGCTCGACGGACTGCCGGTGATGGTCGCGGTGCAGCCGTTCGATTTCATGGGCGGTTCGCTCGGCATGGGTGTCGGCGAGGCGCTGGTCAATGCGATGCAATCGGCGGTCGATGAAAGCCGCGCCTTCATTCTGTTCGTCGCCTCGGGCGGCGCCCGCATGCAGGAAGGCGTCTTGAGCCTGATGCAGATGCCGCGTGTGACCATCGCGGTCGACATGCTGCGTGACGCCGGCTTACCTTATGTCGTCGTGCTCACCGACCCGACCACGGGCGGCGTATCGGCGTCCTATGCCATGCTGGGCGACATCCACATTGCCGAGCCCAATGCTCTGATCGGATTTGCCGGCCAGCGCGTCACCGCCAACGCCGTGCGCGAACAGCTTCCCGAGGGCTATCAGCGCGCCGAATACCTGCTGCAGCACGGCATGATCGACATGGTGGTGAACCGCAAGGAATTGCGCGCGACGCTGTCGAAAGTGCTGCACCTCTTGATGAAGCGCTCGAAGCCGCATGCCGTTCTGCCGATGCCGCCGCGCGTGATCGCAGGCACCGTGGCGCGAGTTCCGGGCGGAGTCTGATGGGCGGCAGCGACATCATTCTTGAGCGTCTGCTGAAGCTGCATCCCAAAAAGATCGACCTCGTGCTCGACCGCGTGCAGCGGCTTCTGGCGGCGTTGGACCATCCCGAAAAGCGTCTGCCGCCGGTGATCCATGTCGCCGGCACCAACGGCAAGGGCTCAACTTGCGCCTTCTGCCGCGCCATGCTGGAAGCGCAAGGCCTCAAGGTTCACGTCTACGCCTCACCGCATCTGGTATTCTTCCACGAGCGCATCCGTCTCGCCGGCGATCTCATCACCGAAAGCGAACTCGCCGCGCTTCTTGAGGAATGCGAGCGCGTCAACGATGGTCAGCCGATCACCTTCTTCGAGATCACCACGGCGGCGGCAATGCTGGCGTTTTCGCGCCACAAGGCCGATGCGCTGGTGCTGGAAGTGGGTCTTGGCGGCAAGTACGACGCCACCAATGTGATCGAACATCCGCGTGCGGCGGTGATCACGCCGATCGGGCTCGACCACGCCGAATTCCTCGGCTCCGACATCGCCGGCATTGCGGCGGAGAAGGCGGGCATCATCAAGCGCGGCTCGCGCGTGATCGTGGGCGCCCAGGAAGATGTGCCGCGCGATGTCATCCTGCGCCGTGCCGATGCGCTGGGCGCGCCGGTGACGGCGTTCGGGCAGGATTTCTTCGCCCATCAGGAACACGGCCGCATGGTTTATCAGGACATGGACGGCCTGTTGGATCTGCCGCTGCCGCGCTTGGTCGGCCGTCACCAGATCGAGAACGCCGCCACCGCGATCGCCGCGCTGCGCGTCACCGATTGGGTCAAGGACACGGCGATCGAAAAAGGCCTGCGCACGGTCGAGTGGCCGGCGCGGATGCAGCGTCTGACCCATGGTCCGCTGATCGACATTGCGCCAAAAGGGGCCGAGGTATGGCTCGACGGCGGACACAATCCGCACGGCGCCAGCGCCGTCGCGCGCGTCATGGCCGATCTCGAAGAGCGGGCCGAAAAACCGCTTTATCTCATCACCGGGATGCTGGCGAACAAGGATTCGATCGGCTTCTTCTCCGCCTTCCGCGGTCTGGCGCGCCATGTCGTGACCATCAGCATTCCGGGCAACGAGAACAGCCTGGGCGCCGGTGCGCTGTACGATCGCGCGCGGAACGCCGGGCTCGAAGCCTCGCCGGCCGAAGATGTCGAAGACGCCATGCTCCAGGTCGCCGCCATGGCCCGCCTGGACGAGGATACGCCCCGTATCCTGATCTGCGGCTCGCTCTATCTCGCCGGAACGATCCTCGCCGAGAACGGGTGACTTCTCAGCGCGGCCATTCCGGACGATGATGCACCCCAGTGGTGGAGGGGCGTCATGCAGTACCTGTTTGGATTTTCCGGCCGCATTGGTCGCGCGGAGATGTGGCCGTTTCTCGCCATCACACTGGTATGGCTGATCGTGAGTGGCGTCCTGCTGGTTCTCGGAGTGAACTGGCATGAATGCATCGAGGATTGTTCGAGCGAAGCTTTTAGACGCGCCGATGTTGGTCCCCAAACGGGTTGGCTGCTTCTCTGCCTGGTCGTGTCTGCAGTCTATCTGCTGTCGCTCATGGCTGTGTGCGTCAAACGTTTACATGACAGAAACAAGAGCGGTTGGTGGCTCTTTCTATACCTCGCCGCACCGTGCGCGCTTGCCATTTTCGGATATGAATGGAGCGCGGCAATGGTGGTCGCCGCGCTCCTCTTTCTCGTGGGATGTATCGAACTGCTATTATCGCCGGGTACGGATGGGCTTAACGATTACGATCCATCCTGATTTGTGGCCATTCACTTCGCAACTCATTCCCTGCTGATCGCGCCGCCCCCGTGCGACTGAACCGCGACGTGAGGCGGGTTGCCGGCATAGGAAATGGCGCCGCCGCCGTGCGCTTCGGCATTGATGCTCTGCTGCGCTTTCACTTTGATGGCACCGCCGCCATGCGCGCTGGCGTTCACCGCATCGGCCGGAATGGCGCGCGCGTCGATGGCCCCGCCGCCATGGGCTTCGACTTTGAGCGATGGCTGTTTGGGAAAATCGCCGACGGCTTTGAGCGAGCCGCCGCCATGGGCTTCGATATCGTCGATCCTCGGCGACACAATTTCGACTTCGAGCGTCTTCGTGTTCCAGCACGAGAGCCAGCCCTTGCATGGGCTGATGTCGAGCGTGTTGCCGAACACGTGCAGATCGGCTTTGGCAAGATCGCCCCTGACGATGGTGACGTGCTGCACGTTGCCGTGGTGCAGGATGACCTTGGCGCCGCCATGGGCGTTGATGCCCGTGAAGGCCGGAAAGTGCATGTCGTTCCCGGCGAAAGCCGCACCGGTCAGCATCAGGGCGGCTGTGGTGACGGCAACAAAGCGGATCATGAATTGTCTCCTTGATGGATTGGCCGGGACGGCCGGAGCTTTACTCCTTGTGGATCGAGCCGCCGCCATGGGTCTGGGAGGAAATCCGCGGCGGATTGCCGACGTAAGTCAGGTCGCCGCCGCCGTGGACTTCCGCGTTGAGGGATGTGACGGCATTAACGTAGGCATCGCCACCGCCGTGGACGTTGGCACTCACGTTCTCGGCCGGAATGGCGCGAGCATCGAGATCGCCGCCGCCATGAACATCAACCCGCAACGAGGGCTGCCGGGGGAAATCGCCGACGGCTTTGAGCTCGCCGCCGCCGTGGATATCGAGGCCGTCGATCCTCGGCGACACGATTTCCACTTCGAGCGGATTCGAGCCCCAGCACGAGAGCCAACGCTTGCACGGGCTGATATCAAGCGTGTTACCCGTGATGTGCAGATCGATCTTGGAAAGGTCGCCCTTGATCACAGTGACGCGCTGCACGGCGCCGTGGCGCAGTACGACACTGCCGCCGCCATGGACGTTGATGCCGGTGAAGGTTGGAAAATTCATATCGGTCCCGGCAAAAGCTGCTCCGACGAGCAGGACGGCAGTGGCAGCAGCGGCGACAGCACGGATCATGGAGATCTCCCTGAGAAAGCTTTCAGGGAATATGGGAGCATTCCCCGGCTTCTTCACTAGTTTATGGCCATCGTAAATGGGGAGACAGGGCATGAGACGAGGGCATTCCTTGCCGTCACTGCGGTGGATTTGGCGGTTCGCTAAGGGATTGCTAGAAGCGGCCAAAAGCACGATTCGCGAGACCCAGGAGATAGCGGCTCCATAGAGATGTTCTAATGTGGGTGGTGCTCTATGGGGGAACTGCGCACGAGCAAGTTCTGCCCCCGAGCCTGGAAAACCGATCACTGCGTCTGCTCGTCGGCTATTCCCGCAGGTTGAAATTTACTGTCGCTTACACTTGTTTGATCTGGGCAGATGTGTCGCAGGGTCACGTTCCCGTCGCTCTGCAGCAGGATGATGCTGCTGCTTACACGTTGGGCAATGGGGGACATCATGAGTGCACGACATTACCTGTTCGGATTTTCGGGCCGGATCAATCGCGCAAAGATCTGGCTTTGGGTGCTTTTCGCTATCGTCGCGGTCATTGCTTCGGTCGTGATCGCGTGCCTGGGATTGGATTGGTCGGCGACGACGGCGGCGCTCAAGGCGCAGCACGGTCACGCGATCGTCGATTGGAGCAAGATCCCGAAGCCGGGCTGCAAGGGCACGGTCACGGTTGTGGCAATGATCGCCGTCGGACTGATCTGGATCGCTTATCTGTGGTCGAAGCTGGCCGTTTACGCCAAGCGCCTGCACGACCGCGGCCGGAGCGCGTGGTGGCTGGTCGTCTATCTGGGCCTGCCGCTGGTGCTGATGGGTTACGCTTGGCATGGCGCAACGCCATGCTTCATGGCGGGCGTGGCGGCGATTCATCACGGCAGCTGGCCGGGCCGCATTGCGCATTGGCTGTCGTTCCTGATCGGCTTGTGGGTGTTCATCGACCTGTTCTGCCTCAAAGGCACCAAGGGCGCGAACAAGTACGGCGCCGATCCGCTCGAGCCGAATTGGTGCGATCCGGAAAAGCCGGTGAAGGGCTGCGTACCGAAGCCCGAATAATTGTAGCGATCTACGCAACCACGGATCGCATATTCGATCCGTGCCCGGAATTTCGTCGAGGACAAGTCGCCGGCCGCATTGCTGGCGGCTCGTTCTTGGGCGATCCTCGCTGCGCCGCGAGGAGGCAGAGGTATGGGTGCGATCCGATTCCTGTTCAGTCCGCACGGACGGATCGACCGTCTTGGAATGTGGATCTATGGGGTGGTTTCAGTCCTGGTACCGCTGATCGAGGGGGCGCTCTTCCCGGCGGCGGACAATACGAGGACCTTGGGCCGCGCCGTCTCGTTTATCGTCTATTGGCCGGCGGCGGGCGCGCCGGTCTATGCGTTCGCGGCGACGGCGCTTGATCTGACGATGTTGTGGGTCGGACTGGCGATCACGCTCAAGCGGCTGCACGATCGCGGCAAGAGCGCCGGCTGGCTGGTCCTGATGTGGCTCACACCCTATGTCGCCGAGTATCTCGCGCTCTACCGCCTCGGCATGATCACCGGATCGACCAGCGCGCCGCCGGTGCTTCCCGGCTGGCTGCTGATCGTCACGATGTTCTTGGGGATGGTCTCGCTGTGGGCCTTCATCGAGCTGTACTTGCGCCGCGGCGAAGCCGGTACGAACCAGTACGGACCGAGCCCGCTGATCTGGCACGCGCCGACCAAAGCGGCGCCCGCCGGTCCGCAGGAGAAGGTATCAGGAGACTAGATCGAGCTTTCGATCCATTCCTTGATCTTCGACTTGGGCAGGGCGCCGACTTTCGTCGCGGCCACTTGGCCCTGGCTGAAGATCATCATGGTCGGGATGCCGCGCACGCCATACTTCTGCGGCGTGGTGGGGTTCTCGTCGATGTTGATCTTGGCGAAGGTGACTTTGTCGCCAAGTTCCGCCGACAGCTCGTCCAGGGCCGGCGCGATCATGCGGCAAGGTCCGCACCATTCCGCCCAAAAGTCCACCAGAACCGGCTTTCCGGCGCTGAGCACATCGGATTGGAACGACGCATCGGTAACTTTGATCGGCGAAGACATACGCTATTCCTCGAAGACAACCCGCTATATCTAGGTAGCCCCCCCCACGGGGTCAAGGCGAGAACGGATACGCCTTGTTTCCGCTTCCAGAAGTTCGTCCGAAAGCGGTGCAAGCACAGGACCTTCCGTCCAGACCAGGGCGCAGGCGATTCGTCGGCCGGGGAATATTCTTGCCGCGGCGGCACGATAGAGCGCCATCTGGGTTGCGTAGAGCCGCGGGACGTCGCTCTCACGCTTGCCGGTCTTGAAGTCGACGATCAGCACTTCATCTTCCGTCACGGCAAGCCTGTCGACGCGGCCATGGACGCGCGCGGCAGGGCCGATCTCCGGCAAATCGGCAACCAAAGAGACTTCGGCGCGGCTGCCGGGTGCGAAGGCCTTGGCAAACGCGGCGTCGCTGATCACGGCGAGGGTTTGTGCGACCAGCAGCTCGGCTTCTGCCGGATCGACCTCGCGGGCGGCGAGAAAACGTTTGGCAATCGCGGCGCGATCGCGTTCGGCGATATCGGGCAGGCGCGCCAGCATGGCGTGCACCAGAAGGCCGCGCCGTTTGGGCATTTCGCCGATCAAGGGCGAGCGTTTGGCCGGTTCGTCCATGCCCGCCGCGTCCGAGGGGCGGATCAGCCATGGTGCCGGTTGCTCGGCTTTTGCTGGTGCCGTCGCCCACGAAGGCAGAACGGTATCGGGCGCCTCCGTCGCGGCTTTGGCACCGACATGAGAAAGGGCGGCTTCACCGAAAACACGCGAGCCGTCTTCGCGCGCGATCCCCAGCGCTTCGGCGGCGCGTTCGGCCAGCGTGTGCCAGCTCCCGGGTTTGGTGCCTTTCTTGTTTTCGAAGCCGCAGATGACAAGCCGTTCTTTGGCTCTCGTCAGGGCCACGTACAGAAGGCGGCGATATTCCTTCAGCACCGCCTCATTGGCGGCATCCTTGGCGGCTTTGACGGCTTCGGGCGCGATGTCTTTGGACACCGGGAACAGCACGGCGTCATCCGTGTACAGCATCTGGCCGTTGGCGGTGGCGTCGTTGGGCAGACGGGTGGTGTCGGGCAGGATGACGATGTCGGCCTCGAGGCCTTTGGCGCCATGCACCGTCATCACGCGGACTTCATTGCGCCCGCGTTCCATGTCGCGCTTCACTTGGGCGCCGCCGCGTTCGATCCAGGTGAGAAAACCTTCCAGCGACGGCGTGTACTGGTTCTCGTATTGCAGCGCCAGCGCCAGGAACTCGTCGATGGCGTCATTGGCTTCGGTGCCGAGCCTCTTCAAGAGCTTCTTGCGTCCGGCGATCAGGGTATGGGCGAAGTACTCGAACGGCGGCATGAAGTCCGCCCGCGCCCGCGCATCGCTGAGCAGCGCATGCGCCTCGCCGAAGTCGCCGCTGCGGCTTGCGAGTTCGTCCCACAGCGTGCCTTTGCGCGGCTGGGCCAGTTCGTACAGTTGCTCTTCACTGAGGCCGACCAGCGGCGAGCGCAACAAACAGGCAAGGTTCAGATCGTCTTCCGGCAACAGCGCGAAGCGGCCGAGGGCGATCAGATCCATTACCGCAATCTGCTCCGTCAGCACGATGCGGTCGGCGCCCGCGACCGGCACGCCGCGTTCTTTCAGACGCCGGATGATCTCGCTGCCGAACGGTTCGCGCCGCGGCAACAGGATCATGATGTCGCCCGGCTGGATTGCGTCGGTGTGGCCGGGCAGGGCGGCGTGCGTTGTCAGCCAGCCTTTGATGCGGTCGGCGATCTGTTCGGCGAGGCGCGCCACCGGACTGGTTTCGCGCGGCATGTCGACGGGGCGCAGGTCCCAGGGATCGCGCGCCGGGACATCGTCCGGCGTCACCGGCGGCCAGAACTCGACGCAGCCCTTGAGATCGGTCTTGAGGGCATTGTGCAGGATGGGCGCTCCCGACGAAGTGAGCCCATCGCGGGCGTCATCGGCGGCAAAGGTGGCATCGACGAACTTCAGCACCTCTGGTGCCGAGCGCCAGGAATCCTGCAGCGGCTGGTAAAGGAATTCGCGCTGGCCGTCGGCGGCGCGCTTGGCAAAGAACTGCCGCCGCACTTCGAACTGCTTCGGATCGGCGCCCTGGAAGCTGAAGATCGACTGTTTCTCGTCGCCCACCGCAAACAGGGTACGCTCGCCGCGCTCGGCGCCTTCACCGGCGAAGAACTCTTCGGTCAGCTTCTGCACGATGTCCCATTGCAGGCCCGACGTGTCTTGCGCCTCGTCGATCAGGACATGGTCGATGCCGTTGTCGAGTTTGTACTGCACCCAGGCGGAACCATGCGCATGAAGCAGCCCATGCGTCCGCACAATCAGGTCGTCATAGTCGAGCCGGTTGCGCGCGCGTTTCTCAGCGGCATAGACGTCGCGCACCGCGTGGATCACGGTCAGTGCCGCTTCGGCCAGAGCGGCGGCTTTCACCGCTTTAAGCCGGGCCTTGGCCGCAATCGCGCGTTCGCCCAGCGACGCCAGCCATTCGCCGAGATCGGGCCGCGCGTCCATCAGTTTCTTGGTCGCCAGCACTTTGCGCAGCGCGCCTTCCGACGTCAGCAGTACGCCGCAGAGACCGTCGAACTGTTCCAGTTCGCTGAGCAATTCCTTCGCCGCCGCCAACGCCGCGCTGCGGTCCTGATCGCCCTTGGTGCCACCGGCAAGCCAAGCGATGGATGCCTTCAGCTTTTCCTCTTCGTCCTTGAGGACCTTGCAGAAGTCACCGGTGATCGTATCGATGGAGTCGTCCGGCCCGGCGCCGTGCGCAGCCCTGAGCAATGGCCCCCACTCATCGTCTCCCGCGTTCGCAAAAAACGCATCCAGCCTGCCGCGGTCGGCGCCCAAGGCGCAGCGCAGAAGCTGATCGAGTTTGTTGTCGCTGACATGGGTGACAAGGTGAGCGATGGCGGCCTCAAGTGCATCGTCGCCGGTCCCGGCGCGTTCGAACACCCGCGCGCGCGCCGCCGCCATCAGGTCCGCTGCCGAACGGTCGTCGAGCACATCGAAGGCCGGGGGTACGCCCGCTTCGAGCGGAAAGCGCTTGAGCACGTATTGGCAGAAGGCGTGGATGGTCTGGATTTTCAATCCGCCCGGAGTTTCGAGCGCTTTCGCAAACAACCGCCGCGCTTCCCGCAACTGTTCTTTGCCGCCGGGATCGGCGCCGACCTTGGTGATCTTCTCGGCCAGCGCGGAGTCCGACAGCATCGACCATTCGCCGAGTTGCGTGAACAGCCGACCCGCCATTTCGGCCGCCGCGGCCTTGGTATAGGTGAGACACAGAATGCGTTCCGGCGGCGCGCCCGCGAGCAGCAAACGCGTCACGCGATTGGCGAGGGTGTAGGTCTTGCCGGCGCCGGCATTGGCGGCAACCCAGGCGGAGACGCGCGGATCGGATGCGTTCATTCCCCGCTCCATCCGCTCATCGACCATTCGCGCACGCGCGCCAGATGATCGTAATCGCCTTCGGTATCGAGATGCACCGGCGCGACGCGGGATTCGTATCCGGTGTCGGCGAGATCGAACAGGGCCACGCGCCCTTTCAGCCGGTCGAGCGCGGCTGTGGAGAGTTCCACCGCATCGGCTTTGACGGCCTTCACTTTGCCCGGATCGGCGGCGCCGCTGATCTGGATATAGGAGAATTCGGACGGCGCCATCGCGGGCACTCCCGCAAAGCCGCCCGCCGTCAGGATCGCGCCTTCAAGCGGCAATTGCGGCGACAGCAGAACTTTCACCTGATCGCCGCTTGGCGGCGTGCCGGTCTTGTAATCGATGATCGCCGCGCCGCCTGCCTTCAAACGGTCGATCCGGTCGGCGATGCCATGCAGTTTGAACACGCCGGCGCCAACGGAGAAATCGAGCGCGCCGCGTACTTCCAGGAAGCTCTCGGCAATCAGCGGACGGCGTTGAGTTTCGAGATCGACGAACCATTCCGCTGCGCGCAGGAACCGCGGCCGCCATACTGCCGTTACGGCGCGCGGCAATGCCATTTCCTCGAACACTTCGTCGACAATCCCGGCGATCTTGTCGCCGGAAGGCGTTTCGGCATGACGGCGCACGAAGCGCTCAAGCACGGCGTGAAACGCCGAGCCGCGTTCGAGATATCCGATATCGGCGTCCTGCGGATCGAGCGGGCGCAGGCGCAGGATTTTCTTGGCGTAGATTGTATAAGGATCGCGCACCCAGCGTTCGACATCAGTGACCGACATCTCGCGTGGCCGCACCGCCACCGGCGGCTTGGGATAGGGCGGCCGTTCTGGCTGCGGCGTACCGGGATCGGCAAGGCGGGCGGCAATCGCGCTGTACTTCGGATCGAGCGCCAGTTTCTCGGTGATGCCAAGGCCGCGGGTCAATTGCTGCAAGCGCTGGATCCAGCGCGAGGCGACCATTGGCGTGCCTTCGGATTTCTGCGCCCTTGTCAGCACCACGCGCGGCGCGGCGGCCAGCGTCGCGAAATCGTGCGCCGACAGGCCGATGGCGCGTTCCGGCTGTTCCAGCCCCAGCGTCGCCCGCATCGGCCGCGAGAACCACGGATCGTCGGTTGCTGCCGCCGGCCACGAACCTTCGTTCAAGCCACCGAGGATCACGAGATCGAAGCTTTGCAGCCGGGATTCCAGCGGTCCCAAAATGGCCAGCCGCGGATGCTTGCCGTAACTCGGCCGCACCGGCACTTCGTTCATCATCTCGCGCAAGAGCGGTGCGTAAGAGCCGGTTTCGATATCGGGTAGATCACTCGCCGCATCCGCCAGATCGCGGATGAAATCATTCGCCGCCGATCCGTCGGAGCCATTCCACAAGGTCGGCGCCAGCGCGTCCGCGGCATCGATATACGCCTTGAGGATCGCGTTGAGCGGCGCTTCGGCCGTCGCCAAGGCCGTTTCGAATAGCAGCAGCGTTTCGACCACTTTGGCGAACCAGTGCTGCAAGGCGGCCGGTGCTTCGCGTAAGGCTTTCGATATTCCGGCAAGACCCGCATCGGGGCGTGGGCCGCGCAAGGCGATGTCGAGCGCGCGCGCCATGCGGCGGAATTCGCCTGCCTCCATGCCCAGCGTCGCCAGCGGATGTTTCAATAGCGCCAGAAGCGGGATCGGTGCAAAGCCTTCGTCGGCGGCTTCGGCCAACAGGCACAGGAACGAACCAGCCGGCATACGGGGCAGGGAGCGGCCCGCGGAGTCGTCGATGGCGATATCCCAGCGCGACAGTTCCGCCGTCACGCGCCGCGCCAAGCCGCGGTCGCGGGTGACCAGCGCTGCGCGCCGCTCGGGCGTCTCCAATGCTTCGCGCAGCATCAAGGCGATGATCGCCGCTTCTTCGGCCGGATCGGCGGCTTCGAACAGCGCGAGGCCGTCCGTGTTTGGTGGATCGAGGCTTTCGGCCAGCGCCCGCCACGCATCGGTCGTCGGTGCCGGACGCAGCACTTCGCGCAGCAGCCGCTCGCGTTCGGCGGAGGCGGCGACATCGGTCCAGTCCTCGACTTCGTCGCGGCGGACCTCCATATGCACCAGAAGCTGCTTCAGCGAGAACTGCGGATGGTTCGGTTCCATCCGTTCCCAACTATCGGCATCGAGATCGCGGTCGAGTCCGGGCAGCACCACATATCCGTTCGGCAGGCGTGCGATGATGCTGAGCAGGTCGGCGGTGGCGGGAATGGAGCCGGTCGAGCCCGCCGCCACGATCGGCCGATCGGGCGGGTTCTGTTCAAGACGTTCGGCCAACGCCCGCAGCGCGCGATTGCGATGGTCGGCGGGATTGATCGCGCCTTCCTGTTCGAGCAGCGGCGGCCACACCTTGTCGATGATGGAGAGAAAATCCTTCACCTCGGCCCAATGTTCGGCGAGCGAGGCGGGGGCGAGATCATCGAGTTTGCTGAGGTCAGCGCCTTGCCGCTCCACTTCGTCCATCACCGACGCCAGACTGCGCGACAGCGTCGCCGCCTGCCCGAAAGTCATGGTGCCGCCGTCGCGCCCGTGGCTCCAGCGCCGGATCAGGGCGGCGAGCAGCAAACGGCGGCGCAAGGGTGCAATCGCCGGCGGCAGATCCAGCGCCTCGGCACCGGTATCCAGCAGCAGTTCGTCTTCGTCGACATCGCCGAGCGGACGGAATTCGGGCAGGAGAACCGCTCCGCCGGCTTCACGGGCGAAAATCTCGGCGATGCTGCGCGCCGCGCGCCGGGTCGGCAGATAGATGGTGACATCGGCGAGCGCCACCGCGTCGGTGCCGATGCGCTGCAGCAGTCCTCGCGCCAGAGCGGCCGAGAACGGCACACTTGCCGGGATGGTGAAGATCTTGGCGCGCCCGCGCGGAATTTCTGTCGTGTCGCGCTTCATTGTCCGAAAACCGCTTCGCCCTGGTCAGGGAAGCACTTCTTAGGCCGCGGGAGCAAGTTCGCTGAGATAGTCCTCGGCCTCCGCGACCGCTTGGGGCGTACCGACATGGATCCAGGTGCCATCCAGGCGAATGCCGAACATGCGCTCTTTTTCGATGGCCCGGTCCCACATCACGTTGGTCGAGAACCCGCCCTCGGGTGGATTGTCAAACAGGCGCGGATGGACGATCTGCACGCCCGGGAAGGCGAAGGGCGACACACGGCCGGGCGGAACGCGGCTCAAATGGCCCAGGGAGTCCATCATGAAGTCGCCGACGCCTTCATAACCCTTGGAGTTGATCAGCGGCACGACCAGGAGCAGCGCGTCCATGTTTTCCGGGTCCCAGCGCTTCTTCATCTGCTCCAGCGCCGAACCGTAGCCTTCGACCCAGATGGTATCCGAGTTGTGGATGAAGAACGGCTCCTCGCCGAAGTAATGCAGCGCCCGGGCGACGCCGCCGCCGGTGCCCAAGAGGCCGTCGCTCTCGTCGGAGTAGATGATCTCGACATCCTTGCGATGGGCAAGGTGCTCTTTGATCATCTCGGCCTTGTAGTGGAGATTGACGACGAGCGTGTTGACACCGGCTGCAACCAGCCGGTCGATGGCATGATCGATCAGCGCCTTTCCGGCGACTTCGACCAGCGGCTTGGGACGCGTGTCGGTCAACGGCCTCATGCGGGTGCCTAGGCCCGCAGCCATGATCATCGCACGCGTCGGTAAACTCATCTCTTGCTCCCTATGTCCGGGACGCCACGCGCCGCGAACGGTATCGTCCGATCATACCATGATTTGAGCCCCGACAAGGCCGGATGCGCAAGATCGTTATTCAGATACGACCACACTCTGGGCAGAAGGTCGAGATAGCGGGCCTTGCCGTCGCGCCGGAACAGCCGTGCAAAAATGCCGACAATCTTGGTATTGCGCTGCGCCGCGTAGACCGCCATCTCCAGCGCGAACGCGGCTTCGTCGACTGGGGTCCCTTGTTCCTGCATTTTGTTAAGATAATGCGACAGGGTGAGCTTGCCGGTTTCCGCCGAGACGTCGCGACGGGCATCTTCGACCAGCGAGATCATGTCGTAAGCGGGTGACCCGGCGACACCATCCTGGAAGTCGATCAGCCCTACGCGAGCGGCGCCATCGCGTCCCGGCATCCACATCAGGTTCTGGGCGTGATAGTCGCGATGCACAAATACCGGGCGGGTGGCCAGCACCGGCGCCAGCGCTTCGCGCCATAGGCCATGGAACTCGGAGATTTCGTCTGCGGTCGCGGCGCGGCCGAGGCCGACCGGGAAGAACCACTCGGTCAGCAAATCCACTTCCGCCATCAGCGCGGTCTCGTCGTAGGCGTGCAGCGGCTTGTCGGGTGGCAAAACGGCCGGAGCGGCATGGGCGTGAATGCGGGCGAGCACCTCGGCGGCGCCTTCGTAGAGCGCGCGCTCGGAAACGCCTTTGGCCAGGGAGTCGGTAAACAGATCGGCGCCGAGGTCTTCCATCAGCACATAGCCGTTCGGCGCATCGGCGTCGTAGATCTCGGGCGCACTGAGGCCGAGGCTATGGAGGTAATTCGCAGCCGCCACGAAGCGGCCGCAGTCGGCGCCGGCGAGACGCGCGACGGCGTTGTAGCCGAGGGCCTTGCGCTCCTCTGGTGTGGCGTTCGCGGCAGCCGTGGGGGCTTCGGCGCCTTGGGGCTGGTCCATCAGAAGCGCGGTCTGATCGCCCCGGCGCAGCCGGATATAGCGGCGGGTGGAGGCATCGCCGGTCAGCGGAATGCGTTCGGCGTCGGCCCAGCCGGCGTTGCGGAGAAAATCTTCGAAGGAACGATCAGACACGGACATTTACCCCCGGAAAACGGAATCCCAGCGCGCCGGCCCGGTGAGTACGGCGTGGCGGTATTGAGCATCCGACATGGTCAACGAAACACTAAGAGCGTCCTCGGGCAGCAGCCCGCCGGCGCGGTCCGGCCACTCCACGAGAGCGGCACCTTGCTCGAGCGCCTCGTCCAGACCCAGTTCCGCGAGTTCGCGCGGGTCTTCGAGGCGGTAGAGGTCGTAATGGTGGACCACGAGGCGCGGCGCCTCATAGACCTGAACCAGCGTAAAGGTCGGGCTCGGCATCGGGCCGGTGAGGCCCAAGGCGGTGAGGATACCGCGCGCCAGTTCCGTCTTGCCGGCGCCGAGGTCACCCTCCAGGGTCACCAGATCGCCGACCTCAAGGCCGGACGCGATGCGGGCGCCGAGGGCAGCGGTGGCGCTGAGGTCGGGCAGGTCGAAGCGGGCGGTAAAGGGCAAATCCTGGGTCATTTCCAAGGCTTTTAACCCGGCAGCGCGGGCGCCTCAACGAGACCAATTCTAGAAAGATTGCAGGGCAGGGGCGGGCGTGGTACCCGGCGGCCATGAGCAATATCGTCATTCTCGGAGCAGGACAGGCGGGCGCCCAAGCGGTCGTCAGCCTCAGGAGCGAGGGTTTCACCGGGCCGATCACCATGGTGGGGGACGAGGCCTTTGTGCCGTATCAGCGTCCGCCGCTGTCCAAGGCCTATCTCATGGGCACGTTCGCGCGCGAACGGCTGTTCCTCAAGCCCGAGCACGCCTACGCAGAAGCCGGGTGCGAGCTGATCCTGACTGCCAGTGCCAACGCCATCGACCGCGCCGCCAAGACGGTGACGCTGAGCGACGGGCGGGTGCTGACATACGACCAGCTTCTGATCGCGACCGGCACACGCATCCGGCCAATCAAGTGCGCGGGCGCCGGGCTGAAAGGCATCCACTATCTGCGCAGCATCGCCGACGTCGACGGGCTGCAGCCCGAAATCGTCAAGGGCAGGAAGCTCGCGGTGATCGGCGGCGGTTTCATCGGGCTCGAAGTGGCGGCAGTGGCGGCCAAGCACGGACTCGAGGTGACGGTGTTCGAGGCGTTGGAGCGCGTCATGGCGCGCGCCGTCTCGAAAACCGTTTCGGATTTCTTCGAAGGCGCGCATCGCGCCGCGGGCGTGACCATCGTGACCGGCACCGGCGTTGAAGGCTTTGACGGCGAGGATGCGGTGACGGCGGTGCGTGCGGGCGGCAAGTCGTATCCGGCCGATGTCGTGCTGGTTGGTATCGGTGTGCTGCCGAATGTCGAGATTGCCTCCGACGCCGGGATCGAATGCAAGAACGGCATCGTGGTCGACAAGAACGCGCGCACCTCCGATCCGAACGTTTATGCAGCGGGCGATTGCTCCTGGCATGAAGGTCGGGACGGCGGCTGGCTGCGTTTGGAGAGCGTGCAGAACGCGATCGATCAGGCCAAGATCGCGGCGGCGGCGATGGCGGGCAAGCCGCGCGCCTACAACGAAGTGCCGTGGTTCTGGTCGGATCAGTTCGACCTTAAGCTTCAGATCGCAGGGCTGACGCGGCCGGACGACGTACAGGTCGTGCGTGGCGATCCCAAGGCCCGCAAGTTCGCGGTGTTCCACTTGCGCGACGGCGCCGTGGCGGCAGTGGAAGCAGTGAACATGGCGCCGGAGTATCTGGTCGGCCGCAAGCTGATCGCCGAAGGCAAGAAAGTCCCCACCGAACGGCTCGGCGATATGTCGGTGCCGATCAAGAACATGTAGTTATCTCTCCCGCCAGGGGGAGATAATCTCTTCGTGGCGCCAGATTGATGGACGCTACTTCCAACGCATCGGAAGGGCGCCGACGCCGCGAATGCGAATTGCGCGGGAGTTTCGAG
>JAHFQC010000006.1:113634-163891 GCA_023259375.1 Alphaproteobacteria bacterium
GCGAAGAAGCCTGCAACTTTCCAGCCATCATCGAGCTGCTGGACGGTTACGGTCTCATTGATCCCGCGTCGATAGCCCAGAGTACTGAAGTGCAGGACCCAGTAGCGGCCGGACGGCGCGTCGGGCATTTCGGTCGCGGCGTCGGCAGACACGAACGAGCGAGCCCGTACGTGACCAAATTTGCGATGAAGCTCGTCAACCCGCTCAATCCAATCCTTTGTCGTGATGGAGGATTGGAAAAACGCACCGGCCTGGCTCCAGGCAAGATCGGGCTTGTCGGCGTCGATCACGTCCAGCCACGCTTTGGCGGCGGCGATAGCGTCGTGCGGAACACCGGTCGTTCTCGATAACGGGTTCAACTGTACGATTTGGGCCGCTGCGCCCGCTGCAAACAAGGCTGCGGTCGCGCAGCCGGAGATCATGACACGTCTATCCAAGATGCCCCCTGTGAAGGTAGATGCGGTTATGTTCCGTTCTTCAATGCGGCGCCGGATAGTGATCGAGCCAAGCGCAGCTCAGGGCGTGTGAGCCGGAAGGCTTGGCGTCGTCGCATGCGCTTTTGCTGGGGTAGGGACCTGATGTGATCAAGCCGCCGGGCTCGATCACGTGCCATCCCGCTCCGTGCCAGTTGTTCGGAACATAGGGCAACGTCCAAAGCACGCCGGTATCCCAGCCGTTTTTCGCCAGCGTGTATCCTTTCTCGGCCATGCAGTTCAAAAACTTGGTTGAGCTCGGCCTATCGACCGGATGCCAGCCGGCAATGCCGAGGGGTTCCCAGCGCGGCTTGGCCGCTTGGCGATGGCAGGTATCGCGGTCGCTCTGAAACTCCGCGTAGGTCGCGTTGGGATTGGAATAGATGAAGTGGATTGGCGTGCGCGTCGAGGCCGACGAACTCGGGCCGCAGACAACCAGTGCAGCGCACGCAATTGCAAACGATACCCGCATCACATTGCTCCCGCTTGCGTCGTTCGCATCATACGCAATCGTAAGGCGAGCCGAAATCGGTCACGCGTCAAATAATTGGTCTTGCGCAAGACCAATGCGGCCGGCGTGCCGGTTCTTCTTTATGTATCAGCGAGATCGCAGGAATACGATTTCCATCGTCGATGGACTGGTATGGTGCCGCTGAAGGTTCTCTTCCCTTCGCATGACGCTACGCGCCTTGGCTCGGCCGGGAATGACAAGGAAGAAACCTTCGCGCATCCCCCTTCGTTCGCCAATCCCCTCTCGTCATGGCCGGGCGTTCGACCCGGCCATCCACCTTTTCACCTCTGCGCTCTATCTGTCATTCCGGACGCGCCTTCCTTTTCTGCCCCACGCGGGCGCAAGGTTTTCTCAGCTCGCACGTAGAACGCGGGGGGAAGTGTCAGCCGACGCGTAAGCGGCGGATGACGAAGGGGGGATCACGTCGCGCAGAATAAGCCCCTCCTTTCCGCGCTTCGCTGCGGACTTCCCCCCACGGTCTTAGTGCCAACGCAATAAGCTTTGCGCCCGTGGAGGGCAGAAAAGAACAGCGTATGCGTCTCCGCGCTGCCCCTCCGCGTTCACCAATTCCGTTCATCTCGATGAACGCGTTTCATTCGTCCATCTTCCGGAAATTATTGCGGCTGCGTCGCGCGCTTAAGAACGCAGCGATTGTCGCACTCTCTTGAATTGTTGGCATCGCGTACCCACGTCAGTCACGGTGTTTGACAATGGAGAACTATCTTCGGCTTCGGCCTGCACGATCTGCGCAAATACAGGAGTATCGCGCCCGCACGCGCTGCAACAGACACGACCTCCGCGAGGATGCGTAAGTCCGGTCGCCCAAGGGGCACTGGCCGCATCGCAAGGCGGCCGGTTGTGGTGAGCACTCCGCAGAATGAGACCAATGCGCCTGTCGATCGCCGTTTGACCACGGCCTCCGGAGGCGGCGGCGGGCTTGAGGCTGAAGGCGGAATTTTGCGATTCCGCCTTTGGTATATTTGATGCGATCGCGAAGCTACCGGCAGGCGCAGTCGAGCCAGTGCTTGCGCAGGTATCCGAGTTGCGCGGGCATGTTGCTACTTAAGGGGTAGGTGTGCACGAAGCGCAGTCCGACGCGTCCGTCGCGCTGCCACACGATGGTGAAGTCGTGCGCGGTACGGTCGCGGACATTGATCAGGCGGGCATTGTCCGGAATCGTGCGGCCTTGTCCGATGCGGATTTGTGCCCCCGATGCCGAGGTGTCGAGAATGGTGCATTCGATATAGGTGACGCCGTCTTCGGCCACCAAGCGTCCGTTGACCAACTGACGGCGACGCATCTCGCGGCGCGCTTCTCGTTTCTTGTCCGTTTTTCCGATCATTCCATTGCCGGTGTTTTTCGAGCCGGCCCAAGCGCTACGTCTGCTCTTTGAAGTTTCGACGACAGGACGTGCATTTTCGTCCGTCCCGGACCTTCTGCCTACGCGTCAAAAGCTGCGGCTTGGTAAAATCCGAAATGTTGGCGGTGGATCAATGCCGCAACAATCGCGAAGGTTGTAGTTGCTGCTGCGCGCAATGGGTCTTCCGCTTGCATTTGGCACAGAACGCACGCAATCGGCCTCGACACTACCGCACGCGCTTGCACCCTTCCGCCAGCATTTTTGTCGCCTTTATGATGCGAGCGTCGCGGGTTGCCTGCTGTTTTGCGCTGCAAACCCAGTCGATGAATTCCTTTTTTTGTGCGTGGGTGAGGACGGCAAACGTGGCGGCGGCCTTCTTGTTTTTCGCGAGCGCTTTGGCGAAGTCGTCCGGCGTGACGATGCTTCGCTCCTTCTCGTCTTTTTCCATTGTGACAGCGACCGTGTCGCCCGCTCGCGCGTTGGCGCCCGCCTGAAGGTCCTTATTGACCATCATGGAATGTGTGCCGTCGCCTTCCGGCATTAGTGAATTGCGGAATGCGAAGCCGTTGATGGTTCCCGCTACCGCAACCCGCGCCTTCGTTCCGAATGCCGTTTGCACGTCGAACGGGATCGGCATGTAGGTCCATGCCCCCGACGGCCCTTTGGCCTGCAGCTTCGTCGTGAACGTCTGCTTCATGGCGGCTACCCGGATGATTGTTGGCACACCATCCAATCCGCACGGGTGTTTTCGGTCAAGCCGCTGAAATGCGTCCCTACGGAACGCTACACCATCTCCCGCTGGCGCTCGGAGAGCGGCGGGGGATTGTCGTGGATGCGGCGCGGGAAGTGGCAGCGCACCAGGGTGCCGACGGCTTCCTTGCCCTTCTTGCCATTGCCGCTATCGATCTCGACCCAGCCGTCGTGCAGTTCGATGAAGCGGTTGACGAGCGCGAGGCCGAGGCCGGCGCCGCCGCGCTGACCGGCGGTCGATTTCGCCGAGAAGCTCTCGAAGGCGCGGGCGCGCATCTCCGGATCCATGCCGGGGCCGTCGTCCTTGACCCAGAGCTGCACGTCTTCGCCCTCGATGCGGCCGCCCAGGATGATGGTGCCGCCCTTGGGCGTGAACTTGAACGCGTTGGAAAGAAGATTGAATGCCACCTGCCGCACGCGTCGCGCATCGGCCAGGAAGAAGCCGGCATCTTCGCCGCATTCGATCTTGAGATTGAGCCCGACCTTGCCGCCCCATTCGTGCGCGTGCGAGGCCACTTCGCTCAACATCGGATAGAGGTCGACGCGTTCGAGTTCGAGGCGCAGGCCGCCGGATTCGATCATCGCGAGATCGAGGATGTCGCTGACCAGGCTGGTGAGGGTGGAGGACGCCTGCATGATGTCCTTCACATACCCGGTCTGGCGCAGATTGAGCGGTCCGAACTCCTCCGACGCGAGCAATTGCGCGAACCCGGCAATGGTGGTGATCGGCGTGCGCAGTTCGTAGGAAACGTGCTTGATGAATTCCGACTTCAGCCGGTCGGCGGCTTCGAACGCCTCGGCGCGCTCGCGCAAGACATGCTCGATGCGATAGCGGTCGGTAACATCGGAGAAGGTGGCGAGCGTGGCGCCATCCGGCAGCGGCGACAGGCCGAGTGTCAGGATGGAGCGATCGTTGCGCTCGAGTTCGCCCATGCGGCGGTCGGTTTCGGCACCGGCGACGATCGCCTGGATGAGGCGCTCCCACAACGGCAGCTCGCCCCACTTCTCGGCACAGGCCGCTGCGATGGCGCGTACGTGCGGCTCGCCGTCGAGGTCCTTGTCGGTGAGGCTCCACAGCTTGGCGAAGGCGGCGTTGTGCAGTTTCAGGCGGCCGTCGGGCCCGAACACCGCGACACCTTCCTGCAGCGTATTGAGGGTCGCCGACTGCACCTGGATCAGGGTCTTGTAGGAGGAGGCGAGCGACAGCTTCTCGGTCACGTCCTCATAAAGGAAGGTGAGGCCGCCGAAGGGATGCGGTTGGGCGACGACGCGCAGCGTCTTGCCGCCGGGAATGTGCCAGAGGTCTTCCGACGGATAATCGCGTGCGGTCTTGTAGAGATCGAGGCGTTCGCGCTTCCAGCCGTGGTAATCGCGCTGTTCGGGGAGTTTGCGTTCCTCGCGCAGGCGGTCGAGAATTTCGGCGTCGGTGGGACTGCGGTGAAGCCACTTCTCGGGCAGGTCCCACAGCGCGAGGTAGGCGCGGTTGTAGAAGCTCAGCTTCTGGTCGGGCCCGAAGATCGCCACCGCGGTCGCCAGCTTGTCGAGCGTGTCGGTATGAGCGTCGATGTGCTGCTTCAGCTTGGCTTCGCTCGCCGCAACGTCGGTGACGTCGGATGCGGTGCCGACGATGCCGTTGTCGGTCGGAATCTCGGTGATCTGAAGGGCGCGGCGCTGGCCGGCGATCACGGCATAGCGCTTGGCTTCCATCGGCTCGCCTTGCGCCCGCGCCGTGGCGGCGAGATCGCGTTCGGTCTTTTCGAGCGCGGTCTGCGAGCGGGCGGCGGTGTCGAGATCGGAGGCGCCGGTGGTTCCGAGGAAGGCGCGATTGCCCCAGACCAGCGACAGCGTCTTGTCGCGCAGCCACACCGGAACCGGCAGCGAATTCAGCACGCCGCGGAAATCAAGCGATTGCGCTTCCGGTGCCGGTTCGATCCACACCGCGGCAAGGCCGCCGACTGCGCGTCCGCGCAAAGTCACCGTGCGTCCGGTCGCATCGCGCGCCGGCATGGAGAAGGGGACGCCGTGCGCGGAAAGATCGTCGAGGGCTTTCGATAGCGCCGGCGCGTCGGCACCCTTCAAGCACGAATCGAGTTGGGCTTCGGCGCCGCCGTAGGACATCGGCCCGTCGCTGTCGCGACCCCAGACGATCAGCGCATCACGGCAGACATCGAGCAACGCATCGCGTTCGCCCACCGCCGCACGCTGGCGTGCACCGGCATTCTTCAACAGGCGCTTCAGCTTGATCGAGTTCTTCTGCTCCACCAGCGCCCACATGCCGGCGGCAACGGCGAGAACCACTGCGCCCGCGGTGACCGCTGTGAGAATGACGCCAGTTTCATCAAGGGGCAGGGCAAAGGGCAGCGCCGAGTCTCCGGCCGCAGAAGCCGGACCCGTCGCAATCACGGCCGAAGCCGCTACCGAGAGGAGAAGTCTCCCGCGCATTACCCATGTTTCCGGTGTTCTTTTATGTCCCATGCGGGACCGCCCCGGCTACCAACTGACGACGCCCCATGCGCCGAATCAGTGTGGAATCAACATGATAAGGGCATTAACCCTCTGCGCAACACTTGGTGGTTAAAAAAGTGTAAACGCGCAGATGTGGTCCAAGCCGCTATCACCGGGGTCCATTCGCAAATCCTGAGTCAAAACAGACGCCTAAAACGTCAGGCCACGGAAGGAAAACCCCGCCAAAAAATTTGACGGGGTCTCATTAAGGAAGCCTTTACGCAAACGGCCCGGCGGGCGGGTGTGATTCTACGTCGCCGTAGAAGCCCCTATTGGTTGAGAAAGATGTCGAGCGGGAGCTGACGAAGGTCGTCCAAAAGGCTCGGGCCGGCCGGGGTCCAGCCGAGCGCCGCCTGAGTCTTGGCGCTGGACGCGCGCATGTCGATCCCGGCGAACATCGCCAACCAACCGAATGTGGCGGGCGCTTCATCCGGGGAGATGGATTTGACCGGCAGTTTGAGGCGTTCTGCGATGGCCTCGACGATGGGGCGCATGGCGACGCCTTCCTCGGCCACTGCGTGATAGCGTACCCCCGCTTCGGCTTTTTCGATCGCCAGCCGGTAGAGGCGCGCAACATCGAGAACGTGGGCCGCACTCCAGCCGTTCTGACCGTCACCGATGTAGAAGCAGGCGCCTTTCTCCCGATAGAGCTGGATGGCGTAAGAGATGAGGCCTTGGCGGACTGGATCGTGGACCTGCGGCAGGCGCACCACCGAAGCGTTTACGCCCTCGGCAGCGAGAGCGGCCGCCGCGGCTTCCGACGCGCGCGGGGAATTGGCCGGCGGCGGATCGTCTTCGGTCACTACCCGGCCGGGGGCCACAAGGCCTACGCCGCCGGTCACCAGGAGAGGACGGCTGGAGCCTTTGAGGGCGCTGCCAAGCGCTAAAATGGCGCGCCGGTCGAGTTCGCTGCTTTCCGCAAACTTGGAAAAGTCGTGCCTGAAGGCGAGGTGGATCACCCCATCGCATTCGGCGGCGCCGCGTTTCAATCCCTCGAGGTCTTCGAGTGTAGCGGCATAGGGTTCGGCGCCGGTTGCCGCCAGCGCCGCTGCCTTTGCTTCGTCGCGGTAAGCGCCGAGCACCTGATGGCCCGCGGCAATCAACTCTTTGGTGGTCGCCATCCCGATGAAGCCGGTGGCGCCAGTCACGAATACACGCATGGGTAAGTCTCCTTTGGTTGGAGACAAATCTGGGGTGCCATGCTATCCTGTTAAAGTAGTGAGTTTATCATAGTATAATTGCTACCAGGATGAACGACTGTTCGGAAAATCCACTCGGCTCCTATCTGAAAGATCGGCGCGCCAAACTCGATCCGGCCGCACTCGGATTCCCATCGGGGCGTCGCCGCACGGCAGGTCTGAGGCGCGAAGAGGTGGCCCAGCGCGCCAATATCAGTCCCACTTGGTACACGTGGCTGGAGCAGGGACGCGGCGGCGCGCCATCCGCCGATGTGCTCGACCGCATTGCCCGCGCGCTGATGCTGACCGAGGTCGAGCGCGAGCATCTGTTCCTGTTGGGACTCGGCCGCGCGCCGGAGGCGCATTACAAGAAAAACGACACCGTCACGCCGCGGCTGCAGCGCGTGCTGGACGCGCTCGATCCTGTGCCTGCCATCATCCGCACCGCAATGTGGGACGTTCTGGCGTGGAACAAGGCCGCCCTCCTGATGCTGGGCGATTACGCATCGTTGCCGCCGGACCAGCGCAACATCTTGCGCCATATTTTTCTCGATCCGCGCTCCCGCGCCACGCAATACGATTGGGAGAGCGTGGCGCGCTTCGCCATCGGCTCCTTCCGCGTCGAGGTCGCGCGTGCCGGCGCGGCCGCGGAGGTCGGACCGATGGTCGAGGACCTCTGCCGCCTAAGCCCCGATTTCAAGCGAATGTGGGAAGAAAAGGTCGTGCAAGGCCCGCACGGCGAGAAGATCAAGCGCATCCGTCATCCGGTGTTGGGACCGTTCGCCTTCGAATACTCCACCTTCGCTGTCGACGGCCGCACCGATCTCAACATGATGGTCTATAACCCCGCCACCAAGGCGGATGCGGAAAAGATAAAAGCACTGTTGTAAGGCATACAAAAACGCCTCCCCCGATTGCGCGGAGGAGGCGAGGTTCTGGGACGTCTTAGAATTCAGTCCAGTCGTCGCTGGCGGCCTCGGCAGGCTTAGCGGCGGCGCCACCTCCGGCCGCGGCGACCTTCACCGCCGGCTTGCGCGCGGGCGCGAGACGCTGTGGTGAGGAACGTTGCGGGGCTGCGTGTGCCGCCGGTGATGCCAAGTGGGCTTCCCCGACCGAGAAGAAGCCGATGAGTTCGGTGAGTGCCTTGGTTTCGCCGGCCATGTTGCGGGCGGCGGCAGTCGATTCTTCGACCATGGCGGCGTTCTGCTGCGTGACCTGGTCCATTTGGCTTACCGCCGCGTTGACCTGCTCGATTCCGGTCGACTGCTGCTCGGCGGCTTGCGCCATTTCTCCGACCAGGGCGTTGATCTGCAGCACCTGATCGACAATCCGCTTCAAGGCCGTGCCGGTTTCGCCGACATATTTCACGCCGTCGCCGACATGCTCGCTGGAGGTGTTGATCAGCGCCTTGATCTGCTTGGCCGCTTCGCTCGAACGCTGGGCCAGCGAACGCACTTCGCTGGCGACCACCGCAAAGCCCTTGCCGGCTTCACCGGCGCGCGCCGCTTCGACGCCCGCGTTCAAGGCGAGCAGGTTGGTCTGGAAGGCGATCTCGTCGATGACGCCGATGATGTCGGTGATCTGCTTCGACGACTGGGCAATGGCGTCCATCGCCTTCACCGCGGTTTCGACCACGCGGCCGCCGTTTTCGGCCGCGTCCTTGGCACCGACCACGCTATGCGAGGCTTCTTTGGCGTTGGTGGCGGTCTTCTTGACGGTCGCGGTGATCTCTTCGAGCGCCGCAGCGGTTTCTTCGAGAGAAGCTGCCTGCTGTTCGGTGCGATGCGACAGGTCGTCGGCGGCAGTCGCGATTTCGCTGGCGTTGTTGTCGATCTGATGCGTTGAGGTCAGGACGTTCTTCACGGTTTCCTGCAGCCGCGTCATCGCCAGATTGAAATCTTCCTTGAGCTTGGCAAACGCGCCGGTCAACTCGGCGGTGACGCGATGGGTAAGGTCACCCTTGGCAAGATGGTCAAGGCCGGTGCCGATCGAAGAAACGATCACCTGCGTCTGTTCTTCCTTGGCCCGTTCGGCCGCTGCCAACTGGTTCTTGAAGGCGGTCATGGTTCCGGCCAGCTTGCCGATCTCGTCCTGCTGGTCGGCATGAGGTACGTGAACCGTGAGATTGCCGTTGGCGAGTTCGCTCATGGCGTCCGTCATCCGGGTCAGCGGATCGGAAATGCCTCGCACTAGAACATAACCGGCTCCGGCGCAGAACACGGCCGCAAGACCGAGCGCAATGTAGATCAACAGCCGCGCACTGCTGGCGACATCCTCGCCGCGCTGGCCGGCAACGTCGCTGCCGTTATCGTTGTATTTCACGTCGGCATCGACAGCTTTCATGAGCTTGTCGAAGGCGGCCCGCATCGGTCCCTGATAGTAAGCCGCGGCGGCGGCCTGGCCTTCGGTCTTCAGCTTTTCGGCCAACGTGGCTTGCAGCGGTTCGTAAGCGGCGCTGGCTTCTGCGATCTTCTCCATCAGGGCGCGTTCGGCTTCACCTGCCTGAAGACCCTGGTATGTCTTCCAGGCTTTGTCCGCATCGCCGGCAAAGGTGCGCAAACGGTCGGCGGACTTCGCGCGCTGCTCGTCGGAGGTGGTCAAGAGATAGCTGGACTGGTTGGCGCGATAGCGCATGATCGCGTACTTGTACTGCCCGAGATAGCGGATCGACGGCATCCAGTCGGCGCGAATTTCGCTGGATACGTCGGTGAGCTTGGAGAGATTACTTTGCGCAAACAGGCCCAATGCGACCGTAACGGTGAGGACCAGAGCAAATACACCGATCAGCTTCTTGCTGACCGAAAGATCTTTGAACGTCATAACTGAGACCCCGTCGTTGCGGCGTGCCCGTCGCAAGTTTCTGTGGTAACGAGAATCCCGCGGATTCATTGAAAAGATGTATAGTTCCCTGGTGAACGAATTCAGGTCGTCGCGCAGTAATCGCAATGAAAAATGAAAACGTATGGTTGCGAAACGGACCAGTAGGCGTCCGGAAACTCAGGAATTACTTGGAAAAATCGGCGGTACGGAAAAACACTTATACTTCGTCGGTTGCGAATTCTTTGGCTGCAACGGGCAATTAAAAACTGTCCCATAAAGAAAACGCCTCCCCCTCAGGAGAAGGGGAGGCGCTGTATTCGGGTTCGGTAAAACCGATTAATACCGGTAGGTTTCCGCCTTGAACGGACCCTGCTCGGCAACGCCGATATAGGCGGCCTGCTTGGGCGTCAGCTTGGTCATGTGGGCGCCGACCTTGGTGAGGTGGAGCTGGGCGACCTTTTCGTCGAGGGTCTTCGGCAGCACGTAGACTTTCTTCTCGTACTTGCCCGGATTGCAGAACAGTTCCATCTGAGCCAGCGACTGGTTGGTGAAGCTGGCGCTCATCACGAAGCTGGGGTGGCCGGTGGCGCAGCCCAGATTCACCAGCCTGCCCTCGGCCAACAGGATAATGCGGTGACCGTCGGCGAACTCGATCTCGTCGACCTGCGGCTTGATGTTGTTCCATTTGAGATTGCGCAGGGCCGAGACCTGGATCTCGGAATCGAAGTGGCCGATGTTGCAGACGATCGCCCGGTCCTTCATCGCCCGCATGTGATCGAGGGTGATGATGTCGACGTTACCGGTGCAGGTGACGAAGATGTCGGCCTTGGGGGCGGCATCTTCCATCGTGACGACTTCATAGCCTTCCATCGCCGCCTGCAGCGCGCAGATCGGATCGACTTCGGAGACCATGACGCGGCAGCCGGCCTGGCGCAAACTGGCGGCCGAACCCTTGCCGACATCGCCAAAGCCGCAAACCATCGCGACCTTACCGGACATCATGACGTCGGTGCCGCGGCGGATGCCGTCGACCAGCGATTCACGGCAGCCATAGAGGTTGTCGAACTTCGACTTCGTGACGCTGTCGTTGACGTTGATGGCCGGGAAGAGGAGCGTGCCGTCCTTTTCCATCTGATAAAGACGATGCACGCCCGTGGTGGTCTCTTCGGTGACGCCCTTAATATTCTTGGCGATGTTGGTGTAGAAGCCGGGTTTGCTTTTCAGGCGCTTCTTGATCGAGGCGAACAGAACTTCTTCTTCTTCGCAGGTCGGCTTGTCGAGGAACGCGGTGTCGCCCGCTTCCGCGCGCACGCCGAGGTGGATGAGCAGGGTGGCATCGCCGCCGTCATCGAGGATCATGTTCGGCGTGCCGCCGTCCGACCATTCGAAAATGCGGTGGGTGTATTCCCAGTAATCGGTGAGGCTCTCGCCCTTCACCGCGAACACCGGGATGCCGGCAGCGGCGATCGCGGCGGCGGCGTGGTCCTGGGTCGAATAGATGTTGCACGAGGCCCAGCGGATGTCGGCGCCGAGCACCTTCAGGGTCTCGATCAGCGCGGCCGTCTGGATCGTCATGTGCAGCGAGCCGGCGATACGGGCGCCCTTGAGCGGCTTCTTGGCGCCGAATTCGGCGCGCGTGGCCATCAGGCCCGGCATCTCGGTCTCGGCGATGTTCAGTTCCTTGCGGCCCCAATCGGCGAGGGCGATGTCTTTGATGACGTAATCAGTGGCCATGGCGGCGGGTCCTTTCAGTTCTGGGCGCCGTCTTTACCAGCGCCTCCGGGGTCGAGCAAGCAGCATATAAAGAAATATGCATATGTTTATTTGCCTGGGGTGCTGGGTGCGGCAATTCTGGCGTGCGGCGGCCCCGTCTGGCGCCGGAAAACGGGGGTAAAGTGCCCCGGAGTGGTAGTGGGGGGCGCACCATGTCGAAATCCTGGATTGCTGCATTTCTTGCGGTCGCGGCGGCGGCAGTGCCCGCCGCGGGGGCGGATCTCATGGACAAGCTGGTCTGTGAGAAGCCGGCGCAGTTGCCGATGATTGTCCCCTCGGGGCAATTCGACGGCTGGTTCAACGACAAAATTCCCGAGCTGCTCAGCAAGCTGTCGTCGTCGGTCTATCGGAATGCGACGGCGCGCGTGATGGGCGAGCGCTACGAGCATGGCGAAGGCGCGGCGCGCGATCCCGCCAAGGCGGTCGAGTGGTATCGCAAGGCCGCTTTGATCGAGAAAGATGGACGCGTGATCCCCGGCGATGGCTTCGCGATGCGCCGCCTGGGCGAAATGTATCGTGTTGGTGTTGGCGTGGCGCGCGACGAGAAGCGGGCTGATGTGCTGTTGAAATGTGCCACGCTGCAGGGCGGCGACCGCTCGATGGTGCCTCAGGAGCCGGCCTACTTCGATCAGTTCAAGGAGACGGGCCCGGAACCGGCGGCGGCGCCATCGACATTGTTCGATCGCGAGATTGCACTCTATTCCTTGCCGCAGAGGGTTTTTGCGCTGGCCTGGAGCCCGGACGGCGGCCGTTTGGCCGTGTCCTTCGAAGATGACCACCAGATCACATTGCTTGATGCGCACAGCGGCAAGCGGCTCTGGACCGTGGAGAGGAAACTCTCGAGCCCGGCCGCAAAGCCGGTGCTGGCTTTTTCACCGGACAGAAGCCGGCTCTACATCAGATCGGCAACGGCTTCCCGCGCCACGCCCACCGAGATCGTTTCGGTCCTGTCCGCACGCACCGGAGAGATCGAACGAACCCTGTCGAACGGTGATGAAGCGAAGCTCGGCCTGGCCGTCGCCATGGCCCTCGCGTCGTCGGGAGAGCGGTTGTTTGTCGTCCCCGGCGGACTTGGCAACGCGGTGGTGTCGTTCGACACGGCAAGCTGGACCGCAACCAAAATCATCACGTTGCCGAACCTGCGGCCCGAGACCGGCAAGGGCTTCAGCACGGCTCGCCTTGCGCTGGACGAGCGGCGTGGAATGCTGTTCTGGACCCATCAGGGCATGGTGCAGCCGATCCCGCTCAAAGGTGGAAAGCCGATGCCGCAATTCCAGGCCTTCCAACTGAATGTCGAGGCCATGCAGATCAATCCGACGACCGGCGAGCTGGTGGTTGGCGGCAATGCCAGCTTTGAGACGTCGCGCATCAATCCGAGCAACGAACCCGAGGCGGTCTTCCGCTCGTACCACGACGCGAGTGCCACGCTGGTCCGCGCCTTCGATCCTCTGTCGGGAAAGCAAACCAAGGTCTATTTGGCACCCGGCACGGATGTCGGCGGGGTCGCGGTATCGCCGGACGGCAAGTTCATCGCCGCCACCAAGGGCAGCACCTTCAAAACGGGGGGGCCTTCCTATCTGCATCTGTGGGACGCCGCGACGGGCAGGCTTCTGGCTAGCCGGGATATGGGTCATGCCTCGATGAGCGATGTCGGGTTCAGCCCGGACGGCAAGCAGCTTTGTTTCGCCGAGGGCAACACGGTTCACATCATCGAAATGGCGCCCTGAATCTATACAACTGCGACGCAATCGCATAAATGTGGCGTCGGGGCGGGCTCGGAGAAGGATGCATGAGCTGGCCCCTGGAACTTTGGCGGCGATCGAGCAGGTTTCGACATCGCTGCACAAAGCCGGCAGGACCTCGCCGCATGTGCTTGATGCCACCCTCAGGCACACCGAGGGGAGGAGACACAACCGATCGATGGAAACCGGCTGCGGCGCGACCACCCTTCTGCTTCCCATCTCTGTCGCGCGCAACGCAAAGACCCTGAAGCGGTATCTGCCGAGTCGGGTGTTCGGCCGCCTCAAGACTCTGTGGCGGCGATAGTGCCGACTCAAGTGCGCTGCTGAACGCTTGAAGTCGTGCCGGATTCGCGCCGCGGTGGCACCCGCGCGTCCGAAAAAGAGGCATCGAGCGGGCAAATATGGCGAAGACGGGCAGGGATGCGCCACATTATTATGCATCTTTGCCGCATGGTTTCCCCCACGTTATCGCCAAAACCGGAAAATCGACCCTTCTAGAGGCATGTTTAAACGAATGTAACCGGGTTTTGCTGCCCTTGCGCAATTATAATTCAATTCTGATGAGTGTGGCAGGAACCATAATAAAAATCCAATCGATCCATAACGGCTTTGGAATGGCTGTATCGGGGGAACTGCGGATACTCATCCCACAACGGAGACCCCATTTTATTGGGTGTTTTCGATGCCGGAATACCGGCGCTGCTCGGCCATGAGGCGAGGAGTTTGGAATAAATGTCTCGTCCGCACTTCAATAAGGTCTTTTTAAGATGCTTCCAAATGGCATCTTTTAACGGGCTTATGGGTCGATAGACTGCAAGAGACAAGCGAACACGTTTCCGCCGCCCAAGAACAAACAAGACGACGGAAGCCGATAAGGAGAATGCACAGTGGATCGCGTTACGCCCCAAGTGTTGGATAGTGAGTTGAGCTTGGCCCGCCCGGCCTTCGCAGGAACCTCGTGGAAGCACGAGATCAATGTCCGCGACTTCATCCAGAACAACGTCACGCCTTACACCGGCGACGAGACCTTCCTGGCCTCGCCGACCGAACGCACTCTGGCCCTGTGGAAGCAGGTCTTGAAGCTCATGGAAGAAGAGCGCGCGAAGAAGGGCACGCTCGACATGGACACCGAGATCGTCTCGACCATCACCTCGCACGAGCCTGGCTACATCGATAAGCCGCTCGAGCAGATTGTCGGCCTGCAGACCGACAAGCCCCTCAAGCGCGCACTGATGCCGTTCGGCGGCATCAAGATCGCCGAGAAGGCCGCTGCCGCCTACGGCTACAAGGTGTCGAAGTCGGTTCATGACGTCTTCACCTATTATCGCAAGACGCATAACGACGGCGTCTTCGACGGCTATACCGAGAACGTCCGCAAGGCCCGTTCGGCCCACTTGTTGACCGGTCTGCCGGATGGCTACGGCCGCGGCCGCATCATCGGCGACTATCGCCGCGTCGCCCTATACGGCATCGATCGCCTGATCGAGGATCGCAAGGTTCAGCACGCCGCTCTCGACCACAACATCAACGAAGAGACCATCCGTCTTCGCGAAGAACTGTCGGAACAGCTCCGCGCTTTGAACGAACTGAAGGCGATGGCGGCCTCCTATGGTTGCGACATTTCCAAGCCCGCCCGGAACGCCAAGGAAGCGGTGCAGTGGACCTATTTCGGCTACCTCGCTTCGGTGAAGGAGCAGAACGGCGCCGCCATGTCGCTCGGCCGCGTTTCCACTTTCCTCGACATCTTCATTGAGCGTGATCTCGACGCCGGACTGATCACCGAGACCGAGGCGCAGGAATACATCGATCACCTGATCATGAAGCTCCGGATGATCCGCTTCGCGCGCACCCCGGAATACAATGATCTGTTCTCGGGCGACCCGGTGTGGGTGACCGAATCGATCGGCGGTATGGGCATTGACGGCCGCACTTTGGTGACCAAGACTTCGTTCCGGTTCCTTCACACGCTGACCAACCTCGGCCCGGCGCCGGAGCCGAACCTGACGGTTCTGTGGTCGAACAACCTGCCGGACGCGTTCAAGAAGTATTGCGCCCATATGTCGATCACGTCGTCCGCGATCCAGTACGAGAACGACGACTTGATGCGTCCGTATTGGGGCGACGACTACGGCATCGCCTGCTGCGTCTCCGCCATGCGGATCGGCAAGCAGATGCAGTTCTTCGGCGCCCGCGCCAACCTCGCCAAGACGCTGCTCTACGCGATCAACGGCGGCCGCGACGAAATCAGCGGCAAGCAGGTCGGCCCGGCGATGCAGCCGGTCAGCGGCGACGTGTTGAAGTTCGACGAAGTCATGCCGAAGTTCGACGCGATGATGGACTACGTCGCGCAGACCTACATGGATGCGCTGAACGTCATCCACTACATGCACGACAAGTATTGCTATGAGCGCATCGAGATGGCGCTGCATGACCGCGACATTCTGCGCACGATGGCTTGCGGTATTGCCGGCCTGTCGATCGTGACCGACTCGCTGTCGGCCATGAAATACGCCACCGTGAAGGTGAAGCGCGACAACCGTGGTCTGGCCGTCGACTTCGAGACCGAGGGCGAATACCCGTGCTACGGCAACAACGACGATCGGGTTGACGCGATCGCGGTGGATCTGGTCGAGCGCTTCATGAAGAAGCTCAAGAACCTCAAGACCTATCGCAATGCGATGCCGACACAGTCGATCCTGACCATCACTTCCAATGTGGTGTACGGCAAGAACACAGGAACGACACCAGATGGCCGCAAAGGTGGCGAACCTTTCGCGCCGGGCGCGAATCCGATGCATGGCCGCGACAAGAAGGGCGCCCTGGCGTCACTTTCCTCCGTCGCCAAACTGCCGTATCAGCACTCGCAAGACGGCATTTCCAATACCTTCTCGATTATCCCCGGCGCGCTGGGCAAAACCAATCACGGGCGCAAGGACAATCTGGCGGGCTTGTTGGACGGTTATTTCATGAGTGGTGGTCACCACCTCAACGTCAATGTCTTCGCTCGTGAGACATTGATGGATGCGATGGATCATCCTGAGAAATATCCGCAGCTCACTATCCGCGTCTCGGGCTATGCTGTGAACTTCATCAAGTTGACGCGGGAACAGCAACTGGACGTCATTCACAGGACGTTCCATCAGTGCGTCTGATCTGAGGGGTTACGCGTCGTGCATAGTATGAGTGTCAATGTCGAAGGGTATGTCCACTCCGTTGAAACCGGCGGAGCGGTAGACGGGCCGGGCCTGCGTTTTGTGGTGTTCCTGTCGGGATGCCAGCTGCGGTGCCTGTACTGTCATAACCCTGACACATGGCACATGAAGGACGCCAAGAAGACGGGCGTGGCGCATCTCCTCAATGAGGTGCTGCTCTACGCCCACTACTTGAAGCGGACCGGCGGTGGCGTGACGTGCACGGGCGGCGAACCGCTCACGCAGCCGGAGTTCGTCACCGCATTCTTCCAGGGCTGCAAGGCTATGGGACTGCACACGGCGCTCGACACCAACGGCTTCCTCGGCGAACACGCCAACGATGCTTTGCTCAACGCCACCGATCTGGTGTTGCTCGACATCAAGGCGTGGGATCCAGGCGTCTACAAAGGCCTGACCGGCGTCGAACTTGCGCCGACGCTGCGCTTTGCCGAACGGCTGGCCGAAATGGGCAAGCCGACTTGGCTGCGTTACGTCCTGGTCCCGGGCTGGACCGACAACCTCGAACACGTCACCGAGCTGGCGGAATATGCGGCCAAGCTCAAGATAGAAAAGGTCGAGGTGCTGCCGTTCCACAAGATGGGCGAGCCGAAATGGGAAGCGCTGAAGATTCCCTATCAGCTCAAGGACACCCAGCCGCCGGAGCCCGAACTGATTGCGCATGTGAAGGAGATTTTCGTCTCCTACGGGCTGAAAACGGTGTAAAGAATTCCAATTGGTAGTGTCGAATCGGCCGGGAGCAATCCCGGCCGTTTTCGTTTCGGGTTATGCGGCGCCGCGCCGGCTGTTGAAGTAGGCAAACAGGAACAGCACGAGCAGCGTCACCGGCAAGATGATGCCGATCGGCGTGACGGAATCGGCGACCATGCCGCCGCGATAGAGAAAGAAATAGCGCGCCGAATTGAGCCCGACGACGACCGGGAAGGCCGTTATTGCCAGCACGCCGCGGCGCTCCATGGGATTGCGATCGGCCCAGACGAGCAGGATCGTCCATCCCGCCATGAACACGGCGGCGAAGAACTGCGCATAGCGGAATTCCAGGCTGGCGTGAAAGTTCGGCACGCGGTTGAGCGCCGCCCAGATATCCGAATCGATCAGCGGAATGCAGGCCAGCGCGTCGATGATCGCACCGGTCCAGTATGAGATGCGAAGCCAGAGAATTTTCGAAGGCATTGGAGTCTCCTTGGGTGCAAGAATCCCGTCCCGTCCGCGTGATCGCGAACGGGTTGGCGGGACGGTTGAAAAAATCGCTAGTCTTGTTTCGCCAGCCAGTTCGCAAACAGCGCCGGCCAGATCCGGTCTTCACCGATCGCGCGCATGCCGAATCCGTGATCGGCGCCCTTGATCAGGTGGAATTCGCAGCGGCCTCCGGCTTTGGTAACGGCCGTTGCGATGCGGATGCCGTGTTCGGCGGAAACGTGACGGTCGGAATCGCCGTGGATCACGAAGCAGGGCGGCGTGTCGGCCGTGACCGCCGGTTCGAACGGGTATTTTGCGAGATAGCGCACGGTCGGACTGTCGGGCGGCATATGAACGAGGCCCAGGTCTTCCTTGCGTGGCACGTAGCCGTAAACCACCGCGAAGAAGTCGGGCCGCGCGCTGAGCGCGTCATTGGCGTCGACGGGTGCATAGACTTTGCGGTCGTAGTAGACGGCCGAAATCGCCGTCAGATTCCCGCCGGCCGAAAAGCCCAATGCGCCGACCCGCCGTGGCTTGTGAACGGTCTGCCCGCGGACCACGCGGACGGCGCGCTGGATGTCTTGCACGATGACGTCCTCGCCGTGCGCATGGCCTTCGGACGGCAGGCGGTACTTCAACACGTAGGCATCGACGCCAAGCGTGTTGAGCCAGCGCGCCACCGCTACGCCTTCGGCATCGAAGACTTCCGCGCGAAAGCCGGAGCCGGGTGAAACGATGATGGCGGTGCCGCTGGAATGCTTGGCGTAGAACGGCGTCAGCGTCGGGTTAGCGATTTGCGAGACGATACGGTTGCCGTCGGCATCGGTGGTGACGAGCTCCGTTTCCGGCGCATTTTCCGAACCGGGCGCGACACCGGGCCAAAGCGGCAACGCCGGTTCGGCGCCTGCCAGACTTGCGGTCATGAACAGCGCCGATGTGGCGGTTTTCCAGGTCATGGAACTCTCCTGTCTTGGCGGCCGGGCTTGCGTGATGACGATGCCGAGCCTGAGAAGGTCATAAGTCTCCCGTGCCCGCTCACGCAGGCGCGCGAGCGGGTGGGGCAGGGTGGCGATGTCGGGCGGGTATTAGTTCTCGCGCTCGATGAGGTGGTGGCTGTCGCTCGCCTTGAGGTCGAGGCCGTAAACCTCTTTCAGCTTTGCGATCTTCTCGACCATTTCAGGTGAGAACGGGCATTTGCCCTCGAAGTTATGGAGAGCGATTCCCTCGATGAGGTCGCCCAGGGATATATCCACGTGCTCGGCAATCGCCTTCAGCACTTTGAGGATACGCTTTTCGAGACGGATGCCAGTCTGCACGCGCTCGACGACGGGTTTGGTGTCGGTCATGGTGCCAACTTGGTACCATGGTACATTGGTACCGTCAAGTCACTGGGCGAGTGACCCGGACGCCGGTGAAGAGGACGATGTGCAGGAGACCCGCTACGACACACGCGGCGGTGATTTTGATGTCTCCCGCCAGCCAGATGAACTCCTCGACGGCGCGCGTGATGTAGATCAGGGCGCCGAGCGCCAGTGCCGCCGCACCCAGCCAAGTCCCCAGAACTTCGCGGCCGCGAACCAGAAGGGCAAAGGTCAGGAACGCCAGCACCAGTGTGCCGCCGACGTTGAAGCTTTGCATCAGGCCGCGGAATAGATCGGGCAGAGGCCAGTGGGCGATCTGCAGCCCAAGGAAAACGTGGAACATCACGAACGCGGCATTGAGTAAGCCGGTGACGATCAGCAGCGCGCGCATTGGCTACTCCTTCAGCTTTTCTGCGCGTCGCGCGGAGGGGCAGACGATTCACGTTCGACCAGGACGTGGGGAACCACCACATTCTGGCATTCGACGTCGCGGCCCGAGCGCATATCGCTTACGGTCTGGATAAGGACTTCCACCGCCGTGGAGGCGATGTCGAAAATCGGTTGACGCACCGTGGTCAGAGCGGGCCACAGCGAACTCGCCGAGGTGTCGTCGATGCCGACCACCGAAATGTTCTTGGGAACCTCGAGGCCCTTGCGGTGCGCCACGCTCATCGCACCGGATGCCATGTCGTCGTTCGAGGCGAAGATCGCGGTCGGCATCGTCTTGCCGGCGAACAGCTCTTCGGCTGCCACCATGCCCGAGCGATAGCTATAATAGCCTTGTGCAACGCGCGGTTTCTCGACTTTGGCGCCGGCATCGCGGATAGCCGCTTCGAACCCGGCGAACCTCAGACGGCTGGACGAATGTGACGGATGGCCTTTGATGAAGCCGATACGCTTGTGCCCCAGTCCGATAAGGTATTTCGCCATGTCGTAGCCGGCGCGGAAATCGTCGATGCCGACGCAAGTGATGTCGCCGGTGTACGAGCCCGTCGCGATACCGACAACGGCAATGCCCAGGTTCTTCAATTCGCCTACGAGCTCGGCGGACTCGCTCATCGGGGCGGTAAGGATCAATCCGTTGATGCCGCCTTTGATCAGCGTACGCACGGCTGTCATCGCCGCCGCGGGATCGCCGATCTTCGACTTGTCGACGACGAGCTGGGCGCCGTTGCGGCCGGCGCCTTCCAGCGCGCCCATGAGGAATTCGGTGAAGTAGGCGACCGACGGGTTGTTGTAGATGAGGCCGATGCGGATCTCGGTCGCGCCGGCGAGGCTTCGCGCCGCCTTATTGGGGCGGAACTGCAGTTCGCGCATCGCCTTCTGCACTGCCGCGCGGGTCGCTTCCCGCACGTTGGATTCGCCGTTGACCACACGCGAGACGGTCATCGGCGATACGCCGACCCGGCGTGCCACGTCATAGATCGTCGCGGCATTGGTCCGCTTCTTGCCGGTTCCCCGCGTTACCTTCGTTGCCATCCCTACGCCCCCTGACTGGTCTGACATTTTCAATTCTTGCGCGCGGGCAAGCAAGTCTGCCGTACACAGGATCGTGAATTGCGGCGTTTTTACCGAGCCCGGTTTGTGCGGCAGCCGCGGATCGCCAGCATGACGGGAAGAAATCCCTTAACCGAGGCGGCCGCCCTGCGCAAATCAACAAGCAAAAACCCGGCGCGGGGGCACCGGGCTTCGCCGGCCGGATCTTGTTTCCGGCCATGGAGCAAGGGCGGGCGTGCACTTGCTCCGGATTTGAACGATCAGAAGCGGACGCCGACGCCGGCGCCGATCAGCCAGGGATTGACGTCGACATTGGCAGTCGCTGCCGAGGCGGCGAACGAGGCGTGTGTCGACACGAAGATCTTCTTCAGGTCCAGATTGAAGAAATAGCGGCCGTCCTCGGTCAGCGGCACGTCGACGCCGGCTTGCAGCGCGGCGCCCCATTGGTCGGTCAGTTTGAGTTTTCCGAGCGCCGGAATGCCGCGCTTATCGTAGAACAGCGAGTAGTTGATGCCCGCGCCGACGTACGGCTTCACCCTGCCGAGATCGAAATGGTACTGCACCGTCAGCGTCGGCGGCAGCAGCCAGGTGGAACCGATCTTGTCCAGACCGTTCACGCCCTTGAGATGGATGCTATGATGGGTTGTGCCGGCGATCAGCTCGAGTGACCAGTTCGGATCCAGGAAATAGGTCACATCGAGTTCCGGAATGGCGACGTCGGTGATGTCGATCTTGCCGCCGACATTGACGCTCGAACTCACGTCGGGAACGACTTCCAGGGCACGCACACGTACCAGCACGGTACCGGCCTCGTAAGGCGCGGCGGAAACGGACGTGGCAGCCAAAGCAAGGACTGCCCCCAGTCCCAAAACGAATGAACCAAAGCGCATTTTTATCTCCCTCTCTGCGCAAATCGGTTCGTTTGGAATAACCCTACAAAAAGTAGAATTACAATTATTTAGAGTCTAACTCGCTCCCCAGCGCATCGGCCAAGCCGACGCCGGGGAAGTCGAGCGAGGAGGGCTACGGCTTTGGTTCTTCAGCGCTTCTATGTTCTAAATCAAAAATGCAAGCCCTTGGTAGCGCTACAACAATTGTGCGCATCTGCCGCACCTTTGGAGATGTTCAAATTCCAATGCACCTCGGCCCGCACAGACGAAATCCGGCGGGCCACCGACGTGCGACTCGGTCCTGTCAGCCCGGTTTAGCGGCTCTGAAGACGACCGACGGGAACGCCACCTTGACGCCATCAGGCGTGCGCTGGGCGCTCATGCCGAGCGGGTCGCCTTCGACGCTGCCTTCGAGCAGGGCGGTCAAGCCTTCCCGGTCGCCGCCTTTGGGAAAACTCCCGGCCACCAGATCTTTGGCGAGATAAGGCACCTGGAAAGTGCGCCGTTCCAGTTCGCCGAGACCGGCGTTCAGAAACAGCCGGTGCAGGTACGCCTCAGTGCGAAATTCTACTGTCGAAGGATCGCGCCAGCGTTCCATCGCATTGAAGGCGTCCGCCTTGAAGGGATCGGAGGAGGCGATGCCATCGCATAACACGATGCGCCCGCCCGGCGCGGCGAGCCGCACCATTTCGGCAAAGGCTGCGACCGGATCGATCAGATGATGGAATGCGAAGCGGCAAGTGACGATCTCGAAGGCGCCGTCGGGATACGGCACCCGATAAACGTCGCCCTCGAGCCACGTCACATTGGTGCGGCCGGCCCGGGCGGCGAGGGCTCGGGCTTCATCGAGCATAGCGGGCGTGGCGTCGAGGCCGGTGGCGTGCGCCGCGGTTTCGGCGAGCGCGCAGACGATCGATCCCGGGCCGCAGGCGAGATCGATGGCGTGGTCATCGGATTTGGGCGCGGCAGCGTCAACAATCAGTCGAACGACATCCGGTCCATGCAATTCGGGACCGGCAGCAAAGCCGCGTGCTTGTTGGGTGAAGTAATCGAGAATGGCGCGATCGTGCGCGTTGGTATCGGACATGGAGTGTCTCCGGAATGTGATGACGCAGAGCTGCAATCCGGCCTCCGTAGAGACCGGTCAGCTAAGTCGGATCACGTTCCAGAGTGTCGTCATGGGACGGACATAGCATCCCGGATCGCGCGACGACAAGCGTCCCAAAAAAGCAAAACCCGGCGCGGGTGAGGCGCCGGGCTCGCTTTACTGCTGACGGATCATTCCGAACGGAATGTCCGCTGCCACCAACCCTTCTTGGGCGGGCCGGCCGGGACTTCCGGTTCCGGCGTCGGTTCGACAGGCTGTGCTGCGACCGGTTTGGCGGGCTTGGACGTTTTGGCGGGAGCGGGCACAGCCGCTACCGGCTCGGCCGGAGGCGGTTCGACGGGAGCCGTCGCCGTTTCGACGGGTGCCGGCGCTTCCGGCTTGGGAGCGGGGACCACCGGCTTCGGCGGTTCCGCTGGCGTCGTATCGGGCTCGGACGGCGTCGTATCGAGCTCGGAGTCGAGCGTCCACACCGGCGTCGAGGCGGCATTCGGGATCACCCCGCGTGGCTCGTCACTTGGTGTGGTGTCGATTTCGTCGACATTGCCGAAACGGTCCTCGTAGTAGCGGAACGATGTCTGCTGTGGATCGGCCTGTGGTGCCGGGGAGACCTCTTGCGGTGCCGATGCATCGGCCTGGGCTGCCGGCTCAGCGGCCGACGGTTCGGTAGCCCCCTCGCGCGGCTCGCCGTTATTGAAATCGCGATCGCGTCCGCCGCGGCGGCCACGGCGGCGACGGCGACGGCGGCGACCGCCTTCACCCTGGCCTTCGCCTTCGCCGGGCTCGCCGGCACCTTGCGGGGCCTCAGTACCCTCGGCTGCGGGCGCGTTGCTCTCTTCACCAGCATCGCCTTCGGCGGCGGGCTGTGCTTCGGCGACCGGTTGCGGGGCGCCGTTTTGCTGATCCGTGCCTGCGTAATCGCCATTGTCGCGATCACGGCCGCGTCCGCCACGGCGGCGGCGGCGACGGCGGCGGCGGCCATCACGATCGCCTTCGCCCTGTTCGCGGTTTTCGCTCGGCGCAGTCTCGGCCGTCTCGCTGACGGCTTCGTCGGCGGTTTCTTCTTCGGCTTCGACTTCTTCCGGCTCCGGTTCCGGCGGCGGCTCAAGCGCCGCCAGCTTCGGACGCGTGGTCGGATCGCGCTGACCCAGCCGATCGATTTCGAAATCGCCGGCTTTGAGGTCTTCCTTCGGCTCGAACGCGATGGTCACGTCGTATTCGGTTTCGAGGCGGGCGAGTTCGGCGCGCTTCTGGTTGAGCGTGTAGAAGCCGACATCGGCCGCGACATGCACGATCATGCCGTCGCAACGCTGCTTCTGGGCTTCCTCCTCAAGGCCGCGCAAAACGCGCAGCGCCGTGGATTCGACCGAACGGACAATGCCCTGGCCGCCGCAATGGGGGCAGGGGATGGTCGACCCGGCGATGACGCCTGCGCGCAACCGCTGGCGGCTCATTTCCATCAGGCCGAACTGACTGATCTTGCCGATCTGGATGCGGGCGCGGTCGTTCTTCACCGCATTGTGGAGGCGCTTCTCGACCGCGCGGTCGTTGCGGCTGTCCTCCATGTCGATGAAGTCGATGACGATCAGGCCGGCGAGGTCGCGCAAGCGAAGCTGACGGCCGACTTCGTCGGCGGCTTCGAGATTGGTCTTGGTCGCGGTGTCTTCGATATTGTGTTCGCGCGTCGCCCGGCCGGAGTTCACGTCGATGGCGACGAGAGCTTCGGTCTGGTTGATGACGAGATAGCCGCCGGACTTCAGCGTCACCGTCTGCGAGAACATCGCATCCAGCTGCGCCTCGATGTGATGGCGCTGGAATAGCGGCACCGGCTCCTTGTACGGCTTCACGTTCTTGGCGTGCGAGGGCATCAGCATCCGCATGAAGTCTTTGGCGTTGCGGTAGCCGTCTTCGCCTTCGACCACGACCTCGGTCACGTCCTTGTTGTAGAGGTCGCGGATGACACGCTTGATGAGGTCGCCTTCCTCGTAGACGCAGGCGGGCGCATTCGATTTCAGCGTCAGCTCGCGGATCGTGTCCCACAGCCGGAGCAGATATTCGTAGTCGCGCTTGATCTCGAGCTTGGTGCGGTTCTCACCGGCCGTGCGGATGATGAGGCCCATGCCTTCCGGCAGATCGAGGGCCTGTGCTGCTGCCTTGAGACGCTTGCGGTCGGTCGCATTGGTGATCTTGCGGGAAATGCCGCCGCCGCGCGGGGTATTGGGCATCAGCACGCAATAACGGCCGGCGAGCGACAGATAAGTAGTGAGGGCTGCGCCCTTGTTGCCGCGTTCTTCCTTGACCACCTGCACCAGGATGATCTGGCGGCGCTTGATGACTTCTTGGATCTTGTAATGACGGCGGCGCATCCAGCGCTGGCTGGGACGCTTGGCATCGAGGGCCTCGGCTTTCGGAGCGGACCTCTCTTCGCCTTCGGGAACGGGCTCGGCTTCCGGCGCAGCTTCCGCTGTTTCGGCAGGAGCGGTGTCACCGTCAGTCTCGGCGGGTGCGGCTTCGCCTTCGGCGGCTTCGGCCGGAGCCTCGCCAGCCGGTTCGGCATCTTCGTGGACGCCGTCCGGTGTCGCGGCTTCGAGCGGAAGAACATCTTCGGGGCTTTCGCTCTCGGACGTCTCCTCGCTGCCGTTCTCTTCGGCTTCAGCGTCGCCGTCGTCGGCTTCTTCGCCGTCGTGCTTTCTGCCGCGCTTCTTCTTGCCCGACATATCGAACGACTCGATGTCGTCTTCGGAGCGCGAGCGGGCTTCCTGTTCCTGTTCGGCGAGCAGCGCCTGCCGATCGGCGACCGGAATTTGATAGTAGTCGGGATGGATTTCCGAGAAGGCGAGGAAGCCTTGGCGGTTACCGCCATATTCCACGAACGCCGCCTGCAGCGACGGCTCTACGCGAGTTACCTTGGCGAGGTAGATATTGCCTTTGAGAGGCCGCTTGGACGCGGCTTCGAAATCGAATTCTTCGACCCGTTGTCCGTCAAGAACGACGACCCGTGTTTCTTCCGGGTGGCTTGCATCGATTAGCATACGTTTTGGCATAGAAATCTCCAGGCGGCTCGTCCGTTCCGGCCGGACGCAATGCGTCAGCCTGCCGGGGCCACCTTGTTTGGGATGTAGAGAGACGTGACTCGCATGCACCCCCCTGCGGCAGTGCCACAGGCTGATAGGTGAGGGTGGTCGCAGAGTCGTTCATTCGTTCACTTGCACACGCGAGCGGCTGGATGCCGCCCTGCTCATTGCTGCCTGACGGCCCCGAAGGGCCAAGTCGTTAGGTCTCCCCCTGGAAACCCGCGTCCGCCGCCCCCGGGGGGCGCAGCGCCGAAGCAGCTGAAGATGTTGTACGGACCTATGTTGTGCTCAGCAAGAGGAGCCAGGGCCTGGAACGACACCTTTCGGAGCGACACTGACGGGAATGTGGTTAAAATAGAATTACTGCGGCGCCATCCCTAAACCCAACCCGTCGCCGTCTTGACTCATAGTCATCGAGAATGAGACGCGTTATTGATTTACTATGCTGTTGAGTAAACACGGTTTTTATGAAATTTCATCCATTTATAATGCGACTGTGTCTTAACTGAACTAGTCCAAATTTTCCCCAAGCCCTAAACGCGAACAATGGCTGCTCCGCCTGCGGGCGGAGCTGACGGCCCGGACGAGGTCCGGCCGCGTCGCGTCTTGACCAGGGGATTTGCATGACCAAGTCGCTTAACCTGTTGAAATCATCCGTTGCCGCCGGCGCGCTGCTCGCGCTGGGAATGAGCGCTCTTGCCCAGGAGGCCTCCGAGACGGTGGTGGTGACCGGTACCCGCATCCAGCGCACCGAATACGAGCTTCCCAATCCGGTGCAGATGGTGGGCAGCGACGACATCACCGGTGTCGGGTCGACCAATGTCACCGATTATCTGGTGCGGCTGCCCTCGCTGGTGTCGTCGCTGAGCAGTTACGATACCTCGGGCTACGGCACGCCGTCTTCGAACGACGGCTCATCGCTGGCGGGCCTCAATCTGCTCGACCTGCGCAATCTCGGTTATGTCCGCACCTTGGTGCTGGTCGACGGCAAGCGCCACGTCTCGGAATCGACCGGCAGCGCGGCGGTGGACGTCAATACGATTCCGATCTCGCTGATCGACCGTGTTGAAGTCGCCACCGGCGGCGCTTCGGCGATTTACGGTGCCGACGGCGTATCGGGCGTGGTGAACTTCATTATGAAGCGCAATCTCGAAGGCCTGCATGTGCGGACCCAGGGCGCTTTCTCGGAAGACGGCGGCGGCGACACCTTCTTCGGTTCGCTCGCCTACGGCTACAACACCGACGACGGCCGCGGCAACATCTCGGCCGCTCTCGAGTTCTCGCAGCAGGGCCGTCTCAGCTACATGGATCGCAGCTTCACGCAGCCGGACCATATCCTGCGCTTTGTGCCCAACCCGGATACGTCGACCCCGAAGCCCAGTCCGCAGCTCGTGCCGGTCCCCAATGCCACCTATATCTGGTCGGCGGTCACCGGTGCGATCTCGACGGATTTTCTCAACACCTTCTCACCCGACTTCACCGGCAACGGTCAGCCTTATGTGCATGGCAACGAATACGATTTCTACAACGCGATCGGCGGCAGCGGCCAGCCGTCGGCCAACGTCACCCAAGGCGACTTCCTCCCGGTGCAGTCGCGCAAGCTCGCCCAGGTCGACGGCCATTACGATTTTTCGGACATGTTCAAGGTCAGTGCCGAATTCAAATATGCCAAGGTCACGTCGGACTCGCGCAGCACGCCGCCGTGGGACGATTTTCTCGTCATCATGCCGGACAACGCCTTCCTGCCGGCCAATGTGCGCGATGCGATCCTAGCCGGCGACACCGGCGTAGGCGTGTTCGGTGCCGACTATCTCGGTCTTCGCCGCCGTGAGCGGGTGACGCGCGACACCTACCGCACCTCGCTTGACGTTACCGGCGACATCACACCTGCGGGCGGCTTCATCAAGGATCTCATCTACGATGTCTCGTACGTCTGGGGCCAGACCTCGGTCGATGATGGCGACATGGGTATTCGCGTCGAAGACCGATTCTTCGCGGCGATGGATTCGGTGATCGATCCCAGTTCCGGCAAGCCGACCTGCCGCTCGAATCTCAATCCCGCGGTGCTACCGCCCGATACCTACGGTTTGCTGCAGGGAGTGCTTGGCGACGGACCGGCGTATTCGGATACCTCGCCGGCGACCTACGGCAAGCTGTCGTTTACGCCCGGCCCGAACTCGGGTTGCGTGCCCTACAATCCTTTCACGCCGTTCGCCAACCAGGCCGCCTCGCTGGCTTTCATGACCACCGATTTGCACACCCACGGCGTGGTCAGCCAGCAGGTCCTCACCGGCACGCTGGCAGGCAACTTCCCGATCGCCGAAGCGATCTTTGCCGGTCCTTTGAGCGTGGTGGTCGGCGGCGAGTATCGCTTCGAGAAAAGCTCGTCGCAGGGCGATCCCAACTGGTACCCGGGCTACACGTTCGACAACCAGCCCGAAGCCACCTCCGGTTCGTTCGATGTTGGCGAGGCCTTTGCGGAAGTGTCGCTCCCGGTCATCAAGGACCAGCCGTTCATCCGCGAATTCTCGGTCGACGGGGCGGTGCGGTATTCGTCCTATTCGACCGCGGGCACGACCACGACCTGGAAATTCGGCGGCGTCTGGGCGCCGTTCGATTGGCTTCGCTTGCGCGGTACCGACGCGTATGCCGTGCGCGCGCCCAACATCGGCGAGCTGTTCGCGCCGCAGCAGACGCTGTACTCGACGGTCAACGATCCGTGCGACAAGAACAATGTCAACGCCGGAACCTCATATCGCCCCACCAACTGTCAGGCATTGTTCAATGCCTTGGGCGTGCCGTATACGCCGGGTGTGACCGATCTTTCGACCGCGGGTACCATCAAGACGTTTGTGTCGGGCAATCCCGATCTGGCGCCGGAGAGTGCCCGCACCTTGACCCTCGGCTTCGTGGTGCAGCCCATTCCCGGGCTCAGCTTCTCAGCCGACTGGTACCGTGTCGTCATTACCAACGCGATTACCGCGCCCGAAGGCCAGCAGATCGCCGACAAATGCGTCGACCTGTCCTCGATCAACAACGCGTTCTGCGGGCTCGTTACCCGCGATCCCAATGCCGGCGTGCCGGGGCAGATCACACTTCTCACCGACAAGCAGATCAACGTCGCGTCGTATGAAACCGCCGGCGTCGATTTTGATCTCAGCTATCGCTTCGACCCGCGCGATTTCGGGGTCGAAGACAATTACGGCCTGTTCGACCTGCACCTCATCGGCAACTACCTGAACTCGCTTTATCTCACGCCTTTGCAAGGCGAGAAGCCGGAGTATCAAGTGGCCGAGTCCTTAGAGTCCGCGCCGAAGTGGCAGATGTCGTTCGACCTCAACTGGACCTATGGCGACTTCGACGTGCGCTATAGTCTGGACTGGTTCTCGCGCACGCTGCGCTACACCCATATTGTGATGAATGCCGCGCCGGACCGCGTCTCGGAGCAGTACAAGTATTACCCGGCGAAGAACGTCTCGAACATCCAGGTCGGCTATCGCTTTGCCGAGGAGTACCGGGCGTATTTTGGGCTCAACAATGTGTTCTACCAGAAGCCAGGGCCGGGTAGCTCGGGCTATCCCGTCGATCCGCTGGGACGGGTGTTCTATTTCGGCCTCACCATCGACACCAAGAGTGGTCTGCCGAAACTGCCGATCTGACGGCGGAAACCTTTGAGTTTATTGAAAATGGCGGGTTCTTTTCGGCCCGCCATTTTGCATTAGGGGTGTGCTAACGGGCCGGAAATGGTTTATGTCCATAATCCATATCCGAGTGCAGAATCGGGCCGGTTGCCATGCGAGTGATGCGGGAATGCGTGCGTGCCGCCGTTGCGTTCATTCTGCTTGGCTCGGCCGCGGCTCAATCGCCGCAATCCGCCAATGATGTGATCGACCAGGTTCTGCGTGACGGCGCCAGAACCGTTGCCCGTCCGGTCCAGCAGGCGCGCGAACCGATCGTGATGGGCGTGCGCGTCGGGCAGCATGACGACCGCACACGGTTTGTGGTCGAACTGTCCGAACCGGTGGCGATGCGCACTTTTACGCTCACCAACCCCAACCGGGTAGTGATCGACATGCCGCTGGTGAAGTGGCACCTCGAAGGTCCGCCGCGGACCGGCGGCTACGGCGCCGTCCGCAGTTACCGCTACGGCACGTTCCGGACGGGCAATTCGCGCTTCGTGATCGATCTGGCCCAGCCGGTCAACGTGGGCGAGCCGATGGTGCTGGAGCCGGTCAACGGCTCCGGCTATCGCGTCGTGTTCGACCTGTTTCCCACCGCCCAGGCCAAGTTCGACCGTGCCGCCGGCTGGCCATCCGACCTGCGCGCCCGCGACAATGCCGCCCAGGTGGCATCCTTGCCCCAGAACCCGCCGCCGCTGCGAAGCCGGATCAAACGGGTGATCGTCATCGACCCGGGCCATGGTGGTACCGATCCGGGCACCCATTCCACCGACGGTCAGGCCGAAAAGGAACTCGTTCTGGGCGTGTCGCTGCAGCTTGAGCGCGTTCTCCTGGCGCGCGGGTACACCGTGCACATGACACGCGATAGCGATGTGGCGGTGGAATTGTCCGAACGCCGCGCCATCGCCCAAAGCTGGCACGCCGATCTCTTGATTTCGGTTCATGCCAATTCGCATCCTGATCCGGGGATCACGGGCCTGTCGATCTACACTTTGTCGGAAAAGGGCTCCGACGCTGAAGCCCGGGCGGTGGCGAAAAAGGAAAACGAGGCCGACAAGCGCTCCGGTGCCGAGCGGGCCGGCGACAACGACGTCGCCTCGATTCTGCTGGCGCTGTCGCAACGTGACACCATGAACAAATCTTCACGTTTCGCCGAGGCCGCGATTTCTACCCTGCGCAACGAAACGGACATCTTGCCACACAAGCCCCACCGCGATGCTGCGTTTGTTGTGCTGAAATCGCCGGAAGTGCCTTCCGTCCTGATCGAATTGGGCTACATGACCAATCCGGACGAAGCGAGGAAGATGCAAAGCGACGGCTGGCGCGCTAGAGTTGCCCGAGCCATTGCGGCGGCCGTGGACCGCCAGTTCATGACCGCAGCGGAAGCCGGGCCGGCGACGGGCCGCGCTTCGGAATAATGACGTCAACGAAGCGGTTTTCCAGCTGTCCTCATGAGCAACGATTCCGACGACCTCCCGCGGCCTGGTTCGATCCCGGGAGCTCCGCCTCCGTCCGATTCCGGTGAGAACGCGCCCTGGAAACTGGGGCGGCCGGAAGGCTTCGGGCATCGCCAGATTGATGACGACGGCTACGGGCCGGACGACGATCCGCCGCCTCCGCCGCGCCGCCGCCGCCGTCTGTCGACCTTCGGTTCGGTGGGGCGGATCTGGAATAGCCGCAACTGGAAACACCGGCTCGCGCTCTATGCCGGTCTTAGCGTGCTGGTCATCATTGCCGCCACCGCCCTTGGCACGATGGGCTATGTCTGGTGGGTGACGCGCGATTTGCCGAGCGTCAAGGATCTGCAGAATTACGCCCCGCCGGTGACGACCCGCGTTTATGCCGGCGACGGCACCTTGATCGGCGAGTATGCCCGCGAGCGGCGCGTGTTCGTGCCCATCGCGTTCGTGCCCAAGCTCGTGATCAACGCCTTCACCTCGGCGGAAGACCGCAACTTCTACAGCCATCCCGGCATCGACGTGTCGGGCATCCTGCGTGCCGCGATCAAGGATGTTGGCCGTGTGGCGGCGGGCAAGCGCCCCGAAGGCGGCTCGACCATCACTCAGCAGGTGGCGAAGAATTTCAAGCTCAACGCCGACGTCAAGCTCAAGCGCAAGATCCAGGAAGCCGTGCTCGCGCTGCGCCTGGACTCCGCGTACTCGAAGGACAAGATCCTTGAGCTCTATCTCAACCAGATCAATCTCGGCCAGAACTCCTACGGCGTCGCCGCGGCGGCGCTGAACTATTTCGGCAAATCGCTCGACGAGTTGTCGATCTCCGAAGTGGCGTTCCTGGCGGCGCTGCCCAAGGCGCCGAGCCATTACGATCCGCGTTACCATTACGAGGCCGCCGTCAATCGCCGCAATTGGGTGATCGGCCAGATGGAAGAGAACGGCTACATCACCCGCGAGCAGGCCGATGCCGCCAAGGCCGAGCCGTTGCGCGCCAACACCCGTCCGCTCGGCAGCCAGACCCAGGACGCGCAGTATTTTGTCGAAGAAGTTCGCCGCCAGCTCTATTCCAAGTTCGGCGGTGCGCAGCTTTATGACGGCGGTCTGCAGGTCCGCTCCACCCTCGACGCGCGGCTGCAGAACTACGCCGTGAATGCGCTGCGTATGGGCCTCGTGCGCTACGACCGCCGCCACGGCTGGCGCGGTGCCAAGAAGACCATCGATGTCACCGGCGACTGGAAGACGGCGCTGGTCGGCCTCGGCAATCATTCCGGTATCGAGACCTGGGACATCGCCGTGGTGCTCGGCTATCGCGGCAACGATGTGCGCATCGGATTGGCGAGCGGTGAGCAGGCGACGATTCCGTTCAAGGAATTGCAGTGGGCCCGGCCGCAGCTTGCCAACATGGAAATCGGCGCAGCCCCGTCGAAGCCGCAGTCCGTGGTCAAGGTCGGCGACGTGATCTACGTCGAAGGCATCGACAAGCGCGGCAATTACGGCTTGCGTCAGGTGCCCGAGGTTAACGGCGGCATCGTCGCCATCGATCCGCACACGGGCCGCATCCTGGCGCTGTCGGGCGGCTTCTCCTACGACTCCAGCCAGTACGACCGCGCCATGCAGGCGCTGCGTCAGCCGGGTTCGACCTTCAAGCCGTTCGTTTATGCCGCCGCGCTCGACAACGGCTTCACGCCGACCGCGAAAATCCTCGACGCGCCGTTCTGCATGTCGCAAGGCGCCGGGATGCCGATGTGGTGTCCGGAAAACTTCGAGAAGCACTTCATCGGTCTCGCCACCATGCGGCGCGGCATTGTGCTGTCGAAGAACCTGATGACCGTGCGTTTGGCGCAGTCCGTCGGCATGGACAAGATCGCGCCCGTCGCCGAGAAGTTCGGCGTCTACAATCATCTCGACCGGCTGCTCGCCAACTCGCTCGGTGCCACCGGCACGACGCTTTTGAAGATGACCACCGGCTTTGCCGAGTTCGTCAACGGCGGCAAGAAAATCCAGCCCTCGCTGGTCGATCAGATCCAGGACCGCAACGGCAAGACCATCTGGCGCCACGACGAGCGAAAGTGCGACGGCTGCAATGCCGATTGGCACGACCAGTCCGAGCCGCTGCTCGACGATACGCGCGAGCAGATCATGGACCCGCGCACCGCCTATCAAATTGTCTCGTTCCTGCAGGGCGTGGTGCAGAACGGTACCGGCGTGACCGTCGCCAGCGTTGGCAAGCCGCTCGCCGGCAAGACCGGCACCTCGAACGAAAGCCGCGATGTCTGGTTCGTCGGCTTCTCGCCGGATCTTGCCGCTGGTGTGTATGTCGGCTTCGACAATCCGCGCACGCTGGGTCAGAAAGAGCAGGGCGCCACCGTCGCCGCGCCGATCTTCCGCGATTTCATGAAGGGCGCGCTCGCCGATAAGCCGGCGACGCCGTTCCGCGTGCCGCCGGGGATCGAATTCGTCACCGTCGATCGCTTGACCGGCGCCACGGTTCCGCCCGGCACGCCCGGCTCGATTCAGGAGGCCTTCAAGCAAGGCACCGCGCCCGGCGAACCCGGCGCCCCGCCGCCCGTCGTGATCGGCGGCGACCAGCCCACGAGCAGCCCCGGCACACCCGGCTCCGCTGCGTCCGGCGTGGAAGAGGGCACCGGCGGGTTATACTGATGGCTCTGTCGTTCTGTCCGCCGGTATGCGATGTGTAGGGCATACCGGTTGACGGAATTTCGATGACATATGACGGAAAAGCAAACTCCGTCGCGCTGATGATCGCCCGGCTGCGGGCGCTGCAATGGCGGGCGAAAATCAGAGCCATCGCGCTGCGGCCGGTGGTGCGCGGCAACGAGCCGGTGCAGATCGTTTTCTGCGCTTTTCTCGGCGCGGCGGTCGGCGTTGTCATCGACCTTGTCCACGAGGCAGTGCTGTTTCTCCACCGCATCTGCTTTGATCTTCCCGCCGGCAGTTTTCTCAGCACCGGCATCGGCATCCCGCCCTGGCGCATCGTGATCATGCCGGTTCTTGGTGGGCTGCTTCTCGGTTTGTTTCGGCACCTGACGCAGCGGCGTCTGGCGCACGATATCGTCGATCCCATCGAAGCCAATGCGCTGCTTGGCGGTCGCATGTCGTTGCGCGATTCCGTGCGGCTTGCCTGGACCACGGTGATTTCCAACGGTTCCGGAGCGTCGCTTGGCATGGAGGCGGGCTACACCCAGCTCGGTGCCGGCATCTTTTCGGCGATCGGACAATTCTTCCGCTTGCGCCGCACCGACTTGCGCGTGTTCGTGACGGCCGGAGCCGGTGCCGCCATTGCCGCCGCGTTCAACGCTCCGCTGGCTGGCGCCTTCTACGGCTTCGAACTGGTTTTGGGCGGCTACACCATTCGCGCGTTGGCGCCGGTAAGCGTGGCGTGCGTCTGTGCCACCCTAGTGGCGCGCTCGCTCAATCATACGGCCGCGCTGTTCACCGTCCCCGATACCTCCAGCCTTTTGCCGCTCAGCTATTACCTGTTCGCCGCGATGGGCATCGTTGCCGCCGGGATCGGCATTCTCACCATGCGGTGTGTCACCTGGACGGAAACCGCGTTGCGGGCGAGCCATGTGCCCTCGTGGCTGCGTCCGGCCATTGGCGGATTGGCAGTGACCGTCATCGCTTTGGCATTTCCGCAGGTCCTCGGCAGCGGCCATGGCGCCGTCCAGTTTCATTTCGACCGGCAGCTGCCGTGGCTGATGGTGGCGGCGTTCCTGCTGGCGAAGATTCTGGCATCCGCCGTTTCCATCGGTTCGGGATTTCGCGGTGGCCTGTTCAGCTCGTCCTTGCTCCTGGGGGCGGTGTTCGGCGCGGTATTCGTGGAACTTGCGGCGCTGGCAGTGCCGGCGGTGGCGGCAGAGCGGTCGGCCTTCATGCTCGCCGGCATGGGCGCGGTCGCGGCTTCGATCATCGGAGCGCCGATGACCATGGTGTTTCTGACGCTCGAAGCCACAGGTGATTTCATGATGAGCGTGGGTGTCTTCCTCGCCGTCGTCATAGCCTCGACCATTACGCGCCTGACTTTCGGGTATTCCTTCGCGACGTGGCGTTTCCATCAGCGCGGCTTGACGATCCGCGGAGCCCAGGACGTCGGCTGGATCGCCGAACTCACGGTCGGACGTCTGATGCGATCGGATCCCTTGACCGTGCCCGACAACACGCCGCTGCAGGCGCTGCGGAAGCAGTTTCCGCCGGGCAGCACCAAGTGGCTGTTCGCGGTCGACCGCACCGGGTCGTATGTCGGCCGCATCGATGTTGCCGAGGCGCACAATGCCGATATCGATGATGCGATGCCCAGTCTGGTGGCGGGCGATTTGGCCGAGGCTCCGCATCAGTTCCTGGTCCCCGGCGACAATGTCCGCCTGGCGCTGCAGCGGTTTGAGGAGACCCAGAGCGAAACCCTGCCTGTCCTGCTATCGGCGTCAAAGCGAATGCCGGTCGGCTATCTGACCGAAGCCTACTCGCTCAAACGCTACACCCAGGAATTGGAACGTATCCGCGCCAGCGAGACCGGCAGTGACCTTGGGCAACTCTCGCCCCGATGATGCCGTCACGCCGATATCACGAGCGGACCAGTTGTTTTTCCGCCGGGGAAAAGCGTTCTGTCTGAGGACGATGGAGTTTCTCGGATGAACGCTAAGGCAATCGTGGCCGGTGTTATCGCTGCGGCACTCGTTGCGGGGTGCGCAACCCGGCCGGAAGGGCCGGAGATTCCGGCGCGGCCGGGCGAGGGCAAGTCGTGGGAGGCATTCCAGCACGACGATTATGTCTGTCGCGATTTCGCCGACGGGCGTGTTGCCGGCCGGGCCGAGAACGCCAACGACCATGCCATTCTCACCACCATTATCGGCGCCGGTCTGGGTGCGGCGCTGGGCGGAGCCATCGGCGGCGGCAATGGCGCGGGCATCGGCGCGGCGGCGGGCGGCGTCGGTGGTGCCGCTTACGGCAGCAACCAGACCGACCGCTCCCAGTACAGCACGCAGCGCCAGTACGACATCGCCTATGCGCAATGCATGGCGGCCAAAGGCAACGACGTTCCGCCGCCGTTCGGCTACCGCCACCGCCGCGACCGCGATCGCTATGATGATCGCGATCGCTCCGATCGCGGGGACTACCGCGACGACGGCCCGCCGCCGCGGGACTGAACGATCACTTATCCTTCAAGACGCCCGTGATGCGGAATTCCGCAATTCCGGCCACGGCTCCGTTCGGGACCAACAACTTGATGCGGATGCGTCCGCCGGTGATGTTCTGGGTCGTGAATTCGCGTTCGCGGCGATCGTCGCCGCCCATTGCGGCTTCGACCAGCGGCACCCAGCTTCCGTCGCTGCGCAAGATCTCCGCCGCAACGCCGTACGCGGCCTTTTGCGGGAAGGTGATCGTCAGCTTGTGCACTTCCAGAATGCGCTCGGGATCGACCATCACCCACGGCGCCTTGTCGCCGGCCGCCGGGGCCCAATAGGTCGCGGCATCGCCGTCGTTGACGAAGCGGGTCGGATGATCGGGTGCGGCGGAACTGGCGCCGGTGGGATTGTCGCGACCGAAAACAGTCTCGGCACCGCTCTCGTGCCAGGCCACATACGGCCGGTCTGCGGCGACTGGCGTCACGCCGGCAACGAACGGCGGGCCAGAGAGCGTCGTGATCGCGATGACGCCATCTTTCAGTCCGGGGGAGGTCGCGCGCACCAGCGTTTTGCCGGCCTGCCATGACCGCATGGCGATCGCCGCTTGTCCGTCGCGGATCGGAATATCGCTGTCCGGCGCGAAGTGGATGGCGCGTCCGGTCGGCAGTTCGCCGGGGCCGGATTCGATGGCGAGCGCGACGGGCGGCGAGTTGCTGAGAGCCCGCCCTTGGGCATCGACAACGGTCACCACCAGCTGGACATCGTCGGTGCCGTCAGCGTGGGCAATGGTCGGCGACGAGGCGGTGATACGCAGCGCCGCGGCCGTGCCGGCTTGCGGCCATGCCGGCGGAGCGATGCCGCGATAGGCATTGCGATACCAATACCATTGGCGTTTCGGCAGCCGCGAATAATCGAGAATGCCCATCGAGCCGAACTTGCGTCCGGCAATCGAGCCGTGATCGAAGCCGCACCAGATGACCTCGCCGGAGCGCCAGGGAAAGCGCCAATCCTGCGGTGTGGTCGCGGTCTTGCCGCCGATCTGCGGAAGATCGCCCCAGCCGGGCGCATAGGTCCCGGGACGATCCTCCATCGTGGAGCCGTATTCCGCGACGAGGTTCGGGATGCCCGGGTTCAAGAACATCCAGGCGCCGTCGCCGTTATAGCCCGCGATGTCGCCGAGGTGATCGATATCGCCGCGCTGCGCTCCGTCGATCGCCGCCGGACGCGAGGGATCGAGCTGATGGCTGAGCGCCACCATCTCGCGCAACAGCCGGCGCACATCGTCCATCACGGCCTTGTCGGAGAAGAACACCTCGTTGTCCATACCCCAGGCGACGATGGAGGGATGATTGCGATTGATGCGGATCATCTCGGCCAACTGCTGCTTCGTCGTAGCTTCGAACGCCGCGCGATCGGAAGGATCGGTGGGATAGGCGGACGAGGCCCAATCGCTGGGAAAGCCCGCGGTGCCCCAGAACGGCGCCTCGGTGAGGAACAGCATGCCGAGGCGATCGGTGGCTTCGGCGAAATGGGGATCGTGCGGATAATGCGAACCGCGGATGAAATCGAATCCGGCGTCCTTGATCAGCTGCACGTCGCGGTCAATCGCGGCGTTGGTCACCGCATCGCCCCAGCCGGCCTGATCCTGGTGGACGTTGGCGCCGCGGAAATAGTAGTGGTGCCCATTGAGGAAAAAGCCGCGGTCGGCAGTCCATTCGAACCAGCGAAAACCGAATTCCGTTTCACAGTGGTCGACCGTGCCGGCGCCGGCGACTACATCCGTCACCGCGCGATAGAGCACCGGCGTTTGCGGGCTCCACAATTGCGGATGGGGAACCGGCGCTGAGGTCTGTTTGGCGATGCGCGTGGCGCCGGGCGCGACGGTGATCTTCTCGTCCGGCAGCACGGCGACGGTCTTGCCGTCCGCCGCGACGATCCGGGTACGGAGGGTTACGTCCGCCGGCTTGGCGCCGTCATTGCGGATTTCGGTCTCGGCGGCGACACGGCCGGAGTCTTGCGACAGATCCGGCGTGGTGATGCGGGTGCCGGTCCAAGTGACGTGCACCGCGTCCGTCTCCACCAGCCAGACGTCGCGATAAAGGCCGCCCGAGAACACATGCTCGCCGGCGCGCGGCGCCAGTTGCGGGTTCCAGGTGTTGTTGACCCGCACCGCCACCATATTATCGCCGGCGTGCAGCGCGGAGGTGACGTCGACCGGGAAGCCGGTATAGCCGCCGCGATGGCGCCCGACCGCGAGGCCGTTGACGAACACCTCGACCTCCTGGAAGGCGCCTTCGAATTCCAGCGCATAGCGGTGGCCGGGCGTAACGCGGGCGAGCTTCAGATGCTTGCGATACCAGCCGGTGCCGGCATAGAAGCGCGACGCCTGGAAGTAGGGAATGCTGAAACTGTGCGGCAGGCCGACCCTCTGCCAAGCCTTGTCGTCGAATGCCGCGCGCTCGGCCCCGGCCGGATCGCCCAGCGTAAATTGCCAATCCGCGTTGAAGTTGCTTTTGGTCCGGACATCCTTCGCCCCGGCCGCGCATGTCAGCGCCAGCAAAAACACCACGGCAAATTTCAACACCCGCGCGTACATGTATCCCCCTGTCGATCCGGTCTACGCCGGTGCAGCGCGTATACATCAGGGGCATGCGGCGGTCGAGGCACGGCCCCGGCTGTGATGATCGCGGCCCGCGAAACGGCGCATTCTCGCGTGGCGCGGCGCCGTCAGATGTGACAGATAGGACGGGAGGGAGCGCGCCGTGCCAGCAAAGCATATCAAAGCCGGAATCGTAGTGGTGTTTCTGCTCGGGCTGGCGGTCTGCGTGTATCTGGTGTCGCGGATCGGTTTTGCGCCGGTCGCCGATGCCATCGGGCGGGTCGGCCTTGCCGGTTTCGCGGCGATCATCGTCAGCGGCTTGGTGCTCTCGATTCTTCCCGGATTGGCGCTCGGCACGCTGGTCGGCGGACCGGCGCGCTGGCCTGTTTTCATTGCAGCGCGGCAGCTGCGGGATTCGGTCGGCGATATCCTGCCGTTCACCCAATTCGCCGGCATCGTGCTGGGCGCCCGCGTGCTCGTTTTGCGTAAGTGTCCCGCGGCCAAGGTGTTCGCCGGATCGGTGGCCGATGTGACGGCGGAGTTCGTCTCCCAGATCGCCTTCATCGCCATCGGCCTGACGCTCGGCGCCGCGCAGCTCGCCGCCAATCCCGCCACGGAGCCGTACGTCAATGGCCTGATGATCGGCACCGGCGCCTTGGTGCTGGGCGCAGTGGTGTTCGTGCTGCTGCAATGGAAGTCGAATGCGCTCGCCGGTTTTCTCGCCGGCCGCGTTCTGCCCGAGGACATTCGCCACACGAAGGATTTCACGCTGGCGCTGTCGCAGCTTTACGCCGATCCGCGCCGTCTCGTGATCGCTACGCTGCTGCATCTGGCGAGCTGGGTGGCGAGCGGGGTGTGGATCTGGATCATCATGCGGCTGACGGGCGCCGAGATCGGCCTCGGTCCGGCCATTGCCATCCAAAGCCTCTTGGAGGCGTTCCGCAGCGCGGCGGTGTTCGTGCCTTCGGCGATCGGCGTGCAGGAAGCCGGCTACGCCGCCCTGGCGCCGCTGTTCGGCCTCGGCCCCGAAGTCGGCCTCGCCGTCGCGCTTCTCCGCCGCGCCCGCGACATCGCCGTTGGCGTGCCGGTATTGTTAGCCTGGCAAACATTCGAAGGCCGCCACGCGCTGAAAAAGCCGAAGTAGGAGTGCGCCGAACACCGGCTCACACACCAGCTGTCATCCCCGGCGCTTCTGGATCGCGCAGCAATCCAGAAGCGGGAAGGGGACCCAGGTGCCGTCATTTGTTGGAATGAAGCAAGTGAGCCCCAACGCAGTCCGGCTTAGCCGTGCAGCACCAGTTTGATCATGACACCATTTTCCCGGACGTCCTTTTGCCAGCGATAAAGACCACTGGCGCAGACATCGAGCATTTTACCCAAGGAAGCATACAGTCCCGGTCGAACCACCACGCTGTCGCGGCCCGCTAGCGCGGCCGGCGTCGTGACTGACCCTCCCTGAGCGAGCGGATGTCCCGTCAACGTGACATGGTCGGCGCCGAGCCAGCGTTCATAACGAACATCGAGCGTCGGTCGCAGTTCGAACCCGGCTTGGTGGACATGGCCGATCATCGTCGTCAAGCCGGCGCTCGCTTTCCAACCGGTATTGTCGCTTTTGGAAAATTCCATGGCGGACAGGCCGCTTTCGCTGAAACGGCTCATTGTCACGTTTTGATATTGGATCCCGAAGGACGGAATGACCGACCAGAACTGGCCGCCGATCAGATAGCCCGCTTCGGCGCCCATGTTTTCGGCATAGCCATGGCTCTTGGACGCAGCATCGGCCCCCGGTGTCTTTCGCAAGGCTTTGTTGAAGTCGAGCCAGACGAATGTCTCCTGCGTGCCGAGAAGGAAGTCTCCGTATCGGTGCGTGCCGCTAACGGCGAAGCCGTAGCCGGAGATGTCGTAGCGGCCTAGCGTGCCGAACTGCGTCCGGCCATCGATGCGCGTTCCCGTGAGGTCGAGGGTCCAGGATACGCCATTCGAATAGGATAGCCGGAGAGAGGACGCTAGTGCGTGGCTGGCGGACGCCGCGCGGTCACTGCGGCCCTTGCCGTGATACCAGATTTGCGCCGCGCCAAGACCGCCCGACACCCCGCGTGCCCCTGGTCCGTTGCGCCAGTCGGCATGATAGGTCTCGGTCGCCTGCTCGGACAGGAAATCCGCCGCCGTTCGCGTATCGATGCCGCGTTGGGCCACTTGAAGCCCGGCGTCATTGGCCAAGGCCGGGCCCGCTACCGTCAGGACCAGAACGGCCGTCGAACAAAACTTACCCGTGTGCATGTCATGCTCCGCTCGCGTGAAGGTGATCGTATCGCTGTGGTTCGCGATCAATCTGCGGTTTGGAGCGGGGGGGCGTCGTTCGGTCCGGTAGGCGAGGACGTTCTGCCGGTCCGAAAAGACGTCGGCGTGGTGCCGGTCAGCTTGCGGAACGCGGTGTTAAAGGCCGATTTGCTGTTGAAGCCGACCTGATAGGCGATATCGAGGATGGTTTTGCTCGCCTGGGCGGGGTCGTGTAATTGGTTTTTGGCGTCGTCCACCCGGTAGCGGTTCACATACTCATAAAAGCCGCCTCCGGTACCTTGGTTGATCGCCTGCGAGACATCGTTGGTGCTGGCACCGATCCGCCGGGACAGGACCGTCAGGGAAAGACTACTGTCCCGCCAAGCCTGGGTCCGCAGCATTTCCTGTTCGACCTTGGCGACCAGCCGGTTCACGTCGGCCGCGGTCAGGGCCGATTTGCGGTACTTGGCCAGCACGGCTTCGATGGCTTCGCGCGGCGGCAGCAAGGAGTCGGGGTTGAGCAAGGCAAACCCGCCCAGGCAATAGATCGCAATGGCATAGAAGAGATTGCCCAGTTCGCTGATGATCTGGTTGTCACCGAGCAGAAGCCCCCCGCATGTGGCTGTGACGGCGCCGATCCAGAGAACCGTCAAGACGCGGAGCAGGAGATCGAGCCATGCCAACCGCGCATTGCGATGCGAGTCGGCCGCGGCGCCCTTTTTGGCTTCGGCAAGCTGGCGGCGGGCGGACCATAGACAGAGACCTTGCTGAACGAGCGCGGCTACGAGCAGCAGAAATCCGCTCAGGAGCAACAAGATCGAGCTGATTTCGATATGGCCATGGGGGATGGCGGACCAACTCGAATACCAGGGAAGCAGAGTGGCCAGAGTGCAGAAACCGGCGGTGGCCGAAAAAATCCAATGCCGATACAAGCCCGATGACAATGAAGGCTGTTCAGGGCGGATGACCGCTTCAAAATACGTCAAAGCCAGCGGTCCGAGGACCAAGAGAACGGTGACGCTCAGCGGCATGAGCCACGCCAGCGTCGGGCCCAAGAACTGGACGAGTTCAAGTGCCAGATCGAGCGTGAACGCCAGCAGTAGCTGAACCAGAACGCGTCCTTCCCGCCCGCGTGCCTTGAGGTAAAGCAGGGCAGCGAAGAACAGGCCTTGCACGATGGCCAGGAGCAGAAGCGCTTTGATGCATGTCGAGAGAAAGTGCATCCGAAACTATCCGTCGTCGCTCTTCCGGCATCCGCGACGGGTTCCTACAACGAATTGCGGAATACATGCAGAGGCCTTCGTGTCCCCTTGTACTTCCGCTTCTCGTGCCTACATCTCCTATCAGGTGTGTTCTTCACGCTGGCTGTTTGCCTTGTGAATGAACCTGAGAACGAAGCGCAATGAACGCGCCGCAATCGCTATGTTTTCATTTTTCGGGCAAGTGGTTGGTGCGTTCTTTAGAGGGATTCGAATTCGATTCTGGACGCCCGACCCGTAGTTGGTGCCCCTCCCGGCGAAACGTGAAACCGAATGTACCGAGGGAGGGGGGAGCCCCCTCGATTCGCAGTCCGCAAATCAAAGATCAAGCATTTGCGTTTTAGGTACGAGGCGAGGGTAGATGTTGAGGGCCGCAGGGCGGCAACGGAATTGCACTCCGCCTTCCAAACCCCTATATCCCGCACTCCAACCCTTTGATTTGGAACACCATGCGCCCCGAAATCTCCCGCGCCATCGACGAAATCCAGCAGGCGATCGCCCTGCTGAGGAGGCATCTTTGACTGGGACAAGTCTGTCCGCCGTCTCGATGAACTGAACGCCAAAGCCGAAGACGCCTCGATCTGGAACGACCCTCTGGCGGCGCAGAAGATGATGCGCGAGCGCCAGAAGCTGGAAGCCGGGATCGCCGGCATCCGCCGCCTCGAAAACGAGTTGAACGACGCCAAGGGCCTGATCGAACTGGCCGAGGCCGAGGGCGATGCCGCCATGATTGCCGACGGCGAAGCCTCGGTTTTCGCCATCGCCAAGGAAGCCGAGGCGCAGCGTCTTGAATCCATGCTGTCGGGCGAAGCCGATAGCAACGACACCTATCTCGAAATCCACGCCGGCGCCGGCGGCACCGAAAGCCAGGACTGGGCCGAGATGCTGTTGCGCATGTACACGCGCTGGGCCGAAAAGCGCCGCTTCCAGGTCGAGTGGCTGGAAGAGAGCGAAGGCGAAGGCGCCGGCATCAAGTCGGCGACGATTTTGGTCAAAGGCGCCAACGCCTACGGCTGGCTCAAGACGGAGCAGGGCGTGCACCGCCTGGTGCGCATCTCGCCGTTCGACGCCAATGCGCGGCGGCACACGTCCTTCTCGTCGGTGACCGTCTATCCGGTGATCGATCAGACCATCGAGATCGACATTCCCGAAAAGGATGTGCGTATCGACGTCTATCGCGCCTCCGGTGCGGGCGGCCAGCACGTCAACAAGACCGAAAGCGCGGTGCGCATCACTCACTTGCCGACCAATATCGTGGTGTCGAGCCAGACGCAGCGCTCGCAGTTTCAGAACCGCGACAACTGCTGGAAGATGCTGAAATCGAAGCTTTACGAGGTCGAGCTAAAGAAGAAGCAGGCCGAGACCGGCGCGTTCGTCGGCGAGAAGTCCGAGATCGGCTGGGGCCATCAGATCCGGTCGTATGTGCTGCAGCCTTATCAGCTGGTGAAGGATCTGCGCACCGGCGTCGAAAGCCGCACGCCCGACGACGTGCTCGACGGCGACCTCGACCCCTTCATGGCCGCCGCCCTGGCGCAAGCCATCGGCGGCAAGAAGGCCGAAAAGATCGAGGATCTGGAATAGCAAAAACCCCGCCGCGAAGGATCGCCGCGGGGTTTCTCAATTAGCGCTTGCTTACGACTTCAGCGGCGTGAAGGTTGCAGTCGGTCCGGCATTGGTCGCGGGACGCGACACCAGCGTAGCGGCCGGGCTCTCATGATGGGGCGCGGGCGCCGGAGCCGGCGTGGGGGGCGAAACCGGCGGCACGGCGGCTTTCTCGGCGATGTCGGCCAGCGGGTTTTCGGCGTGGCGGCAATTGCCTTCGAAATAGGCGCCGGTTTCCACGGCGAATGCTTCGTGCAGGATGTTGCCCTGGACGCGGCAGGTGGAGGCGAGCAGCACCTTGCGGGCGCGGATCCCACCTTCGACGCGGCCGCGCACGGTCACTTCTTCGGCCGCGACGTCGCCATGGACGAAGGCTTTCTCGCCGATCACCAAGCTGGAGGCGTAGACGTCGCCCTCGCAGCGGCCGTCGATCTGCACGTCGCCGCTCGACTTGAGTGTGCCGACCACGACGAGGTCGGCGCTGATGATCGACGGAGCCGAAGGCATCCGCGGTTTGCTGCGCTGGGCCGCCGGAGTCTGCATCGGCGGCGGTGGCGCCGGAATCGTGACTTTGTCGTCTTTTCTACTGGAGAACATATCGCCCTGCCTCGATGAAGTTTCTCGGGTTTCTAACTACGTCGTCGTACCAAATCTCGTAATGGACATGCGGTCCGGTACTGCGCCCCGTCGAACCGAGTTTTCCGACCGGTGCACCTTCTCCCACCCTGGTCCCAACATTGACGAGGATCGATGACAGGTGTGCGTATCTCGTATGAAGACCGTAGCCGTGATTAATTTCCACCATCTTACCATAGCCGCCCCGGTAATCAGCCCAAACAACGACGCCTGGGGCAGTCGAGCGCACGATAGAGCCCGTCGGGCCTGACCAGTCGACGCCGGGGTGGAAAGCATAGCGGCCGGTGAAGGGGTCGACACGCGCGCCGAAGCCGCTGCTCCGCTCGAAGGCGGGACCTGCGACCGGCGTGGTCAGAGGAACATGCTTGAGACCGCCCAGAAGCTCGGTCATTTCGGTGAGCTGCGCCGACGATTTTAGATAAGCTTGCTGGAATGCGGTGTCGCTGACGCCTTCAATGGAAACCGCCGAGAGTGGGATTTCCGGTCCACCGACGCCGCCTTCGCTGCCTCGCACGCGCTGTGCGAATTGATCGGGATTGATACCGGTACGTTTCAAAACGGAACGAATGCTGGTGATGCCTTCTTCCACCTGTCCCTGGGTGCGCGCCATCAGCATGGTCTGGCTGGCGCTAAGGCGGCGGAGGCGCTCGGTCTGGAACGCCAATCGCCGCAAAACCGGATGCCGCGCGATGACTTCGGGCGAGATATCGCCGGTCTGACGACGGCCGAAGATTGCGCCGGCAAGGCGGCCGACCGTCGAGCCGAAATCGAGCATGCTCGCTTTGGTCGGCTTGGCGGATCGCGGTTGCGGTTTGACCGGCTGCGGCGTGACGGTGAAATCCGACGATCCCGAACTGGTCTGGATCTGCGAGGGTGGGGGAGCGGCTTCCAGTGCATCGCCGGGCTTGCCGCCGTCAAAACTCTCCTGCGCCGCCTGACCGGTGGTGTCGCGCCGGTTCAGGATCGCATCGACCTCGCGTTTGCGGGTCAGCACGCCCCAGATGATGTTCTGTTTGGTCTGCAGCTCGTCGGCCACTTCCTTGAAGCGGTCCTCGGCCGTCACGAGAGCGCCGTTCGATTCTTCGTATGAAGTTTGCAGATCTGCGATGCGGTTCTCGTACGCCGACTGCATCTGTTGGGTGTGCTGCTCCTTGGCCGCGATGATGCGGTCCTTGAAGATCACATTGACCGTGGCGAAAGCGACCCAGCCGAGGAAAATCAGCGCGAGACCTGCAAGCGTCGCTTGAAACACGGGGCTGAACGTGAAGAACTGAACCCGTCCATCACTGCGGATATAGACTTGGCGTTCGGGAAAAGTCTCGTGTAGCCACGCCCAAGCGCGCTCCAGGAGCGACTCCGCCATGTCACAATGTCCCTTTTAGGCGTCTTGTTGAGCGCCAACCCCATGCGCGGGCATTTCACCGAATTCCCGGCGCTAGTTCAAGCTGTTGTCCGGGAAAAAGGCGCGCGCGGTTAATTGCAGCGGGAAATGTTTGCGCGAGTTTGTCGCACTTAAAGTTCTCTTGCCGCAGCGAGCACGGCTTCGGCGTGGCCGTCGACCTTAACTTTCCGCCATACCGTCCGGATTTTCCCGGCCTTGTCGATCAGGAAGGTGGATCGTTCCATACCCATGGATTTGCGGCCGTAGAGCGTCTTCTCGATCCAGACGCCGTAATCCTGCGCCATCTTGGTCTCGGAATCCGAGGCAAGCGTGAGTTTCAGACCGTGCTTGTCCTTGAAACGCTCGTGAGAGGTTGTGCTGTCTTTGGAAACACCAATGATATCGACCCCGAGTTCCTGGAACTTCCTGGCCAGCCGGTTGAAATCGATGGCCTCACGGGTGCAACCAGTGGTGTTATCCTTGGGGTAGAAGTAGAGCACGAAGGGTTTTCCCTTCATCCCCGCGAGGGAGACTTCACCGCTACCGTCGGTGGCGAGCTTGAATGCGGGGGCTTTATCGCCGGGCTTGAGGTCCATTCGTGAGCCAGAGTTTAGGTGGTGAACAAGGCGTTAAGCTGTATAGCCGATACTGTGCTGTGCGGCGCGATTCTGCGCAATACCCGGCGGCACGGGCGGCGCGGATCTTGAGAGAGCGGACATTTTCGTGAACCCGATCGCACTGCTGCGGCAAAACATCAAAGCGCACCATTTCCGGCGCGCCGGATTGGTCGCAGCCGGGATCACGACCGCATTTTTGCTGTTTGTTGTCGGCGCGGGCATCCGTCTTCTGATCGGGCCGGTGTCTCTCGGACCTTTCGCCGGGTCGCTCGCCGATGCGATCGATCGGGCGTTGCCGGGGATCACCGTCAAATACGACCAGGCAGCGGTCGAGTGGGAGCGGGACGAGGGCCGGATCAATCTCGTCATTCTCGGCACTCGCGTGTTCGATCGTGATGGCCGTATCATCGCCCAGGCGCCCAAGGCTGACGTCGACATCGCTGCTCGTCCCTTCATGCATGGGAAAATAGAAGTCCGGCGTATCGCCTTGGTCGGCGTGCAGCTGACCCTAGTGCGTACGGCAGACGGCGGCCTGCGTCTCGGCATCGGCAAAGATCGGCAGGAAGAAGACATCCTCAAGCGCATCCAGGACGCGCTCAAGGAAAGCAAAGGACCTTCGACCCTCAACAGTTTTGCAGTCCGGCGGGCGCGGCTTGCGTTCTACGACGAGAGTTCGAAGCTTTTCATCGTCGCTCCGCGTGCCGACTTTTCGCTGCGCCGAAAAGGGAACGACTTGACGTCGGTATTCACCGCCGACATGGAGATTTCTGGCTTTCCGGCGCAAGTCAAAGGCGATGTTTTCTTCCCAGCTGACACGCGTCCGGTGACCGGGCATATCGCGGTGACCGGTCTCTCGCTGCAGTCGCTGGCCGCCAACTCGAGAGCCTTTACGGCGGTGAAGAACACCGCCCTTAAGGTCGATCTCGATGGAGCGTTCACAATCGACGGTCCCAAGCTTGTCGCCGCGTATTTCGCTGCGACGGGCACAGGAACATTGACCCTGCCCGACATCAGCAATGGCGAAATGCATGTATCCCATCTCGCCGCCAAAGGTCATTACGACGGCATCAAACAGCAGGTCGTACTTGATGATGCCTCGATTGCTGCCGACAAGCTGAAGGCCCATCTGCGCGGTCGCATCGGTTTTGCCGCCAATCCGGCAGGAGACGTCACGGGCCTTTCCGGCGAACTGCATATCGGCAGGATCGGTGTGGCCTGGCCCGGTGTGTTCGCCAAACCCGTCGATTTCGATAGCGTCGATCTCAAGGGCACCTGGGAGCGCTCCTCGCGCAGGCTTCTCATCGAAAAACTGGCGATTGGCGGAGCGCCGTTCAATCTTCAGGCATCCGGCCAAATCGCGCTTGCGAGTGGCCAGTCCGCGGGTGTCGACCTGACCGGAACGATTGGCGCCATGAAGGTCCGCGATTTGGTGCGCTATTGGCCGCTCGGAGCTGCGCAGGGCGGCCGCGACTGGGCCGAGGCCAACATGCCGAACGGGACCGCCGGGCCGGTGAATTTCGCGATCCATTTTGCTCCCGGCATGCTCGATCAGCCGGTGCTGCCACCCGAAGCCATCGCCGTGAAGTTCCCTGTCAGCAACGCCGAAGTGATCTACATTAAGGGCCTCACACATTTAACTGAGGTTTCGGGCGTCGCGACGGTGACCGGCAATTCGTTTGTTGCCGACATAGCGTCGGGCCGCATCGGTCCAATAAGCATTAGGAACGCGCGTTTCGAGATTCCGGATTTCAGCGCGGCCGAAGAAGTTGGCGTCGTTACCGGCCGCATTCAGGGCGCCATGCCTGATGTTCTGGCCTTAGTCGATATGGGCAACCTGCGTTATCCGTCGCGCTTCGGTGTCAACGCCGCCAGTTCTAGGGGCGACACTACGCTCGACATGACTGTCAAAATCCCGCTGCTGAAATCGGTGACGGTCGATCGTATTGGTCTCGATATCAAGGCCCAAGTCACCGGGTTCGGCCTGTTGCTCGGCAAGACGACACAACTCTCCGACGGCAACGTGACGTTCGTCATTACCAATGACCGGCTGAAGGCGAGCGGGACGTCCGGATTGGGCGGTTCGGCGTCGCGCCTGGGACTTGAGTGGACTGAAGAGTTTTCTGCCAAGAACCCGATTACGACGCGTGTTTCGATCAAAGGGCAGGTTGACGATACCGCCCGCGCGACGCTGGGTCTGAACGTCAAGGAATACGTGAAAGGGCCGATCGGCATTAGCGGCACATTGACGGGCCATCGTGGGGCGCTGCAGCAGGGCAACCTCACGCTCGACCTGACACCCGCGGTGGTGACGTTGAACGTGATCGGCGTCAACAAGCCTGCAGGCTTCCCGATGACCGCGCGATTGGCGGTTGGGTTTGCCGCCGGAAGCGCCCTCGATACCATCGGCATCCGGGTTACGGGGCCGGGCACCTCGATCAATGCCAATGCCAAGTTCGAAGGCGGTCATCTGGCTCAATTGCAGGCGCCTGCGAGCCGGCTCGGGCCGCAGAACGATTTCTCGCTGACCTTGACGCGCAATGGTACCGGCAGCGATCTCACCATTCGTGGTCATTCGCTCGATGGCTCTCGCATCGGCTCTCAGGGTACCGGCGGCAACGACACCAAGTTCGACGAGCCATTCCGCATCTCCGCGCACCTCGACAAACTGATGCTGCGCGATGGCGTGGCGATTTCGAATTTCGCCCTCGATCTGGCTGGGATTGCCGACCGTACCGCCACGCTCTCTCTGTCGGGCAACCTGTCGAAATCAGCCTCGATATCGATGAGCATCGCTCCTCAGGACGGTGGCCGCCGCCTTACTGTATCGGCTAGCGATATGGGCCTTCTACTGCAGGGGCTTTATGGCTTCACCAGCATGAAAGGTGGCAAGCTCGATATCGCGGCAACGTTCCCGACGCCAGCCGATCAGAATACGCCTGCGAATGCGCCGGACTTTCAGGGCAAAGCCACGCTGAAGGATTTCCGCATTCTCAAGCAGCCGTTCCTGGCACGCCTGTTCACCGTCGGCTCGCTCGTCGGCCTTGCCAATCTCATGCAAGGGCAGGGCATCGAGGTGTCGGCACTCGAAGTGCCGTTCTCATCCAAGAACAGCGTCATCTCGGTGCACGATGTGCGCGCCACCGGGCCCGCGATCGGCATCTCTGCCGACGGTTATATCGACCGGCCCAAGAACGCCATTGCCCTCAAGGGCTCGCTGGTGCCGTTGTTCGGCATCAATAGCGTGCTCGGCAATATTCCGCTGCTTGGTACGATCATCACCTCGAAAGAGGGCGAAGGCATTATCGGTATGACCTATAGCGTCAACGGCAATACCGACGAGCCGAGCGTGAGTGTCAATCCGCTCTCCGCATTGGCGCCGGGCATCCTGCGCCGCATCTTCGAGGGCCGTATGCCGAACGCCGCTAACGCGCCGTCGAATGCTCCGCCGACACCGCCCACCCCGACGCCGAAGCCGAAACCCTAAACCGGTTGCGCCACATCAACGTTTAGCGGCATCGCTGTCGATCTCCCGCAGCACAGCGAGGAAGTGATACGGCTCTTCCAGAAACGGGAAGTGCGCCGATTCCTCGAACCAGTAGAGTTGTTTTCGGGGTGCGCAGAGGCGTGAGAGATACGCGGCGGCGAGCGTCGAAGGCGTATTCCAGTCGCGGCGACCGAGCACGAAATAGACCGGCACTTTGACTGTCAGCACGTTCTGATCGAGCGGACCTTTGATCACGTCGTAGCGCATTAATTGATCGAGCCGGCTGGACCCTTTGGGCACATTCATCACGTCGGAGAAGGTATATTCGCTCGCCGTGAAGCCCCACCACAGAATTTTCCAATAGTTGTGGAGGCCGACGATTTCGGCGTCATAGGCGAAACGGTCGTCTTCGTTGGGCTCCTTACCGGCGGCGAGGCGCGCCAGCATTTCCTTGTCGCCGCGCGTTTTGGCTTCCCGCTGGAAAGAGACCCGTCGGGCGGCGACGTCTCCCTCGTGGTTGGACGCCATTTGGCCAGTTCCGACATAAGCCGCGTAAAGATCGGGGCGTTCGCGAATGGCCAACATGCCGAGATAGCTGCCCCAGCTGTGACCGATGCGGATCAGCCGGCGGCCGAGAAATTCCTTGTGCAGGTGCAATGCGAGCGCATGCAGATCGTCGAGGTTGGCGCGTACC
>JAHFQC010000118.1 GCA_023259375.1 Alphaproteobacteria bacterium
CTTCTGGGTTTATCAGGAAAACTTGCGTCTCAAGGAAGAAAACGCCCGCCTCAAGCAGTGGCACAACAAGGCGCTGGTGCTCGACGAGCGGCTCAAGCGCTACCAGCTCCTCTTGCACGCGGTGCCGGATCCGGCGATGTCGAGCGTGGTGGCGCGGGTGATCGGGCGGGCCAATCATCCCTTCCTGCAGACCATCATTCTCGATGCCGGCAAGGCCAACGGGGTCAAGCCGGGGCAGGCGGTGATCGACCAACGCGGCATGATCGGGCGGGTCTATCTCACCGGCGAGCGCACCTCTTGGGTGATTCTCCTGACCGACCTCAACAGCCGCATTCCGGTGTCGATCGAGCCCAACACCGACCAGGCGATCATGACCGGCGACAACTCGCCGATGCCGATGATCGAGACCCTGGCGCGCGGCGTCCAGCTCAAGGCCGATGCCCAGGTGGTGACGTCCGGTGACGGCGACATCCTGCCGGCCGGCATCCCGATTGGGGTGATTGTTCCGGTCGGCAACACCTATCGCGTCGCCCTGTTTGCCGACCAGACCACGGCGCAGGACGTCGAAATCGTCGATTTCAAGATCAAGCCGGAGCATCCGCCGGCCGTGACGCAGCAGGAGTTGCCGGTGACCGCTGCCGGATTGCCGCCCGCCGCGCCGCCGCTGCCCGGTTCCGGATTGTTGCCGCAACCGGTGCTGCAGCCGCCGCCGCCGGTGTACAAGGCGCCGGTGAAAGCTCTGCCGCAGAAACCCGCCACGCCCCCCGCCGACAGCGGGGACAACGACGTGCCCAACACCGGAAACGAGTGAGGCCGCCATGGAACGCCTGGGCGGTTTTCTTCCCAACCGGTTCTTTTCCAATGCTATCCCCGTTCTCTTCAGTCTGATCGGGGTGGCATTCACCAATATGCCGTTCTCGGTGTTCGGCACCTGGATTCCGTCGCCTTTGTACGCCCTGATGCCGGTCTATTACTGGTGTCTGGTGCGGCCCGACCTGATGAGCCCCGGCTGGGTGTTGTTGATCGGCCTTTCCAGCGATGTGTTGTCGCCGGCACCGATCGGCATCTGGTCGGCTTCGTTCGTTGTCACCTACGCGGTGATCGACCGCCAGCGCGATGCGTTCGCGGGGCTGTCGGGCTGGGGCGCCATCCTCGGTTTTGCCACGGCGACATTGATCGCCTGTTGTGCCCATTACGTCATCACGTCGCTTTATCTCTGGAAAGTCATGGCGGTTTCGGGTTCCATCAAGGAATTCGCGGTGACCTCAGTGATGTACATCCTTGTCCTGCCGGTGCTCGGCTGGACGCATCGCAAAGTCGTCGGTCCCTTGCGGAGTGATTTCTGATGCCGCTGTTCGACCGTAAGGACAAAAGCCGCTACGCCAGCTTCACCCGGCGCACGCTGATGCTGTCCGGGGCGATGAGCGGGATCTTCGCCGTCTTGGGCGGCCGACTCTACGATCTCCAGATCCTCAACGGCAAAGAGTACATGGTGGATGCGGAGAACAACCGTATCAGCCAGCGTTTCGTCTTTCCGCCGCGCGGGCGCATCCTCGACCGCTTCGGCACCGAACTGGCGACCAACCGGCGCAATTACCGCGCGGTGATCGTTTCCGAGCAGGCGAGCCAAGGTGTCGAAACCGCGATCGATTCCGTCGGCAAGATCATCCAGCTCGATTCCGACCGCAAAGCCAAGGTGCTGCACGACATCAGCGTGAACAAGAAGTTCGCCCAGGTGCCGATCGCGGAGAACCTGTCGTGGGAGGAGTTTGCCCGCATCAACATGCATCTGCCCTATCTGCCGGGCGTGCAGACCGATGTCGGCGAGACCCGCGCCTATCCCTACGGCGCCGAGATGAGCCATCTGCTCGGGTACGTCGCGGCGGCCAACCAGAAGGACGTCGAAAAGGACAACGATCCGCTTCTGGCCCAACCCGGGTTCCGCCTCGGCAAAGGCGGCATCGAGAAGCAGTTCGATGCCGAGATGCGCGGCCAGGCCGGTGCCTCGCGGGTCGAAGTCAACGCCTACGGCCGCGTCATCCGCGAATTGTCGGCGGTGCCGTCGGCGGCCGGCAAGGATGTCTGGCTGACCATCGATTGCCAGTTGCAGCGCTATGCCGAAGAGCGGCTCGCCGATGAAAGCGCCGCCTGCGTGGTGATGGATGTCGAGACGGGCGACGTGCTGGCGCTGGTTTCGACTCCCGGCTACGACCCCAATCTCTTCAATGTCGGCATCACAAACAATGTCTGGCAAGACCTCCTGCACAACGATCACAAGCCGCTGATCAACAAGGTTTTGCGCGGCGCCTATCCGCCCGGCTCGACGTTCAAGACCGCGATGGCGCTGGCGGCGATGGAAAACGGTCTCGCTGACCTGCAGGTGCACTGCAGCGGTTCGATGACCCTCGGCAATCACGAGTTCCACTGCTGGGCCTGGAAAAAGGGCGGCCACGGCGGCGTCGATCTGCATCGCGGCATCGCGGTGTCGTGCGACATCTTCTTCTATGAAGTGGCGCGCCGTCTCGGCATCGACAAGATGGAAGCCGCGGCACGGGCGCTCGGTCTCGGCGAACCGACAGGCATCGAAATGCCGGGCGAGGTCGGCGGCTGCATGCCGGGCGCAGCCTGGAAACTCGCCAGATTCGGCGTTCCCTGGCAGCCAGGCGACAGTCTCAGCGCCGGCATCGGTCAGGGTTACGTGCTGGCGACGCCGTTGCAGCTCTGCCAGATGGTGGCCCGCATCGCCAGCGGCAAGACGGTCACCCCGCGTCTGGTGCATCAGGTCGGCTCGGTGTTGCAGCCGCGGGTATTGCCCGAGGATCTGCCGTTCTCCCAGGAATCGCTCGATGCGGTGCGCCAGGGCATGACGGCCGTGTGCGAGCCCGGCGGCACGGGCTTCGCTTGGCGCATTACCCAGCCCGGTTTCGAAATGGCGGGCAAGACCGGCACGGCCCAGGTCCGTGTCATCACCAAAGCCGAGCGCCAGAGCGGCGTGAAAACCGATTCACAGTTGACGTGGAACCTGCGCGACAACGGTCTCTTCGTCGGCTTCGCGCCGGTCGGCAATCCGCGCTATGCCTGCGCCTGCATCGTCGAGCACAATGCCGCTCCGCATCCGCAGGTGGCCGCGACACGCGACATCCTGTTGTTTGCCCAGCAGCGCGATCCGGCCCGCAAGCCGACCGCGTATCCGATCAGGGCCGCGGAAAATCCGCCGCCGCGGGAGGGCTGACGATGCCGCTTCGTCCTTACGCTGCCGCCCATGGCCATATCTCGGTGGCCGACAAGCTTTACGAGATTAACTGGGGCCTGGTGCTGTTGATCACCATCATCGCCGGCGTCGGCGTCGCCATGCTCTATTCGGTGGCGGGCGGCTCGTGGGACCCGTGGGCCTCCAAGCAGGCGATCAAGTTCGTTTTCGGCTTCGCCATAATGATCGTGGTGGCGATGGTCGATATCCGCGTCTGGCTCAACATCGCCTATCCCTTCTATGCGGTGTCGCTGTTGCTGCTGCTCGGTGTCGAACTGATGGGCATGGCCCATCTCGGCGCCCAGCGCTGGCTGTCGTTGGGGCCGCTCGAGTTGCAGCCGTCGGAGCCGATGAAGATCGCCATCATTCTGGCGCTCGCCAAGTTCCTGCACGGGCAGAGTGTCGAAGACGTGTCCACGCCGCTCAAGCTCTTGGTTCCGCTCATCATGATCGGGTTGCCGGCGGCGCTGGTGGCGATCCAGCCCAACCTCGGCACCACCATCATCATCGCCTTGGACGGCTGTGCGCTGCTGTTCCTGGCGGGTCTTTCCTGGTGGTGGATCATTCCGACGTTCGGCGTGGTGGCGGCGGCTGTGCCGGTTGCCTGGCGCTTTGTGCTGCATGATTACCAGAAGGCCCGGGTGCTGACCTTCCTCAACCCGGAATCCGATGCTCTTGGTGCCGGCTGGAACATCACCCAGGCGAAGATCGCGGTCGGCTCGGGCGGCGCGGCGGGCAAGGGGTTCCTCCAAGGCACCCAGAGCCGGCTCAACTTCCTGCCGGAAAAGCAGACCGACTTCATCTGGACCAACTTCGCCGAGGAATTCGGTTTTGTCGGCTGCATCGCCATGCTGATCCTGTTCGGCGTGGTGCTGGGTTACGGCGTCCAGATCGCGATGAGTGCGAGGAGCCAATTCGGCCGGCTGGTGGCCATGGGCGTCACCCTCAACTTCTTCTTCTACATCATGATCAACGGTCTGATGGTGATGGGGTTGATTCCCGTGGTGGGCATTCCGATGCCGCTGATTTCCTACGGCGGCACGGCTTTGCTCGCCGTCATGTTCGGTTTCGGGCTGCTGCTCTCGGTCCACGTGCATCGGCAGGTGGAAATTCCTCGCCACTCCACCGGAATCATCTGAAAATTCAATTCGTTATGGTGCCGCGTCGATCCGCCTCGCGGAACTGTAGGGGCGTGGCACTTTTGCGAAACTCGCGCATGGACAGGCCAGAATCCAACTGCTATACGCCCGCCTCCTCTGTGGGTGATTAGCTCAGTTGGTAGAGCAGCTGACTCTTAATCAGCGGGTCACAGGTTCGAGCCCTGTATCACCCACCATTTCTTCCATTGCTACCAATGCGTTAAATGGTGCCGCCAAGCCGTAAGGCTACGGTGGCGCTCTGCGCGGGGGCGGCGCTCAATCGGTGGTGACTCGCTGAGCCGCTTGGCGTGCGATGGCATACTGGCGGAAGTCCTGCATGCCGTGAAGATTGAGCTTGGCCATGATGCGCGAGCAATAGGCCTCCAGCGTGCGCACACTGATTTGCAGCATCGCCGCGATCTTGATGTTGGGAATGCCTTTGCCGATCAGCGATATGATCTGGGCTTCGCGCACGCTCAACCCGGCATCATCGTCGGCGCTGGGCTCACTGGTCGAAAGGCATTCGCCGGCCAAGGGACTGATGGCATGTTTTCCGGCGAGCACGTCGCGGATGGCCTGCAGCAGGTTCTCGGCGGGTTCGCGCTTGGTGACATAGCCGCCGGCGCCGGCCACGATCGCGCGCTTGATGATGGTTGCGTTTTCCAGCATCGAATAGCAGACCACCTTGATGCCGCGCGTGCGGAAATCGGCGATCAGATCGAGGCCATTTTCGGTATCGAGCGAGATGTCGAGCAGGGCGAGATCGGGTTTGGCGGTATCGATCTGAGCCATCATTTCGTTGCGGCTTTGTGCTTCGCCGCAAACCTCCAGGCCGTCCTGCTCCAGCAGGATGGACAGGCCCCGGAGCATGGCGGGATGGTCGTCGACCAGGAATACCCGCGGGGGCTTGGTCTCAGACATGAGACATTCCTTTTTGTTTTTGGTGCGGACAGCTCCCGTCGGCCGGATTGTGCGCACAGGGTACGATGCACAAAACCGAGGTGCCGCCGCCTTCGCGATCGCTGACGGTGGTGGTTCCACCGATAATTTTGGCGCGATGCGCCATGATCTTCATTCCCAGGCCCGCGCCGCGCTGCGGACTCGAAACGCGGCGGCCGACGCCGTCGTCTTCGACCGTGAGGCGGATGCTTTCGTCGGGAGCGCACGACAGGGAAACCTCGATATTGCTGGCCTTGGAATGCTTGATGGCGTTGGTTAGGGCCTCCTGGGCGATGCGGTGTATCTGTTGGCATTGGTCGGCCGATTGGTGCGGACATTGCGGCGCGTCGGCGTGGAAGCCGACCGTGATCTGACCGACCCGGCGGGTGCGTTCGCACAACTCGCTGATCGCTTCGGTCAGCTTGCCGGCGCCCTCGGTGGCCGGCCAGAGCCCGATTGACATGTCATAGGCACTGTTGACGGCGCTGTTGAGCAGACTCGACATATGGTCGATTTCCTGCTTGGCGGTGCCCGACCATGGCATCTGCTTCTTCAAGACGGAGAAGTGCAGCCGTATCGCCGTGAGTTGCTGGCAGATGCCGTCGTGCAGATCCTGGCTGATCCGGCAGCGCTCGACTTCGCTCACCGTGACGATTTGACGGCTGAGCTGCTCGGTCTCGGCGATCTTGGTCTGTAGCGCGGCGTTCTTGTGGTCCAGTTCCTGCGACAGGTGTGCGACTTCGCGATAGCCTCGTGCGGTTTTGGACGACAGATAAACCAACTGGAACACGGCGAAGATGGACATGCCGTACAGCATAATCTGTCCGGTCGCGATCACCTGCATGTCGAACAGGATGTCGTTGATGGCCGCAATGTCGAGGCTGAGGACGCCGCCCAGAATGAGTATCGCGGCGGACCGGTTCTCGGATTGGATCGTCGCGATGGTTTGGCAGACTAGGGTGTAAACGACGAACACGCCGATCCCCGGAATGGAGAGCGGAGTGGTGTAAGTCAGCATCGGGTAGGGCGCAAATACCGCTATGATGCTGAACACGCCGATGATCGCGGCAATCACCCGCAGACCGATGGTTGGAAAGTGCTTTGGATAGAGCGACCACAACAGGCCGTATCCGGCCAGCACCATGAGATAGACCACCAGCCACTCGACCCGGTTGAGGACCTCGGCGAAGCGCCCGGGGAAATAGGCATCGAGCCATTCGGTGTTGCCGATGGTGGTCAGCGTAAAGAGCATCCACAAAAGACAGAGGGTGCCGAAAAAGAACGAGGCGCGTTCTTCGGGGGAGAACAGAAAGCGGGCGACATTGTAGATGCCCATGATGAACATGCCGCCGCACAGGAAATACTCGAGCATCGCTGCGCCCAAGAACCCCTGCTCGATCGTCGCGGCGGACCCGAACAGAATCGGCATTCTGGCGCCGCCGAACGGCGCCCGGAAATTCGAGATCTGAAGCACCAGCTCGGTCGGTCGGCCGTTGCTTTGAAAGCGCACGACGCGATCGTTGAGCGCCAGGACTTCGCTTCTGACGTCGCGGCCGACGACGCCGTTGGCCGCGGTAAGGCGGCCGTCGATCCACAGCCGGTAGGCGGATGCAATATGGAAGAGGCGGATGCCCAGTTCGCGCTTTTCAGGTCCGGCATCGACGCGCAGGCGAAGCGTGGCGAATCCCTTGTTGCCGACCCGCTGGCCGGAAATCCGCAGATCGTTCCAGGCCCCAGGCAAATGGAGATAACCATCCGGGGGTGGAGCGGGCGCGCGGTGTAAGTCCGCTGGCGTCAGCAGCTGACGCCAATAAATCTCCCAGTCGCCGGCTAGCGGGATTTCTGCATCGAGAGAGCGGCTTTGGAGGGTGAGAAGTCCCCGTTGCGCAACAGAACCCTCGGCCCGGTTATGACATCCCACACAGAGAAGCATCGCCAGGAAGGCAACACACATACGCCGAACTGATGAGTGCTTCATGCCGATGGAAGTAGACGCTCAGTCCCATGAGGATTTTGCAAAACAGGTTAATGAAACGAAGCATTTTCGCACGTTTTTATTCAGATTTTCAATCTGCGACCGACATGTGTCGGGGGTTTCCCGGGCATACAGAATTTAACGTACTCAATAAAATTTTCATCAAATCTCTAAACGACGATTCCCGCCTGGAATGCGCCGTTAATACCTTTTATCGGAGTGAATCCATTGAGCAGCAACTATTCATTGCTGATGCACGCTGGCCGTGCGCATCAGAAGGCAAATGGCGCAATTTATCGCAATAGCACGGCGATTTTGGCCTGGATGCTATGCGCTGGTGCGCTGTTGGCAGGTTCTGCTCAAGCAGGTGATCCGCTTCCGTCTGGCGGTGCCTATGCCGCGGGAAGCGGGACTATTTCCAATTCCACGAACGCTACAACCATTAACCAATCGACAACCTACGGTATTATCAACTGGAAAGGTTTTTCGGTCGGGAACGGCAAGACCGTTCAGTTCAATAACGGATCGGGCGCCACGCTGAACCGGGTTACGGGCGGTGCCGTCTCGAATATCGACGGCCAGCTGAACGCCACCGGTTCGGTTTTCGTGATCAATCCGCAAGGCGTCGTCGTCGGTCCGAGCGGCAAAGTCGTCACCAATGGCAGTTTTGTCGCATCGACCCGGGACGTCTCCGACAAAGAGTTCATGAGCGGCGGCAAGATGACCGCGCGCGGCACCTCGAACGGCGACGTCGTGAATGCGGGCGTGATCACGTCCAAGACCGGCGACGTCATTCTGGTCGGCCGCAATGTGCACAACGCCGGGTCGGTTTCGGCCGCCAACGGCACCGCCGCGATGGCGGCGGGCAACGAGATCGTGCTGCAGCCGGTCGGCAGCGATTCGCGCATCGCGATCGCTGGCGGCAGCGGCGATGTCACCAACGAAGGCACGGTGACGGCGGCGCAGGCGCGCCTGCAGTCGGCCGGCGGCAACGTTTACGCGTTGGCGGGCAACAATGGCGGTCTGGTTGCGGCCACGGGCTCGACCACGATCGACGGCCATGTCTGGCTGACCGCAGGCGGTAACGTGAATGTAACCGGTGCGGTCGCGGCGACGAACGCCAACGGTTCAGGCGGCACGGTGAGCGTGACCGGCACCGACATTGCGGTGTCCGGAACCATTTCGGCGTCGGCGACGGCGGCCGGCATGAAGGGCGGCTCGGTCAGCGTCATCGGGACCGGCGCGACGACGGTCGGCGGCAAGATCGCGGCGGCCGGCAAGGGCGCCGCTGGCGGCTTCATCGAAACCTCGGGCGGCACGCTGTCCATCGGCGGGGCTGCGATCGATGCCGGCGACGGCGGCAACTGGCTGCTCGATCCGTCCAACCTGACGGTCGACAGCGCTGCGGCGACGACGATCAATACGTCTCTTGGCAACAAAACCAACGTCACCCTGGTGACGACCTCTTCGGGCGCCAGCGGGCCGGGGACCGTCACCTCCGGTGCCGGCGACATCATCATCAACAGCGCACTGTCGTGGTCGACGACCGCGACGCTGACCCTCAATGCCTATCACGACGTCGACATCAACGCGCCGATCACGATCGGCGGCGGCGGCACGCTGACGCTGCAATACGGCAACGATTACGCGTTCGGCCCGAGCGGCAGCGCTTCGTTCACCGGCGGTTCGTCGGCCGGCGCCAAGCTCAACATCAACGGCAAGGGTTACACGCTACTCTACAGCATGAGCGCGCTGCAGAACATCGACAGCAAGTATGGGGCGACCGACGGCCGTTACGCCCTGGCGACCTCGCTCGATGCTTCGTCAACGAAAAGCTGGAACGCCATCGGCGCCTATTCGGTCCTTTCCCGCGCTGCCGGCGGGTTCACCGGCACCTTCACCGGGTTGGGCAACACCATTTCCAACCTGAAGCTGACCAGCAACGACGACAATTTCGGTCTGTTCGGATACGTGAAAGGCACTGTCCGCGATATCGGTCTGGTCGGCGGTTCGATCGGCGGCAACAATGACTATGTCGGCGCGCTGGTCGGTGCCAATCACGGCGGAACGGTCAAGAATGCCTGGTCGACAGTCTCGGTTTCCGGCTCCGATTATGTCGGCGGCCTGGTTGGGCTGAACGACGGCAATCTCATCAATTCGCACGCCACCGGCACGGTGTCCGGCTCGGATTATGTCGGCGGCCTGGTCGGTCAAAGCACCGATTACGTCGGCAATTCCTTTGCGACGGGGCAAGTGACCGCCCAAGGCAATTATGTCGGCGGTCTGGTCGGCTCGGCATCCGACACCATCAGCGGGTCCTATGCCACCGGCACGGTTTCGGGCAAAGGCTCGGTCGGCGGTCTGGCCGGGTACAATAGCGGCACGATCTCGTCGTCGTTTGCGACCGGCAACACCTCCGGCTCCGACAATTACGTCGGCGGTCTGGTCGGCTACACCACGGGCGACATCGCTTCGTCCTATGCCACCGGTACGGTGATGGGAACGGCCAACAAGGCCTATATCGGCGGCCTCGCCGGATATGCCAGCGGCAGCGACATCAGCAATTCCTATGCGACGGGTGCGGTGTCGGGCGCCGACGACATCGGCGGCTTGGTCGGCTACCAGACCGGCGGCACGGTGACGTCTTCCTCGGCCAGTGGTTCCGTCACTGGCCGCAACTACAATGTCGGCGGTCTGATCGGCAACAGCACGCTGGGCACGGTGGCCTATTCCTATGCCACCGGAACCGCTTCGGGCGGCGGTTATGTCGGCGGCCTGATCGGCTGGAACGCGGGCAGTTCGGTCCACGATTCCTACGCCATGGGTGCCGTCCTCGCCGGCTTCACCGGAACCGTCGGTACCAGGCAGTATGTCGGCGGTCTGATCGGGTTGAACAGCGGCTCGGTTAATGCCACGTATTCCACCGGTCCGGTCTTTGTCGGATCGGGCTATAGCGATGCCGGCGGTTTGGTCGGCAAGACTTCGCTCGGCTCGGTGTCGAACAGCTATTGGGATACCCAGACTAGCGGCTGGACTTCGAGCGACGGCGGCAGCGGCCGCACCACTGTGCAGTTGCAGGGTGCGCTGCCGGGCGGTTTCTCGTCATCGACCTGGAGCACCGGAGCGGGTCTCTATCCGTATCTGGCGTGGCAGGGTTCGCTGCAGGCCGTGTCCGGCACCGTCTACTCCGATTTCCGCACCACGGTCATCGGATCGACGGCGACAAACCTGGTGACGGTATCGGCGCTGCGCAATGGTGCGGCGGCCGGTTCTGTGATCGCTGGCGCCAACGGCTATTACTACATGGTGATGCCCAGTTCGTCGCTCAACGGCACCGGGCAGGTCGTCACCTACCTGGCGGGCAACGCCGTCAATGCCAACACCTACGTCCAGAATGCATCGGGCCGTGTCAGCGCCGCCGATCTCTACGGCGGCTACCTGCGCATTCTTTCCGGCGCCGCCAAGACGTCGGATATGTTCGCCGGCCTTGCGACGGCGATCGGCAGCAACACGTCGAAAGATCTTCTTTATGTCGGCGGGGCGCTTGCCGCCAATACATCGCTCGATTTCGTCTCCGCTTCGACCACTGGCTTTGACATCGACAGTGCGATCAATGCCGGCACCGGCACGGTGATCCTCGATGCCGCCGGACCGGTGACCGAAAGCACGGGCAGCCTCGTGGCGCAGTCCCTCGGACTGCTCGGCAACGGGTCCTTCCAGCTCACCGGCAGCAACAACGATGTCGATATTCTTGCCGCCAATACCACCGGCAATGTCTCCTTCACCGACCGCGACGACGTCATCGTCAGCACCGTGAACAAGGTCGCCGGCGTCACTAGCGCCGGTGCGGTATCGGTCGTCGCCAAGACCAATGTCACCATCGTTTCCGGCGCCAAGGTCACGGCCGGCACGGGTCAGAACGTCGTCCTGGCCGCTGGCGGCAACTTCATCAATAATCGCGGCAGCGATGCCGTGAACGTTTCGGGCAATGGCCGCTGGCTGATCTATTCGAATTCCCCAGCGGGCGACCAGTTCGGTGGTCTCAACAGCGGCAACACCGCGGTTTGGAACGCGGTTTACGGCAATACGATCACGCAAAACGGCAACCGTTATGTGTTTGCGGTTCAGCCGACGCTGACCGTCACCACCACCAATGTGAATAAGGTCTACGGCAACGATGCCAGTGCGGCGGTTGCGGCAGCGTATACGACGAGCGGCTATCAGGCTGGCGTCGCGGGCGCATTCCTCGGCGACACCGCGGCCAGCGTTTATTCCGGCGCGCCGCTGGTAACGTCGATCGGTTCGGATGCGCACGCCAACGTTGCCACATACGCCATTACGGGAACGGCCGGCGGCATGACCATGCTGAACGGCTACAAACTCGC
>JAHFQC010000043.1:0-5995 GCA_023259375.1 Alphaproteobacteria bacterium
AGGATGCGGCCCATCAGATCGTGACGGAACCCATTCATCACCGCCATGACGATGATCAGCACCGCCACGCCCAGCGCGATGCCGACCAGCGAGATGACCGAAATGATCGAAATGAAACTCTCCGCCCGCTTGGCGCGCAAATACCGGAGCGCCAGCATCCATTCGAAGGGCGAAAACGGACGGGTGGATTTCATGACGGCCTACTTCGCAAACCGGTTGACAACCTCTTCGGCCGACAGCTCTTCTTTGACGCCGGTCCTGCGATTTTTGACTTCGATGACGCCCTTTTCGAGGCCGCGCGGGCCGACCACCACCTGCCACGGAATGCCGATCAGTTCGGCGGTGGCAAACTTGGCGCCGGGGCGCTCGTCGCGGTCGTCGTAGATCACTTCCTTGCCGGCGTTCTCGAGCTTCTCGTAGAGGCTGGCGCAGGCCGCATCGGTCTTGGCGTCGCCGGTCTTGAGATTGATCAGGGCAATGTCGAACGGCGCCACCGGCTCCGGCCAGATGATGCCGGCGTCGTCGTGGCTGGCTTCGATGATAGCGCCCAAGAGGCGCGACACGCCGATGCCGTAAGAACCCATCTCGACCGGCACGTCCTTGCCGTCGGGACCGGTCACCACCGCCTTCATCGGAGCGGAATACTTGGTGCCGAAATAGAAGATCTGGCCGACTTCGATGCCGCGGGTGGACATGCGGCGCTCTTCCGGCACTTCGGCTTCGAAACGAGCCTGATCGTGGACGTCGCTGGTGGCGGCATACATCGCCGAACGGGCCTGAATGATCGGCTCGAGATCGCCGTCGAAATCGATATCGACGGGCGGGATCGGCATGCCGAGGAGGTTCTTGTCGAGGAACACCGCGCTCTCGCCGGTATCGGCCAGAACGTGGAACTCGTGAGAAAGATCGCCGCCGATCGGACCGGTGTCGGCGCGCATCGGAATGGCGACGAGGCCCATGCGGTCGAAGGCGCGCAGATACGCGACGTACATGCGGTTATAGGCGCGGCGGGCGCCGGCCTTGTCGATGTCGAAGCTGTAGGCGTCCTTCATCAGGAATTCGCGGCCGCGCATCACGCCGAAACGCGGGCGGACTTCGTCGCGGAATTTCCACTGGGTGTGATAGAGGTTCAGCGGCAGCGCCTTGTAGCTCTTCACATAGGCCCGGAAGATGTCGGTGACCATCTCCTCGTTGGTCGGCCCGTAGAGGAGTTCGCGCTCGTGGCGGTCGGTGATGCGCAGCATCTCGGGGCCGTAGGCATCGTACCGGCCGCTCTCGCGCCAGAGGTCGGAGGACTGCAGCGTCGGCATCAGGATTTCCACCGCCCCTGCCCGGTCCATTTCCTGGCGCACGATCTCCTGGATGCGGCGCAGCACCCGGTGGCCCAGCGGCAGCCAGGCATAAATGCCGGCGGCTTCCTGGCGGATCATGCCGGTTCGCAACATTAGCCGGTGCGAGACGATCTGCGCCTCGGACGGCGTTTCCTTGAGAACGGGGAGGAAAAAGCGGGAAAGGCGCATTGTGGATATCCTGGGGATAAGTCAGCAGACAACAGCCCCCTTCATAAGCGCACCGGGGTCTCGGAGCAAATGGGCGGATGGCCGCCTATTCGGCCCAATTTTCAAGGCGAACGCCGGGAATGTCGGCAAAATCGTCGGGGTTGGCCGTGACCAGCGTACAGTCCTCGGCGATGGCATGGGCGGCGATCGTGCGATCGAAATCACGGCCTCGAATCCATTCCAACTGGGCAATAACCCGGCTGCATGCATCAGCCCCCGCCAACGCGAATGGGTAGCGTCGGAATGCGTTTCATGAACGTCTCAATCCACAATTGGACAGCCGCTCAGTCCAGGGCACCGCGATAGAGGCCACGATATAGCTCAACCCCTCACAAGGCTGAGATATCCAACAACCAGTACGTGCTATCGCACCACCACAAGTTGATATTTCCTATTCCGACTGCTATCGTTCGACGTCCGCTGGGGAATGAATCATGGGCGCTGCGGATTTCATCAAGGCCATTAATGCCTACGCGCGGGACTACATCCTTTATCTCGTGCGGGTGTTTTCGCTGCGATACGGCACGGTCGAGGAACACCTCGAAGACCCCGACAGCGCTATTGTCCTGCACACGCTGATCAGCCTCAGTGCCGGCGTGTTCCTGCAGCAGGTGATCATCGCAAGGCTCGGCGAAACCGGCGCCAAGGAAATCAGCAACAACGCGCTGTTGGTCAATTTCACCAACGAAATCGCGTTCTGGGCTTTCATCGCGGTGGTGATCCACCTGATGGCGCGCCTGTTGGGCCAACGGCCGCATTTCACCGCCTCGTTGTCCGTCAGTCTGCGCGTGCTGCCGCCGGTGTTCTTCATGAGCGCCGCCGCTTCGATATTCGTGGCCAGCGGGAGTTGGCTGGTGCTGAAGCCGAGTCTGGTCGAGGTCTGCAAACCCTGGATCTCGGCGGTGGGCGATGCGGCGATCGAATGGGTGCTGGTGGCGCTGGCTCTCTATGTCGGGCTGGCGCAGGCCACCAAGGTTAGCGCACCGATTGTTCCCCGAGCGATGAAGACCAAGCGCGCGCTGATCACGGGCACGGTGGTTGTCTTGATTGTCGTCACCCACCTGATGGTGTTCGACCCGCGCAATCTGGTGGCCATGGTGCCGAAGTGTCTGGGCTATTGAGGAAGGAGACCGCTATGCGCTGCTTATCGGGTTCCCCGTTCCGTTTGCTCCGCGGCACCGCCGCGATGGCTGCCGTGCTGATTCTGACATCGACCGCCGCTTACGCCGAAAAAGCCTGCTTCCGTTTTGAGAACGACGATCCGCCGATCGTGACCGTCGGCAGTTTTTTCAGCGGGCTGGTGCGCGTGATAATATGGCCGATCACCCCGTGCCGCCTCCCCTCCTCTAGCCTTTTTCCGCCACCTCCAGCACCACCACCGCCACCTCCTCCACCGCCGCCTCCACCGCCGCCTCCACCGCCTCCGCCGATATCGGTCTGGGCTGCGCCGCCAGTGGCGCCAGCAGCGACGACGGACTTGCCCGTGCTGAAGCCGACGGACGCACCGCCGCCTCCGCCGATATCGGTCATGGCTGCGCCTCCAGTGGCGCCAGCACCGACGACCGACTTGTCAGCGCCGAAGCCGACGGACGCACCGCCGCCCAGTGAAAACCAGCAGGATTCGCCGTCACCGGAGGTTCAGCCCCAGCCCGGGACGAGCGGCTGAAAACCCACCCGCTCCGTGTGACAATAACTTCGGCGGCACGCGTATCCCTACCTCCCCACCGGCCGCATCGGTGCCAGCGGCTCCTGATAGGGCATGTTCGCGATCAGCGTCCGCACGGCGACCGGCGGCGGCGGGGGCTGCGGTTTGGCGCCCTTGCGTTCGAGACTTTCGAGGTCGTAGCCGGCGAAGAAATCGTGCGATTGCATCTGGCGGAAGCGCTGCTGGGCGGCGTACCAGCGCCGCTTCTTTTCGCTATTGCTGCAGCTGTCGCGTTCGACACCAGCCGCGCCCCAGCGTAGTTCGATGCAGTCGTAGGGATCGTAGCTGAGGGCATAGACGCGGGCTTCGATGTCGCCGAGATGAAGCGGCACCGGACGCTTGTCGGTGCTGAGATAAGTCAGATCGCAAGCCTCGCTTTGCGCATCGTAGGCAGCGAGAAGATCGGCGCGCAGATCGGTGCCTTCGTAAGCAATGCGCGGATCGCGCTTAACCCAAAGATCGATGATCCGCGCCATATGCGCGTAGAACTGAGCAAAACCTTCGCGCAACCGGGCATCGCGTGCCGGCGTGGCGTAGTTTTCCCAATCGCCACCGGCATCGAACAGGTTTTCCGGCAGACTGGACGGATGGGGTTCATCCTGGATGTGCTCGGAGATCGCGAGGTTCACCGTGTTGGCGCGATCCTTTAAATCGCGGCATAGGTTGCGCATTGTGGCGCGCAACTCGTGCAGCGGATTGAACTCAGTCTTGCCGCCGCTCATCGCGGTGCGGACATAGGTGTAAAGCCCCATCACTTCGCCATCGTAGACAAAGCGTGCCTTCTTTGGGCTTTGCGACGAATTCGGTTCGGTGCCCACGTATTGGACCAGCGAGAAGTCCGCGATCTCTTCATTGCCGGCCAGCACGATGCGGCCGCCGGTCAGATGGCCCTCGCCGTCCTGCTTGGCGCCTTTCAGGAATTGCGGCCTCCAGTTCTTGAGACCGCCGCCGAGCTTCAACGGGCTTTGGCCGAACTGCGCGCCATAAACGCTGCGGGTGATGGTGAAGTCGGGATGGGCGTCCATATAATAGATACGTCCGTCCTCATCGACTTTATAGACAATCCCGACATGGGCGTTGGTGTCGTAGATCACCGTGCCGGGACGGATCGAGCCGGGGCGGATGGCGGGCGCATAGAAATCCGGCAACACACCACCGGTCTGGGTCACGTCAGACCGATAAGTGGCCGAGTTCACCGTCTCGATCACTTCGCGCACCGCCGCAGGACCGTTGATCCCCTCGCCGCGATCGATGAAGGCGCGCCGGCTGGTCGGGCGGTTGCCGGTGGTGTTGTGCTTGTCGTCCCCCGATCCGGCATAGCCGTCGACGAACGAGAACGGCAGGCCGTTCTTCCAGGCGTAATAGGCGCGCAACAGATACGGCCACTTGGCGCAATCGGTATTGATGTCGAGGAATTTCTGATCAGTGGCGCGGAACGGATTGGCCGGATCGCGCAAACAGCTTTCCGACGACGAACAATTGGACGCGCCGATCGCCGCCACGAAGCGCGAAAAGCCCGCCTCGTCCGCCTCCGTCCAATGATCCTTGGTCACGCGCCACGTTCCCCCGGCCTGTGCTGCCGAGAGAATCAACGCTGCCCCCAGTACGAACCCCGCCCACATTCGCATCGCATCAGGCTGCGAGTCCGGGACGAACCCGTCAAGCCGGGTTGGGCGGATTACGATTGCTACCGGTTACCTAAATACGCACTTTAGAGGCCTTAAAATGACAGCGCTAACAGGAGGGGTATGAAAGACACAGGGGTGACGAATATTGTTTCAAGAGTGCAGAATTCGGCCACATTCCATCGTGACAACTATGTGAATTTCCACTACAGAAACACCCACATAAAACGAACAAAAGGCCCGCGTTTCGCTCGTGAACGGCCAAGTTCGGGGAGAGGTATCCGTCGGGGGGGACCCTGCGGAAGAAAGGCCGGGCAAAGCCCGGCCTTTCGCATTTCCGGGGCGCCGGAACGCCTTTTCATCCTTCCCAAATCAGACTTAGCTTGGCGCAACACAGCTGCGGGGGAAGGCATGTTCGAACGCTATTTCGGGCTTCAGGCGCACGGCACGACGGTACGGCGCGAAGTGGTGGCCGGGCTCACGACCTTCCTCACCATGGCCTATATCGTGGTGGTCAATCCGGACGTGCTGGCGAACGGCGGCCTCGACCGCCAAGCGGTGTTCGTCGCGACCTGCCTTGCTTCGGCGCTGACGACGATCCTGATGGGCATGTGGGCGCGGCTGCCGGTGGCGCTGGCGCCGGGCATGGGGCTTAACGCGTTCCTCGCCTTCACAGTGGTGCCGGCCCTGAACTACGACTGGCGGCTGGCGCTCGGCTGCGTGTTCCTGGCAGGCGCCTTGTTCGTGGCGATCTCGGTGACACCGGCGCGCGAGTGGCTGATCAACTCCCTGCCCCACTCGCTCAAATTATCGATCGCCGCGGGCATCGGATTCTTCCTGGCGCTGATCGGCCTTCACCAAGCCGGCATCGTGACGTCGAACGGCTCCAACAGCCTGCTCACGGCCGGGTCACTATCCGATCCGCGCGTGATTCTGGCCGCGCTCGGCTTCATCGTGATCTTCGCGCTGGCGGCCCGTCGGATCATCGGCGCCGTGATGATCGGCATCGTCCTCGTCACAGTGCTGGCGTTCGCGCTTGAACTGCAGCAGGTGCCGAGTGCCGTGGCGTCGCTGCCGCCGTCGATGGCGCCGACGCTGTTCCAACT
>JAHFQC010000043.1:6005-40094 GCA_023259375.1 Alphaproteobacteria bacterium
TTTCGATCCCGGCAGCACGTCCGAAGGCGTGATCGTCTCGACGGTGCTGGTGTTCCTCCTGGTGATGATGCTCGACACCTCAGGCACGCTGACCGCCGTGGCTTACCAGGGCAAGCTGACCACCGAAGACGGCAAGCTGCCGAACGCGCGCAAGGCGCTGACCACCGATGCGGTCGGTTCGATGCTGGGCGCGGCCTGCGGCACCTCGCCGGTGACGGCCTATATCGAAAGCTCCGCCGGCATCCAGGCGGGCGGGCGCAGCGGCCTGACGGCGGTGGTCGTGGGCGTGCTGTTCCTGCTGGCGCTGTTCTTCTCGCCGATCGCCACATCTGTGCCCGCTTATGCCACCGCTCCGGCGCTGATCTTCGTGGCGGTGCTGATGGTCGGGGGCCTAAGGGAAATCAACTGGGACGACCTCACCGAAGCCGCCCCGGCGCTGCTGACGGCCCTGGCGATCCCCTTCACCTACTCCATCGCCTCCGGCATCGGCATTGGCTTCATCGCTTATGTCGCGATCAAAGCGGTGGCGTGGCGCTGGAAGGACCTGAACCCGGCCGTGGTGGTGATCGCATTGGCGTTCATCGCCAAGATCATCATGGACGCGCAGAGTTTTGCGGGAGCAGCGGGCTAGAGGTCGAAGACCTTCAGCGCGATCAGAACGTAGAAAACGCCAAACAACACCACGGCAATGCCGGTGGCGATCAGGGCTTTGCGGCCAAGGCGCGCGTGTTTGGGAGCGCCGGTCTCGCGATCAACCTCGCCCAGGCCGACCGGCAGAAGACAGAAAAAAGCGAGAAACCACGCAATGGCAAAGGCGCTGACGAGGACGGCGCCGTGAACAATCATGCTTGCTCCAGCTCGACCAGCGTGCCGACGAAATCCTTGGGATGCAGGAACACCACCGGCTTGCTGTGGGCGCCGATCTTGATGTCGCCGAGAACACGGGCGCCTGCTGCCGCCAGTCTGTCGCGCGCGGCTGCGATGTCGTCCACCTCGTAGCAGACATGATGCATGCCGCCGGACGGGTTCTTTTCGAGATAGGCAGCGATTGGCGATTTTTCGCCCAGCGGCTGCAGGAGCTCGATTTTTGTGTTCGGCAGCTCGACGAACACGACCGTCACGCCATGCTCCGGCAGCGCGTGCGGCTCGGACACTTTGGCGCCGAGAAGATCGCGATAGATCGCGGCGGATTTCCCGAGATCGGCGGTGGCAATGGCGACATGATTCAAGCGACCGATCATCGGAATCCTCCTGTGGACTAAACCGTCACCACTTCCACCCGCGTGATGGGCTTCTTGCCCCAGGCGTCTTCGGCGGCGCGACGGGCGGCACGGCGAACGGATTCGCGCAGGTCACCCTCGTCATCCTTTCTCGGATTGTGACGGTCCAGCGCTTTATCAACCGCAGTACGTACGGCTTCGTGCACCGGCTCGGGCATGCCTTCGAGGATGATGCCGGGATCGGCGGCGACGCGGTTTTTTTCGTCGAGCACCAGTGTGATCGCGATCATGCCGGCGAAACTCAGTGCCCGGCGGGCGCGCGCAAGGCCGAGCCCCTCCGCCACCAGCACGGTACCGTCGAGATGAACGCGGCCGGACGGAGTTTCATCGATCACCGACGCCTTGCCCGGCGCCAGTTTCAGCATCTGGCCGTTTTCGATGATGACTACCTGCGGCACCTGCAGCGACTTCGCCAGCGCGGCATGGGCGTGAAGGTGGCGCGTCTCGCCATGCACGGGCACGGCGATCTTGGGCCGCACCCAGCGATACATTTCGGTCAATTCATCGCGCGCCGGATGGCCCGAGACGTGGACGAAATGATCCTCGGTCGACAGCACTTCGACGCCGATGGCGGCGAGCTTGTTGTGCAGTTCAAAAATCGGCAGCTCGTTGCCGGGAATGACGCGCGACGAGAAGATCACCGTGTCGCCGGGTCCGAGCTTGACCACATGCTCGCCCGAGGCGATGCGCGGCAAGGCGGCACGCTGCTCGCCCTGACTGCCGGTGCAGAGATAGAGCACCTTGTGCGGCGCGATATCCTCCGCGTCCTCGAAATCGATGGTCGGCGGAAAATCCTGCAAATAGCCGGTTTCCTTGGCCGCCTGGACGATCTTGTGCATGGCGCGTCCGACCAGCACGACATGGCGCTTATGGGCCTTGGCGGCCTTGGCGATGGTGTCGAGCCGCGCCACGTTGGACGCGAAGGCCGTCACCGCAATGCGGCCCTTGATGGTGCCGATCAGTTCGGTGAGATGCTTCTTCACGTCGGCTTCCGAGCCGGAGCGGCCCTTCACCAAGGCATTGGTGGAATCGCAGACCAGCGCCAGAACGCCATCGTCGCCCAGCGCCTTGAGGCGGCTGATGTCGGCCTTCTTGCCGACCACCGGATCGGGGTCGATTTTCCAGTCGCCGGTATGCACGACGGTGCCGAGCGGCGTCTTGATCGCGATCGCATTCGGTTCCGGAATGGAATGGGTGAGCGAAACGAGTTCGATCTCGAACGGGCCGAGGCTCAGCTTGCCGTGCGGCGGAACTACCTTGAGCTTGGCCTTGCCGGTGAGGTCAGCCTCTTCCAGCTTGCCTTCGATCAGCTTGGCGGTGAACGGCGTCGCATAGACGGGGCATTTCAGCATTGGCCACAACAGCGCGATGGCACCGATGTGATCCTCGTGCGCATGGGTGGCAATGATGCCAAGCACGTCGTCGCGCCGTTCGGCCAGGAACGAGATATCCGGCATGATGAGATCGACGCCGGGCGTTGCGCCCTCGCGGCCGAACAACACGCCGCAATCGACGATGACCCATTTGCGATCGTCGTCGGGACCGAAGCCGTAGGCGTTGAAATTCATCCCGATCTCGCCCGCGCCGCCGAGCGGCAACAGGACGAGTTCGTTATCGTCGTCGGTGATCTTATGAGGCACTATTTATCCAACCTTATTCCGCGCGTAAATCTGCGCCAGACCGCGAATTGTGAGCTCGGGGTCGTAGTGATCGATCGTCGGGGTCTGCCGGTAGAATACGCGGCCCAAGCCGCCGGTGGCGATCACCGTCATCGGGGTTCCGTATTCGGCCTTGATGCGCGCAATCAGGCCTTCGATCAATCCGATATAGCCCCAGTACATGCCCGACTGCATCGCCGGAACGGTATCCTTGCCGATCACCGTATTGGTGCGCGCGATGGCGACGCGCGGCAGCATGGCGGCAGCCTTGTGCAGCGCTTCGGCCGACAGATTGATGCCGGGCGCAATGACGCCGCCTTCATAATCGCCGTCCTTGTTGACGATGTCGAAGGTGGTGGCAGTGCCGAAATCGACCACGATCAGCGGCCCGCCGTAATGCGCGTGGGCCGAAACGGTGTTGACCAGACGGTCGGCGCCGACCGCTTCCGGGCGCAGGGTCAAAACCTTCAGGCCGAGATCGACGGCCGGATCGCCGACCACGACGGCTTCGATGTTGAGATAGCGCTTGCAGAACTGGCGCAGGTCGAACAGCGCCGCCGGGACGACGGTGGCGATGATGGCGCCGTCAAAATCGTCGAACTTGAGGCCGTTGAGTTCGAACAGCGGCTTCAGCAGCACCGCATATTCGTCGGCGGTGCGCGCCGTCTTGGTAACCGCGCGCCATTCGCAGCGGATGGCATTGCCGTCCCAAACCGCGAAAACGATGTTGGTGTTGCCGGCGTCGATGGCCAGGAGCATGTGAACCTCAGAAAAATACTTCGCCTGCGGCGATCGTTCGTGTCACCCCGCCCGGCAAACCCAGAACCAGTGCGCCGGTATCGTCGATATCGCGGAACACGCCGGTCGTCTCTTCCCGCGCCAGCCGGACGCGGATACGCGAGCCCAATCCGTGCGCGCGCGCCAGCCAGGCTTCCCGGACGGGGGCAAAACCGGCTTCGCGCCAGGCCTCATACCACTTCGCGAAACTGTCAGCGAGGTCGAGCAGCGCATCCTGCGGGGACGGGGCCGTACCCAGGGCGGCGATGGCCGTGGCCGGAATGCGGGTATCCTCGGGATACGACTTCAGGTTAATCCCGATGCCGATTGCCAGCCAAGCGATCGAACCATCAGGATCAGCCTCGGATTCCAACAGGATACCGGTGATTTTCCGGCCATGAACCAGCACATCATTGGGCCATTTGAGAGCGACGTCGGGCACGTAGCGCGCCACTGCGTCCCCTGCCGCCAGCGCCGCGACGAAGGAAAGCTGAGCACATTCGGCGGCCGGACGGTCGGGGCGCAACAGCAGCGTGGCGGAGAGATTGCCTTCCGGCGCCGTCCACACCCGGCCGCGGCGGCCCTTGCCCTTCGTCTGGCGCGCGGCAGAGATCCATAGCGGTCCCGGCTCGCCTTGCGCAGCGCGACGGCGCGCTTCCTCGTTGGTGGAATCGACCTCCGCCAATTCCACAAGACGGTAGCCGGCAGGCCAGCTCGTCAAGGCAGCAAGGCCTGCGCCGCAGCTTGCGCCGGTCCGACCAGCACCCACGGAACCACCAGCAGCAACACGGTAAACGCCGTCGACAGCGCCAGGATGGTTCCCATGCCGCGGCCGCCAAGGCCTGCATCCAGCGGCTTCGCCGGTTCATCGAAGTAAATCACCTTGGCGATGCGCAGATAGTAGTAGGCGCCGACGCAGCTCGCGAGCACGCCGAGCACCGCCGGAATGATGAGCCCGGCATGCATGGCAGCGAGGAAGACGTAGATCTTGGCGACAATACCGGCGACCGGCGGCAAACCCGCCAGCGACCACATCAGTGCCGAGAACGCGAAGGCATAGCCGGGACGCGTGCGCGCCAGACCGGCCAGATCGGAGATGTTCTCCACCGCCTCACCGTCGCGCCGCATCGCCTGGATGCAGACGAAAGCGCCGATATTGGTGACGGCATAGAACGCGATGTAGATCAGCATGCCGCGCACGCCTTCCTGCGTTCCGGCGGCCAGCCCCAACAGCGCATAGCCCATATGGCCGATCGAGGAGTACGCCATCAGGCGTTTGATGTTCTCCTGCCCGATCGCGGCGACCGAACCGAGCCACATCGACAGCACCGACACCACGACGATGATCTGCTGATATTGCCCGACGGCATGGGCGAACGGGATCATCACGGCACGGATGGTCAGCGCGAAGGCGGCGACCTTGGCGGCGGTGGTGAAGAAGGCGGTCACCGGCGTCGGCGAGCCTTCGTAGACGTCGGGCGCCCACATATGGAACGGCACGGCGGAAATCTTGAACACCAAGCCGGCGATCAGGAACACCAGTCCGAAGATGAGGCCAATGCCGACACCCGATTGACCGATCACCTCTGCCACGCCGGTGAACGTGGTGGTGCCGGTGAATCCGTAGATCAGCGAAATGCCGTACAGCATCATGCCCGACGACAGCGCGCCGAGGACGAAATACTTGAGGCCGGCTTCGGTCGAACGGGTGTTGTCGCGCTGAAACGCGGCGAGCACGTAGAGCGCGAGGCTCTGCAGTTCGAGACCGAGATAGAGCGCCAGGAAGCTCGATGCCGACACCATCGCCAGCATGCCGAGGGTGGCAAGCCCGATCAGGATCGGCATCTCGAAGCGGACCATCTTCTCCTTTTCGAAGAAGTTTTCCGCCATCAGGATGCAAAGCGCGGCCGAGCCGAGGATCAGCACCTTGGTGAAGCCCGAGAACGCGTCCACCACGAAGGCGCCGTTGAACGCCGTATCGGGAACGCCAACGCAGACCGCAGCGCCCGCGATCACCATCAGCGCCGCCATCAGGAACGACACCAGGCGGGTGGCGCCATCGCCCTGCCAAGCGCCGATCATCAGCGCCGCCATCGAGCCGATCGCGAGGATCAGTTCCGGCGCCAGAACAATGAGGTCATGAGCGATGTTCATGGCGCGCGCTCCGTGCCACTTTGGGCAACCCTAACAGATGAAGGAAGAGTACCGCGGTCGTAGGCCACGGCGGTGTGATGCTGCTTGATCAGATGGGCGACCGAGGGGCCGGTGATGTCGAAGATGAACTTCGGATAGACGCCCATCACGAGCGTGGCGATCACCAGCGGCACCAGGATTGCGGCTTCGCGCAGCGACAGGTCCTTGATCGCCTGCAACGACGGCTTGACCAGTTCGCCGAAGATCACGCGCCAGTAGAGGTACAGCATGTAGGCCGCCGACAGGATCACGCCGGTGGCGGCGAAGATCGCGACCCAGGTCTGGACGTGGAAGACGCCGACCATGGTGAGGAATTCGCCGATGAAGCCTGAGGTACCCGGAAGGCCGATATTGGCCAGTGCGAACACCATGAACACCACGGCATAGAACGGCATGCGATTGACGAGGCCGCCGTACGCGGCGATGTCGCGGGTGTGCATGCGGTCGTAGATCACGCCGACGCAAAGGAACAGCGCGCCCGAGACGACGCCGTGGCTCAGCATCTGGAAGACACCGCCTTCGACGCCCTGCTGCGTCAGGGTGAAAATGCCCATGGTGACGAAGCCCATGTGCGCCACCGACGAGTAGGCGATCAGCTTCTTCACATCCTCCTGCGCCAAGGCGACGAACGAGGTGTAGATGATGGCAACGACGGAGAGCGTGAAGACGAATGGCGCCAAGGCCTCCGACGCGGTCGCAAACATCGGCAGCGAGAAGCGCAGGAAGCCGTATCCGCCCATCTTCAGGAGAATGGCGGCGAGGATCACCGATCCGGCGGTGGGCGCCTCGACGTGCGCATCCGGCAACCAGGTATGGACCGGCCACATCGGCATCTTCACGGCGAAGCTGGCGAAGAACGCGAACCACAGGAAGTATTGCGCCTGTACCGGGAAATGCACCGTGTTGATGATGGTCGGAATGTCGGTGGTGCCGGCGGTGAAGTAGATCCACAACATCGCCAGCAGCATGAACAGCGAGCCGAGCAGCGTATAGAGGAAGAACTTGAAGCTGGCGTAGACACGCCGCTTGCCGCCCCAGATGCCGATGATCAGGAACATCGGGATCAGGCCGCCTTCGAAGAAGATGTAGAACAGGAACAGATCGAGCGCCGTGAAGACGCCCATCATCAGAGTTTCGAGCGCCAGGAACGCGATCATGTATTCCGGCACGCGGGTCTTTACTGATTCCCAACTGGCGAGGATGGTGAACGGCATCAACAGGCCGGTCAGCACCACGAACAGCATCGAAATGCCGTCGACGCCCATGTGATAGGTGATGCCGGTGCCGGCACCGAACCATTCCGCCTGCTCGACGAACTGAAAGGCCGAGGACGAACCGTCAAAGCGCGACCACATATATATAGTGAGCGCGGCATCGACCAAGGTGACGCCCAGCGCCACCCAGCGGGCCGTAGTGGCGCGCACAGTTTCATTCGACCGCGTCGCCAGGATGGCAAGAATGCCGACGAGCGGCAGGAAGATGATGATGGAGAGAAGATGGTTCATGGCTTATCTCCACCCCATCATGAACCAGGTCGCCAGTCCGACCACGCCGATCAGCATGGCGAAGGCGTAGTGATAAACATAACCCGATTGCAGCTTCACCGCGCCCCGCGTGGCATCGAGAATGCGGGCGGCGACGCCGTCCGGCCCTAGCCCGTCGATAATGCGGCCATCGCCGAGCTTCCACAGCACCCGACCCAGCCATTTGGCCGGACGGACAAAGAGGAAATCGTACAGCTCGTCGAAATACCATTTGCGATAGAGGAAGGTGTAGAGGAGCCCCTTGCGCGCCGCGAGCTGGGCCGGCAGTTCCGGGCGCATGATGTAGAAGTAATAGGCGATACCGAAACCGACGATCGTGAGGATCAGCGGCGCGAATTCGATCAGCACCGGGATTTCGTGCTCGCCCTCGGCGTGATGGCCGAACGCCAGTGCCACGGCACCGCGCCAGAACACGGCATCGCCGATGAAGAAGTGAACGAAGGCGGCGCCCGCGATCAGTGCGCCGACAGCGAGCACGCCAAGCGGCACCAGCATGGTGCGGGCGGGTTCATGCACCTCTTCCAGCGCCGGAGCGTGGTGGTGCGGATCGTGGTGATGATCCCATTCGTGATGATCGAGCCCGCGATAGCGGCCGTGGAAGGTCATCAGGAACTGGCGCCAGGAATAGAACGAGGTCATGCCCGCCGCAATCAGCGTCAGCCAGAAGGCGTAATGGCCCATTGGCGTACCCGCGAGATACGCGGAATTGATGATCGCGTCCTTGGAATAGAAACCGGCAGCGCCGACGCCAAGCATCGGAATGCCGACGCCGGTCAGCGCCAGATTGCCGATCAGCATCATCCAATAGGTGAACGGAAGCTGCTTCCGCAGCCCGCCCATCTTGCGCATGTCCTGCTCGTGATGCATGGCGACGATCACCGCACCAGCCGAGAGGAACAGCAGCGCCTTGAAGAAGGCGTGCGTGAAGAGGTGGAACATCGCGGCGCCGTAGGCCGAAACGCCCGCGGCGACGAACATGTAGCCGAGCTGCGAGCAGGTCGAATAGGCGATCACCCGCTTGATGTCGTTCTGGAACAGGCCGACCGAAGCGGCGAAGAACGCCGTCGTGGCGCCGATGAAGGTGACGAAGGCCAGCGCGTTGGGCGCCAGCTCGAACAGCGGCGACGCGCGGCAGACCAGGAACACGCCCGCGGTCACCATGGTCGCGGCATGGATCAGCGCTGAGACCGGCGTCGGGCCTTCCATCGCGTCCGGCAGCCAAGTGTGCAGGCCGATCTGTGCCGACTTTCCCATCGCACCGACGAACAGCAAGAGGCAGATGGTGGTGAGGATGTCGACCTGCTGGCCGGCGAATTCGAACGTCTTGCCGGCGAACGCAGGCGCAGCCTTGAAGATAGCGTCGAAGTCGAGGGTGCCGAACACCCAGAAAATCGCGAACATGCCAAGCATGAAACCGAAGTCGCCGACACGGTTGACGACGAACGCCTTCAGCGCCGCCGCATTGGCGGACGGCTTCTTGTACCAGAAGCCGATCAAGAGATAGGACGCCAGACCGACGCCTTCCCAGCCGAAGAACACCTGCACGAAGTTGTTCGCCGTCACCAGCATCAGCATGGCGAAGGTGAACAGCGACAGGTAGGAGAAGAAGCGCGGCCGGTCGGGATCGTCGTGCATGTAGCCGATCGAATAGAGATGCACGAGCGCCGATACACCCGTCACCACCACCAGCATGACCGCGGTCAAGGTGTCGACGCGCACGCTCCAGTCGACGGTGAGATCGCCGGAGGAGATCCAGGTCCACAGCGGCACAATCTGCGCGTGGCCGAGCAGCGCAACGTCGTAGAAGGCGTAAATCGATAATCCCAAGCTGACGAACAGGCCCACGGTGGTCAGCAGCTCCGATGGCCGCGCCCCCAGCCATTTCTGGAAGATGCCGGCGATCGCCGACGTGATGATGGGGAGGAAAACGAGGATCGCGTAGAGCACGTTTCAGCCCTTCATCATGTTAACGTCATCCACCGCAATGGTGCGGCGGTTGCGGAAATAGACCACCAGGATGGCAAGTCCGATCGCGGCCTCGGCGGCGGCGACGGTGAGCACGAACAGCGCGAACACCTGCCCCACCAAATCGTTCAGGTAAGTCGAGAACGCCACGAAGTTGATGTTGACCGAGAGCAGGATCAGCTCGATCGACATCAGGATGATGATGATGTTCTTGCGGTTGAGGAAGATGCCGAACACGCCGATGGTGAACAGCGCCGCGGCGACGGTCAGATAGTGGGCCAGCCCGATTTCCATTATTCGACTCCCTCGCCCGGTTTGACGTCGACCAGGGCCATCGCATCGGACGGCTCGCGCGAAATCTGGGTCCAGGCCTTCTGGCGGCGGACGCCGTCACGATGGCGCAGCGTCAGCACGATGGCGCCGATCATCGCCACCAAGAGGACCAAGCCGGCGGCCTGGAAGTAGTAGACATAGTCCGTATAGAGGATGTGCCCGAGCGCCTGCGTGTTGGTGATGCCCTTCGGCGTTGCAGCCGCCGGAGCCGCGTGCGGTGCGAAATGCCAGTGCGCCGCCACCGCGATGATCAACTCGGCGAACAACAGTCCGCCGATGCCGAGCCCGGGCAGCAGATACGACTGAACACCCTTCTTCAACTCCGCGAAGTCGACGTCGAGCATCATCACCACGAACAGGAACAGCACCGCCACGGCACCGACGTAGACGATCACCAGGATCATGGCGATGAACTCGGCGCCGAGCAGCACGAACAATCCCGCCGCATTGAAGAAGGCGAGGATCAGGAACAGCACCGAATAGACCGGGTTCCTGGAGGTCACCACCACCACACCGCTCGCAAGGAGCACCGTGGCGAAGAGATAGAAGGCGAGAGCTTGCAGGATCATGGGGTTCACCGGTACGGCGCGTCCAGTTCGATGTTTTTTGCGATGGCCCGCTCCCAGCGATCGCCGTTGGCGAGCAATTTGGCCTTGTCGTAGAAGAGTTCCTCGCGGGTCTCGGTCGAGAATTCCAGGTTCGGGCCTTCGACGATGGCGTCGACCGGGCACGCTTCCTGGCAATAACCGCAATAGATGCATTTGGTCATGTCGATGTCGTAGCGCGTGGTACGGCGGCTGCCGTCGTCACGCGGTTCGGCCTCGATCACGATGCACTGCGCCGGGCAGATCGCTTCGCACAGCTTGCAAGCGATGCAACGCTCTTCGCCGGAAGGATAGCGGCGCAAGGCATGCTCGCCGCGGAACCGGGGCGATTGCGGCGCCTTCTCGAAGGGATAGTTCAGCGTCGCCTTGGGCGCGAAGAAGTAGCGCATCGAAAGCAGGAACGCCTGGACGAATTCCCAGAGGAAGATCTGGCGCGCCTTTTTATCTAGGTATGCCATCTAGCCTCCAAACAGGTGAGCAAAGAACGGACCCCAGACGGGGCGGACAAATACGACCCAGGCCGACGCCACTACGACCCACAGCATCGAAACCGGCAGCAACAGCTTCCAGCCGAGGCGCATCAACTGGTCGTAGCGGTAACGCGGCACGAAGGCCTTCACCATCGAGACCATGAAGAACAGCACCACGATCTTGGCGAGGAGCCACAACACCCCCGGCACGGCGGTCAGCGGCCAGATCGCGACCGGCGGCAGCCAGCCGCCGAGGAACATGATGCTCATCAGCGCGCAGAGCAGGATGATGTTCATGTACTCGCCGAGGAAGTAGAGCAGGAACGGCGTCGACGAGTATTCGACCATGAACCCGGCCACGAGTTCGGACTCGGCTTCCAAGAGATCGAACGGCGGGCGTTGCGTCTCGGCCAGCGACGAGATGAACATCACGATCAGCATCGGGAACAGCGGCGAGAAGATGTACCAGCCGCGCATGTCCGGGCCCTGCGCCCGCACGATGTCCGAAAGGTTCAGCGAACCAGCGAAGATCAGCACGGTGACGATGACGAAACCGATCGAGACTTCGTAGGACACCATCTGCGCGGCACTGCGCAGCGCGGCAAGGAAACCGTATTTCGAGTTCGACGCCCAGCCGCCCATGATGACGCCGTAGACGCCGAGCGAGGAAATCGCGAAGAGATAGAGCACGCCGACATTGATGTCGGCTACCACCCAGCCCTCGTCCAGCGGTACCACCGCCCAGGCGGCAAAGGCGAGCGTCGCCGCGATGATCGGCGCGGCCAGGAAGATCACCTTGTTCGCGGCGGCCGGAATGATCGGCTCCTTGAACATGAACTTCATGGCGTCGGCAAAAGTCTGCAACAGGCCGAAGGGACCGACCACGTTAGGGCCGCGCCGCATCTGCACTGCCGCCCAGATCTTGCGGTCGGCGAGAATCCAGAACGCGACCGAGACCATGACCACGGCCTGATAGACCACGATCAGGATCACCTGCGCGAGCGTCCAGGCCCAGGGATAGGGCAAGCCGGCGGTATGCTGGAACCAGTTGGTGAGGAACATTAGTCCCTGGCCTTCCTGTTGCCCCGCTCCGTGAGCGAGTGATTGCGAACACATGGCGGCAGCGGCCGGCCGACACGCTGGAATCCGCCCCAGCGGAAATTCGATTTACGGATCTCCGTCCGCCCCCGTACCGGCGTGCTCACACGCACCCTGTATGTCGATCTGGTCATTCCGCCGCCTGCTTGGTTTCGTCGCTGTGGAGCAGTTCACGGCTGCAGTCAGCCATCACCTTGCTCGCCCGCGCGATTGGATTGGTAAGGTAATAGTCGGCAATCGCCTGCCCCAGCGGCACATCGGCCGCAAGCACACCATCCGTTCCGACGGCATTCCACACGGCCGGATAGGCGCCTTCCCACGCCGGCACCTGCCCGAGCTTGTCGTATTGCGGCAGGTCCGCCACCAGCGCCCGGCGCAGATCGGCCAGCGAGTCGTACGGCAGCCTATGCCCCAGCACATCGGACAAGGCGCGGATGATCGCCCAGTCTTCGCGGGCTTCGCCCGGCGGGAACACGGCGCGCTGCGCTTCCTGCACCCGGCCTTCGAAATTGGCGTAGAGCCCGTCCTTTTCAGTGAAGGCCGCGCCCGGCAGGATAACGTCGGCGTAGTTCGCGCCGGTATCGCCATGGCTGCCCTGATAGACCACAAACGGCCGGCCCATGTTTTCAAGCGGCAATTCGTCGGCGCCGAGCAGATAGATGAAGTTGACCTCGCCCTTCTGCGCGCCCTCGATGATGCCGGCGACATCGCGGCCGCCCGGATTTTCGTCCGTAGCAGGCGCCGGCAGGAAGCCGAGATCGAGCGCGGCGACGCGGCTCGCGGCGGTATGAAGAATGTTGAAGCCGATCCAGCCGCCTTCCGCCGGCGTACCGGCGGGACCGATCATGCCGGTCTCTCGCGCAATGCGGGCGGCTTTGGCGAGGATCGCCGCTCCATCCGCACGAGCGAGCGCGCCACCGCCGAGGATCAGCATCGGCCGCTTGGCACTGCGCAGGACTTCCGCGAATGGATGCGACCCATCGGCCAGTGCGTTGAGCACATCGACGCCGGTCCCAAGCTGCTCCGCCGGATATGTGAGGTCGACCGGTTCGCCGACACTGGCGATCTTGAGCGGTCCGTTCAGCCACGCCTTGCGGATGCGCGCGTTCAGCACCGGCGCTTCCCAGCGCGGATTGCAGCCAATCAACAGCAGCGCATCGGCGGCATCAACCCCGGCGATGGTGGAGTTGAAGAGATAGGTCGGACGCGAACCGCCGCCGATCTTGGCGCCATCCTGGCGGCAATCGAGATGCGGCACGCCGAGACGCGTCATCAGATCCTTCAGCGCCTTGATCTCTTCCGCCGCGGCCAGATCGCCGACGATCGCCGCCATATGATCGGGCGTGGTTGCCTTGATGCGCGCTGCGATGGTCGCGAAGGCATCCGCCCACGACGCCGGCATCAGCTTGCCGTTCTTGCGCACATACGGCTTGTCGAGACGCTGCGAGCCGAGGCCGTCCCAGATATGGCGGCCCTTGTCGTGCAGCCATTCCTCGTTGATGTCATCATTGAGGCGCGGCAGGACGCGCATCACCGCCCGGCCACGGGTGTCGACGCGGGTGTTGCAGCCCTGCGCATCCATGATGTCGATGGTTTCGGTGTGCTTCAGCTCCCACGGACGCGAGGTGTAGGAATACGGCTTCGAGGTCAGCGCTCCGACCGGGCAGAGATCGACCACATTGCCGGAAAGCTCGGACGAGAACGCCTTTTCGAGATAGGTCGTGATCTCCATGTCCTCGCCGCGGCCGGTGGCACCGAGATCGGGCACACCCGCGATTTCGGTGGCGAAGCGGACGCAGCGGGTGCACTGGATGCAACGGGTCATCTGGGTCTTGATCAACGGACCCATGTACTTGTCTTCGACGGCGCGCTTGTTCTCATGGAAGCGATGGAAGGCGGCGCGGCCGTAGCCCATCGCCTGATCCTGCAGATCGCACTCGCCGCCCTGGTCGCAGATCGGGCAATCGAGCGGATGGTTGATGAGCAGGAATTCCATCACGCCTTCGCGCGCTTTGCGCACCACCGGCGAGTTGGTGTTGATGCGCGCCGGCGTGCCGTCCTTGTTGGGGAAGATGTCCTTCACCTGCAGCGAGCACGACGCCTGCGGCTTCGGGGCGCCGACCCACTCCACCAAGCACATGCGGCAGTTGCCGGCGACGCTCAGGCGCTCGTGATAGCAGAAGCGCGGAATCTCAGCACCGGCCTGCTCGCAGGCCTGCAACAGCGTGAGGTTGTCCTCCGCCTCGATTTCCTTGCCGTCGATGATCAGCTTGCGGGGCATGGGTCAGTTGTTCTCGATGTAGGGACGGATGAGATCACGCCAGCGCAAATAGCCCTGGCCGGAAAGATGGATGTCGTCGGGCGTCAGAGACGGATCGAGCCGTCCGTTGGCGACAAAAGGGGAATAGAGATCGACATAGGGCAGACCGCGCTTGTCGGCCATCGCTTTGATCAGCGCATTCATCGTGCGCACCTTCTCGTCGAACTGCGGCTGGCGCGGCAACAGGCCTTGCACCACGATCTTCACGCCGGGCACGCCCTTCTGCAGCGCAACGATGCAATCGTCGATGTTCGCGACGATCTCGGCGGGAGTATAGCGAGCGAATTCGACGTCGTTGGTGCCGATCTCGAGGATCACTTTCGCCGGTTGCGCGATCACGACCTGCCCGATGCGCGCCTTGAGCCCGACCGTGGTATCGCCGGCGATGCCGAAGTTGCGGCTGCGGACGTCGGGGAAAAACTCGTTCCAGCGCATCCAGTCGGTCAGGCTGTCGCCGACGAACGCCACCCCGCCCTTGAGCGGCGGCATGACGCCGAACTGGGTCACGCGCAGAACGTAGGTGTTGATGTCCCAGGAATGCGGAAAATCGCTCACAGCCGGCATCACCACGCCGACCGACGCCGTCGCCGGACGAACCGACGCATAGGGATCAACGGGAGCCGCCGCAGCAGCAACGGGAGGCTGTTGTGGCGCCGTCGTCGAGCAGCCGCCCGCAGCCCCGATGAGGCTGGCGGCAAGAACGACTTTGACGACGCGCATATTCACGATTTCAATTCCGTTGCTGACAGATCAGGGCCCGCATACGCGGCGAGTAATGACCGCAATAGCCCTGCTTGGCGTAGTAATCCGAACAGAGATAAGCCCGATGCGCCCCCAGCTGCGTCTTGGCGACCGCTTCCCACTCACCGTCCGGCACCAGACGCAGGCATTCGTCGAGCGTGTAGACCAGACGCGCGACGTACCACTCATAGCGTTCGAACTCCTGCTTCGAGCCGCCCACAGTCAAAGCCCCCATATCGAGTTCGACCGGATCGGACAGACGCGGATGCAGAAGCGCGATATCGCAATGCGAAAGATAGAGTTCCTTCGCCTTGGCATTGCGCCACTTGAACATATTGGCAATGGCGATGCCGGCCGTCACAGCCATCAGCGCCATCAATCCGAGCGGCGGTCTGACGATGTTTGTCATGACATGTCTCCTTTCGCCCTTCCCAAATCTCACTCCGCCGCCTGCTTGGTGCCGTATTCGCGGATACGCCGCTCAAGTTCGGGACGGAAATGGCGGATCAAGCCCTGGATCGGCCACGCCGCGGCATCGCCGAGCGCGCAGATCGTGTGGCCTTCCACCTGCTTGGTGACTTCCTGCAACAGATCGATTTCTTCGACCGCCGCCCGGCCCTGCTGGAGCCGGCTCATCACGCGCCACATCCAGCCGGTGCCTTCGCGACACGGCGTGCACTGGCCGCAGCTCTCGTGCTTATAGAAATAGCTGAGGCGCTGGATCGCCTTCACGATGTCGGTGGACTTGTCCATCACGATCACCGCCGCAGTGCCGAGACCCGTCTGCGCCGCCTTGAGGCTGTCGAAATCCATCAGGACGCCGTCGCACACCGCTTTCGGGATCAGCGGAACCGAGGCGCCGCCCGGGATGACGGCGAGCAGATTGTCCCAGCCGCCGCGCACGCCGCCGGCATGCTTCTCGATCAGCTCTTTCAGCGGAATGCCCATCGCCTCTTCGACGTTGCAGGGCTTGTTCACATGACCAGAGATGCAGAACACCTTGGTGCCGGTGTTGTTGGGACGGCCGATGCCCGCGAACCACTCGGCGCCGCGGCGCAGGATGGTCGGCGACACCGCGATGCTCTCGACGTTGTTGACCGTCGTCGGGCAACCATAAAGGCCCATATTGGCCGGGAACGGCGGCTTCAGCCGCGGCTGGCCCTTTTTGCCCTCCAGGCTTTCGAGCAGTGCGGTTTCTTCGCCGCAAATATACGCACCGGCGCCGTGATGAACGTAGAGATCGAACGGCCAACCGTGGACATTGTCCTTGCCGATCAACCGTGCGGCATAGGCTTCGTCGACGGCGCGCTGCAGCGCTTCGCGCTCGCGAATGAACTCGCCGCGGACATAGATGTAGGCCACATGCGCCCGCATCGCGAAACTGGCGACCAGCGCGCCTTCGACCAGCGTGTGCGGATCATTGCGGAGAATGTCGCGATCCTTGCAGGTGCCGGGCTCGGACTCGTCGGCATTGATGACGAGATAATGCGGCCGCGCCGGATCGATCTGCTTGGGCATGAACGACCATTTGAGACCGGTCGGAAACCCTGCCCCGCCACGGCCACGAAGGCCCGACTTCTTCATGATGTCGACGATGGCTTCGGGACCCAGCTCCAGAATCTTCTTGGTGCCGTCCCAATTGCCGCGCCGGCGCGCGCTTTCGAGATCGGCGCCCTCAAAGCCGTAGAGATTGGTGAAGATGCGGTCCTTGTCTTCGAGCATCACACCTTATCCTTCAGCGTCGCGAGCAACGTCGTCGGCCCGCCTTCGGGTTCGGAAGAATGGCGGCCGATCTGCGAACCCGGCTTCGGCGTCTCGCCGCGGCGGATGGCTTCGAGGATTTCCTCGGTCTTCTCGCCAGTGAGATCCTCGTAGGGATCGGAATTGATCAGGACCATCGGCGCGTTCACGCAGGCGCCGAGGCATTCGACCTCTTCCCACGAGAATTCGCCGTCGGCGGAAACCGTGTGCGGCTTGTCGGAGATGTGCTTCTTGCAAGCCTTCACGACGTCATCAGAACCGCGCAGCCAGCATGGCGTCGTGGTGCAAACCTGGACATGATGCTTACCGACCGGCGCCAGATGAAACATGGTGTAGAAGGTCGCGACTTCCAAAACGCGGATGTAGGGCATGTCGAGGATCTTCGCGACTTCCTCGATCATCGGCTTGGTCACCCAGCCTTCCTGCTCCTGCCCGATCCACAACGCGGAGATCACCGCGGAACGCTGCCGTCCAGGGGGGAATTTGGCGATCCACTGATTGACCCGCGCCCTGTTCTCTTCGCTGAACGCGAAGCTGGCAGGCTGTTCTTCATGCAGACGGCGTGCACTCACCGGTCCACCTCCCCAAACACGACATCGATGGAACCGATCACACTCGACACGTCGGCCAGCATGTGGCCCTTCGTGAAATATTCGAGCGCCTGCAGCGAGGCGTAGCTCGGCGCGCGGATCTTGCAGCGGTACGGCTTGTTGGAGCCGTCCGACACCAGATAGACGCCGAATTCGCCCTTGGGCGCTTCGACCGAAGCATAGACCTCGCCTTCCGGCACCTTGAAGCCTTCGGTGTAGAGCTTGAAGTGATGGATCAGCGCTTCCATCGAGCTCTTCATCTCGGCACGGCGCGGCGGCACGACCTTATGATCGACCGAAACAACCGGACCGGACGGCATCTTCGCGAGGCACTGCTGCATGATCTTGGTCGACTGACGCATCTCTTCGACGCGCATGCAGTAACGATCGTAATTGTCGCCGTTCTTGCCGACCGGAACCTGGAATTCGAGTTCGCTGTAGCACTCGTACGGCTGGGCCCGGCGCAAATCCCACGGCACACCGGTCGACCGCAGCAGCACACCGGTGAGGCCGTATTGCTCCGCCGCTTCGCGCGTGAGCTTGGCGATCTCGACGTTACGCTGCTTGAAGATGCGGTTGTCGGTGAGCAGGGTTTCGATGTCGTCCAGCACCTTCGGGAAGTGCTCGCAGAACGCGACCATGTCCTCGATCAGCTTGGGCGGCAGATCCTGGTGCACACCGCCGGGGCGGAAATAGTTGGCGTGCAGCCGCGCGCCACAGGCCGCCTCGTAGAAGTTCATCAGTTTTTCGCGCTCTTCGAAGCCCCACAACGGCGGGGTGAGCGCACCGACGTCCATCGCCTGGGTGGTGACCTGCAACAGATGCGAAAGGATACGGCCGACTTCGCAGAACAGGACGCGGATGTATTGGCCGCGCTTGGGCACTTCGAGCCCGAGGAGCTTTTCGATCGCCAGGCAATAGGCGTGCTCCTGGTTCATCGGCGCGACGTAATCGAGCCGGTCGAAGTACGGAATGTTCTGGATATAGGTCTTGTGCTCCATCAGCTTTTCGGTGCCGCGATGGAGAAGACCGATATGCGGATCGACGCGGGTGACGAGTTCGCCGTCCAGTTCCAGCACCAGACGCAGCACGCCATGCGCCGCCGGATGCTGCGGCCCAAAATTGATGGTGATGCGGCCGTCTTCGCTCTTCTGGCCGTCTTTAAGCCAGGGCGGGCATTCGTCGGGGCGGAAGGTATCGTAATCTTTCATGTCACTTCTTCCCCGGATCGCCGCTCGTCGCGTTTGGCGCCATCGCTGCCTTCTCGTCGCTCGGCAGGATGTGCGGAGCGCCTTCCCAGGGGCTGAGGAAATCGAACTCGCGGAATTCCTGCACCAACTGCACCGGCTGATAGGCGACGCGCTTCAGATCGTCGTCGTAACGCAGTTCGACGAAGCCGGTAACCGGGAAGTCCTTGCGCAAGGGATGGCCTTCGAAGCCGTAATCGGTAAGCAGGCGGCGCAGGTCGGGATGGCCTTCGAACTTCACGCCGTACATGTCCCAGGCTTCGCGCTCGAACCATTGCGCGCCCTCGAACACCCCGATCGCGGTCGGCACCGGCGTTACCTCGTCGGTTTCGACCTTGATGCGGATGCGCGCGTTCTTGGTCAGCGACAACAGGTGATAGACGATGTCGAACCGCTTCGCGCGAGCCGGGTAATCGGCGCCGCAGATGTCGATCAGGGTCTTGAACGCAAAGTCGTCGCGCAAGGCCGTCAGCACGCGAACGATGTCGGCCGCGTTGGCCGACACCGTCAATTCGCCAAAGGCGATTTTCGTGCCCGTCACCGCACCGCCGAGCGCCGCCGATATTTCCGCAGCCAGAGCCGCCAGATCGATCATCGTCTCTCCTCAAGCACCAGCACGTAGTGTTTCACCCGCGCATCGAAGGACTCGAGCGCCTCGCGGGTCTCCTTCTCGATCACGGCATGTTCAGCCCGCCCCGGGCCGGTGTATTCGTTGATCGCATCCATCGTCTCCCAGCGCGAGATGACAACGAACTCGATGCGGCTGTTGTGGATGCGCTCCAGCACCTCGACACCGCGGAATCCCGCAATGGCGCGAAAGCGCGGCAGGTACACTTCGGCGAACTGACGACGATACTCTTCGGCGTTTTCTTCCAGGGCTACCCCTGTCCAGACGCGTACGATCATAGCCTTGCCCCAAAGTTATCTGTCGATGGTTCCCGTGCGGCGGATCTTCCGCTGCAGCATCAACAGGCCATAAACCAGCGCCTCGGCCGTCGGCGGACAACCGGGTACGTAGATATCGACCGGCACGATGCGATCGCAACCGCGCACAACCGAATAGCTGTAGTGATAGTAGCCGCCGCCGTTGGCGCACGACCCCATCGAAATCACATACCGCGGCTCCGGCATCTGGTCGTAGACCTTGCGCAGGGCCGGCGCCATCTTGTTGCACAGCGTGCCGGCGACGATCATCACGTCGGACTGGCGCGGCGAAGCGCGCGGCGCGATACCGAAGCGCTCGAGATCGTAGCGCGGCATTGAGGCCTGCATCATCTCGATGGCGCAGCAGGCGAGCCCGAACGTCATCCACATCAACGAGCCGGTGCGGGCCCAGTTGATCAACAGATGCGCGGGCGCGACCAGGAAGCCCTTGTCGGCCCATTCGGCCTTCATGGCTTCGAAATAGGGATCATTCGGCGCAATCGGCCCCGCCCCTTCGACGCCTGCGCGCCCGGCGGATCCGTATGGGTTTCGGCCGGCCGGAATCACTCCCATTCCAGGGCTCCCTTCTTCCACTCATAGATGAAACCGATGGTCAGAACCCCGAGGAACACCATCATCGACCAGAAGGCGAACACACCGGTCGCGCCGAGGGTGATCGCCCAGGGGAACAGGAACGCCACTTCGAGATCGAAGATGATGAACAGGATCGAGACCAGATAGTAGCGGATGTCGAACTTCATGCGGGCGTCGCCGAAAGCGTTGAAGCCGCATTCGTAGGCCGACAGCTTTTCCGCATCCGGGCTCTTGGGCGCCACGACGTACGGCACGATCACCAAAGCGATGGTGATGGCCGCCCCGACGGCGATGAATATCAGGATCGGCAGGTACTCGAGGAGGAGTTTTTCCATCACTTGTCCTTACGCACGCCTCATACGCCGGGGCGCAGCCACGGGACCTCGCCCGAGGCCGGGCGCGGCCGTACGATTTAGAATGGATTTAGACCAGGAGTCGCCCAAGGAAAACAGGGAATCTTTGGAAAATTTCCGGTGAAACCCTGCGGAAAGCCATAAAGGTTAGAAGATTTCCAAGATATTCCCTGTGGCGATCCAATCTGCTCAGCCCGGAGGCAACAACGCGGAGCGGGTTCGTCCGCCGAAACCCCAATTCCAATAACCATCGCACAGGCCGTCGATTTTCCGGTTAGGGGCCTCGGCGAGGGCTTTTTGAAGGATTTTCTCCACTTCGGCAGCCCGGTTGGCATCGAAAGCCGAGGAGATCGTCGCCGGCCGCCCCTTCATGAAATCCGCGGCAAGCCTCCGCGCGACTTTGAAGTCCTCGTAGGCCTCCTTTATGTGCCCGGTGGCGGCGTAGGAGCACGACCGCCGCTCAAACGCCCCGCCATAGTCCGGCTGGGCCTTCAATCCTTCGGTATAGGAGGCGATGGCTGCGTCGGGCAGCCCCATCAGGTCGTAAAGCCAGCCGCGGTGGTACCGGTACGGCATGGTGTCTTTCCAGCCGGGAAGCGCGCCAAGTTTGTCGACCCACTCCGCCGCCTCGCGCAGTTTTCCCATGTCGCGATAGGTCCATTCGAGCCCGCGATACACCCGCGCCGACTCCTGCGGCCAACGCAAAAGGCCGTCCCGGTAGATCGCAATCGCCTCCTCATAGGCGCCAAGGTATTCGAGGATACGCGCCACCCCAAAGGCTGCCTTTGCGTCGTCCGGCGCGGCTTTGGACCAAGCACGCGCGTCTTCCAAGGCGCCAAGCAACGCCCGATCGCGCGCTTCGCCCGGCGGAAAATCGCCCAGCGCCATGTCTTCGCGCAAATTGGTCCGTGCTTTCAGGCCTAATACCTTCAGCTGCGGGACCAGCCCGGTCTCAGCGAGGGCGCGGTCAAGCAATGGCGCCGCCTTTTCGGTCTGGCTGGCGTTGATCAAAGCCATGGCGTGCGCCAACGCATCCTCGGCAATATCCTCGGAGGACGCCGTCGGCGACAGGACATGCCTGGGCGCCTTCTCGTCGCCAATAAAGGTCTTGCCGCCCGCCTCCAGCTTTCGCAGAGCGAAAACCGGTAGCCACGCTTCGCGATCGATTGCCGCCGTATCGGGGTCGTACCAGACCACGACCGAGCGGCCCTCGCCGACTGCCGCTTTCACGGCATCGAACATCGCTTGCGCATCGGGAATGCTGGACCGGCCGGCGACAAATTTCATGTCGCCCCAATCCAGTTTCACCCACAACTGGGTGTCGCTAAGGGCGCCGTCCTCGACATTGCCATCGGCCCTGAGCAGACTTGCCGGTCCGGCCAAAGCCGGCCCGCAGAACAGCAAAGCCATCAGACCGATCACGATGCGACGCATGATACCCCCCGACTCTCACCCGCGAATTTGAAGCTAGTGCACTGTATCCTTTCGCCGCGACCCGTCAGTGCTTCTTCTTATCCGGGTCCTTGGTCACGCCGTCGACATCCTGCAGCGGGCCGAGCGGGCGGGTGTTGTCCATGCGCTCCTCGGCGTAGGGCATGCCGGACATCAATTTGTAGACCACGTCCTGATCGCGCAGCAGCAGGATGATTTCCGCCGACCAGCCGTATTTCACCTTGTCCTGGCGAAACTGGAAAACGTCGGCAACGACGTTGCCGTTATGCCTGGTCTGGCGGCGGTCGAAGCGGAAGACCAGTCCCGAACACCGGTTCTTCGCCTCGATGCACGCGCGCGCACCCTTGGGCACCCGGTCGATGGTGATCGGCGAGTACTGCGGCATGAACTTGTCCATGACCTCGACGTAGGACAACACCGTGATGTTCGGCAGCGTCTTGGGGTCGAGCCCGATGTCGCCAAGCTGGTTCAGCGTCGTCGTGCCCGGGACGATCTTGTCGTAGGCGGCCTGAAGATCGCTGTAGGTCTGAAATTCGGCGGTGTCGGCGTTCGACTCGCGCGGAAGAATGCCCGAACAGCCCGCCAGGACCGCGGCCAAAGCCAAAGTCAGAACCAGAATTCGCATCGCCACGCCCCCAAGAGCAAAAATGCTAGTCCGCCCCGCCCGGCGGCGCAAACCGGCTTCGGACGGACTTGGTGCGAGGGTTAACCGCGAGACTGACCGGCCGTCCATACCAAAAACGGGCCTTCCGCTATTCTGGAAGACCCGCTTTTGTGGGACTACGCCCGGAAGCTAGGGCGCCAGCATGCACCGCACTCAAGCGGCACACGACAGGACACAGTCTGCTTCCCTATACCGGCCTATGGTGCGCCCGAGCTGAGACACCGAACCGGTCGCTATGGTCTGTCGGGCTGTTACGGATCGGGGCGTTCGCGCAACGCTCTTCGACGCTGAAGTTCCAGGCACTCCCGTTGTCAAAAATCACGAGTCTGATGTGGGGAACGGAACGGGAACTTTCAAGGGCTGCGGCAATCGCTGCCGTGTTTGCAGCGCCTCGCAATCGCATCATGAAAACATGTTGAAGCGAGAACGACATGCAGTGCGAGGCACTGAGGTTGCGTATGTTATCTGCCGTCCATGTGCGCGACGCTGAGAGCCGTTCGCGCCGGCGGCGTTAAGGATGTTTGCGCGATATAATCCGTAGACGGATTATTTTCAGCTTACCCTGCTGATGCGGACCAGAGCGCCCCCCCGCCGCAAACCCGCGCCATTGCAGGATTTGTTGTTATTCATTACTATCATTCGCATTACTGCCTGGGAGGGCGGCATGGCGACGGTTGAAGGCGCCATAACGGGCGCGCGCGTTTCGGAGCGTCCGCAGTTCTTCTTCTACATGGCTGTGTGGTGCTGTCTGACAGCGTTTGCCGGATTTGCTCCAACGTTCTGGCTGCCGATGACACACGGCGCGTATATGCCAAGCCCCCTCGTCACGATCCACGGCCTCATCTTCTCCAGTTGGATGCTGTTCTTCGTCCTGCAGACCTGGTTGGTGGCGTCGGGACACACCGCGAACCATCGCGCGGCCGGACTGTTCGGAATTTCCCTGGCCTCGGTGATGACGGTCTTCGGCGTCGTCGCCGTGATCGAGCGGGCGCGGGACGCCGCCGGCGCGGGCGCTGCGGAGGCCGGGCTTGGCTTCGTCATCGTGCCCGCGTGGCACATTGTTTTCTTCGCCTCGATGGTGGCGCTCGCCATCGTCAATATCCGCCGGCCCGATTGGCACCGGCGGCTGATGCTTATGGCCACCATCTCCATGCTGGATGCGCCGCTGGCGCGCCTGTTCTTCTATTTCGTCAAGTTCCACGGCCACATGCCGGTGCCCGCCGGGCTGCCGCCGCATCCGCCCATCCTGCACGGCGTTTCGCCGTGGGAGTTCGCGGTCGACGTCTATGTCCTGGTTCCGATCCTGTATGATTGGCGCAAACGCGGGCGGCCGCACCTGGCCTATCTCTATAGCGGCGGAGCCATCGTGGCGCTGGAACTGCTGGAAGCGCCGATCAGCCACACGATGGCCTGGCACGGCGTCGCGGCCTGGATCGTCTCGCTCGCGCGGTGAAGCCCAAAGAGGTTGGAAACCGGCTTGCCGGATGATTCAGCCAACCGCCGATTGCCAGAATTTGCGCTCTTCGCTGTCGGGATCGTTTTCCACGTGACACTGGCTATTCAGCAGCATCGTGGCGCGGGTCGCAGTGTCGTAGCGCGGCCAGGCCGGCTGGCCCTCCGCTTTGGGCACCGCACTGCGCGCGAAGCTGGCGAAATAGCCGCTCATCGCCTTGGAGGCTTCGGCGAGGCCCGGTCCGTTCCCCTGCAGATCCGGCATGTCGTAATTGTAGAACGTGATCGCGATGTCGGTGGCGTGACCGGCGCGCAAGGTCCAGTCGGTGCCGGCGATCGGGTGATTGGACTCGTAATCGTTGCGATAGCGAAAGACCGGCGCGGGCTGCTGCGATTTGCGATCGGCGACCAACACGGTGTGATTGCCCATGCGGATCGCGGTTTCGATGGCGATACCACGTTCCGCCGGCGTGGCCTTCGGGCGTGTCTTTTCGTATTCGGCGAGCACGCTGTCCGTTGCAGGGCCCAAGAACTGGCGCGCCAAGGTCTTCAGCGACGCGTCATCCATATGGAAGAAGGCGGGATTGCCCATTTCAAAGAAGGTGGCTTCATCGCGCGCATTGCCGATCAGCAGCGGCATGTCGGCCGACAGCGGTGTGGCGTCGGGCGCAAACGGACCGCGCGGCAGGACGGTGCCGTCGACGACCGGCCCCCAGTCGCCGGGACCAAAGTCATCCAACAACCATGAAGGCGGATTGTGATGGCCGGCGAGCCATTCCTTGGTCGGCGTCGCGAGTGGGCCTCTGCCCCCGGCGAGTTGAAGGGCAAGGAGCTTGTCGGCCGGCACATCGGCCAGCTTGCCGACATCCTGGGGACCAAGGTCCAGCCCCGCCAAGACGCGGCGCGCGGCTTCGGTGGCCCTATCCTTCGGCATCCCATGCAGCATGGTGCCGCTTTGCGTGCCGGCTTTGTGGAAGAGTCCGTGGGCCGAGGGCATGGCCATCAGCGTGCAGGTCTTGAGGCCGCCGCCGGATTCGCCGAACACGAAGACGTTGCCGGGATCGCCGCCGAAGGTGGCGATGTTCTGCTTCACCCAATCGAGCGAGGCGACAATATCCAACATGCCCTGATTGCCGGAGTCGGCGGGCCCGCCCAGCTCGCCGAGATAGAGATAGCCCAACAAGCCGAGACGGTGGTTCATGGTGACCACCACGACATCATACGTGGAGGCCAGACGGCCGCCATCCTGAACGCGATGTCCGCCGGAGCCTGTCTCAAAACCGCCGCCGTGGCAGAAGACCATCACCGGACGCTTGCCGCTATCCTTCACGGCCGGCGTCCAGACGTTCAGGACCAGACAATCTTCGCTGTAGGCCGGCTCATGCTCGCCATAGGTCGTGTCCGGCGGCTGCAGCGCCGGAGGTCCAAGGCGGGTGGCATCGCGCACGCCGGTCCACGGCGTCACCGGCGGTGGTGCCTTGAAGCGGTTCTTGCCCGAAACGGAACCGGCATAGGGAATGCCTTTGAACGCCAGAGCGCCACGGCAGTGACCACCCCGGATGCGGCCACTGGCGATTTCGACATCGACAAAAGGCGCCGTCACCTGCGTGTAGTCGCTGGACAGCGTGGCGCGCGCGGGAACCCACAGATACGGCGCGGCGACCGCCGCTACTCCACTCTTCAACAAGCCACGGCGATGGAAGAGCATGGTTTCCTCTTGTTCTTGTGCGGGCACCCTGCCGGTGAAAGTACCGGCAGAGTAGTAGACTGCCTGGATGGACGACAGCCCGATAATCGCGTTACCGGCCCGATCACTTCACGCATGTCGGTCAGGTATGCGATGCTACTAGCTGTTGGTAGAAATATCTCCGAGGCCATCAGGCACAGCTTGATCATCTAAAACCATGTTCCGAAACGGATAGTTGAACCGTTATCGGGCTGCAGAAATTGCAGAGTGCGTCTGTTTGGACATTGGGGCTTGGCCATGTTGCTGAAGCTCGATCGGAAGAGCAATCGAAGCGCGTCTATGATGGTCTGAAAAACGCACGATCTGCCACGAACGTTTGTTGCACATACTGATTCATCGGGGCTCGTCCGGAGATGGCGCAAAGGATCTGACGCTCGACGGGATCGGGCGGGCGATCTGCGAACGCGATCGGCAATCGATGCGCCGATAAGAGGTGAGCCCCCTTCCCCGCTTGCGCGGAACTTCCCCCCGCGGTCTTGGTGCGAACTGAGAAAGTCTTGCGCCCGCGGAGGGCAGAAAAGGAAGGCGCGTGCCTGCCGGAGAAAAGCGTACCTGCAGGCAGAAAGGGACGCAGAACGCGCGCCCGACGAACAGCGGCCTCCCCGCCTCGCATCTCAAGCCATTGACCCAGCGATACTTTTTCTTGTGGCGCAAAGGCGACAGCGGCTACATGTTCTTTATTATTTTTCTAATTAATATTGTCACGATAGTGAAAATCATGCAGCCTCGAATGGACGCGCCGCAGAGCGTGGATGAAACCCCAGGGAGGGGACAATGTCTTTGCGCCTTTCGTCTTGGCTCCATGGCGCCTCCGGCGCTTTGCTCAATAGTGTCTCCGGCGCGGCGATCCTCATCGGCCTGTGCGGACCGGCTCTGGCCCAAACCACGACATCGGGCGCAGCCGCATCGTCGCTGGAGCAAGTCACCGTCACCGGATCGCTGATCCGCGGCACACCGGCCGACACCGCTCTGCCCGTCCAGACCTTCACCCAAGCCGAATTGGAAAATCGCGGCTCGCCCTCGGCGATCGATTTCGCCAAAGACCTGCCGATGGTGGGACCGACCACCGGCGAGGCCTATTACTTCGGCGGCCCGGCGCTGGCCGGTTATACCAGCCTCAATCTGCGCAATCTCGGCGCCACCGAAACCCTGACCTTGTTCAACGGGCGCCGCTCCAACAACAACCTCACCAACATTCCGCAGATCGCGCTGGCGCGCACCGAAATCCTCGAAGACGGCGCCGCCACGACCTATGGCGCCGATGCCACCGCGGGCGTGGTCAATCTGATCACCCGGGACAATTTTGTCGGCCTGGAAGCGCGCGGCCAATATCGCTATGTCGCCGACAGTACCGGCGAGTGGTCGCTGGGATTGCTCGGCGGTCTCGGCGACGATCGCGTCAACCTGATGGTGTCCGGCGAATGGGCGCATCGCTCGCGCCTGCATGCGGTCGACCGCGCTTTCGTGCGCAAATCGCTCGATCCCAGCGATCCCGAATTCAATCCGTCGCCGTGGTCGACGTTCTCCAATCTCGCCGGATGGGTGCCGCGCGGCGCCCTGCCCGCGGTGCCGAGCGCGACCGATACCGGCGAATGGGGACCGGCGCTGGGGCTGGTGTCCGATTTCACGCCGCAAAGTTGCGGTGCCGTCGGCGGGCGTTATATCAACGCCTACACCTGCTCCTACAATTACGTGAACTACTACAATCTGGTCGAAGACCAGGACATCTATCGCGGCTTCGTCCAGCTCAACGCCAAGCTGAATAACGCCACCAAATTCCACATGGACGCGTTTTACGGCCAGACCTGGATACCGGAACTGATGGCCTCGCCGTCACAACCGATCGTGCAAGGACCGGCGATGGCGGGCGGCGCGCTTTATCAATTCTATGTGCCGACGACGAACCCGTATGCGGCTCAGTTTGCCGCCGCGCATGGCGTGACCGGCGCATCCGGCTTCACGCCGATCACCTATCGCGTGATGGCGCATGGCGGCAATTTCGCGCTCAGCGACCGCGGCTACGGCGTGCCCGACAAGGTCAAGAACACGACCTGGCATGTCTCGGCGGGCGTGACCGGCGAACTCGGCAGCTGGGAAGATGTTTTGAAAGACGTCTCCTACGACGCCGCCGTCACCTATAACCAGAGCAATTCCTTCAACACCCACCCCGATATTGTCGGCTATCGCTTCCAGGAAGCGCTTAACGGTTTCGGCGGACCGAACTGCCACGCCGCCGATCTCGATCCGACACGGTTCGGAACACAGAATCCTGCCGCCGCGGGACAGAACGGCTGCCAATACTGGAATCCGTTCTCGACCTCGTTCAAAGGCCAGCCGGTGCTGGGACTGGCGAACCCCAACTATGTTCCCGGCCAGGAGAACCCGCTCGATCTGACGCGATGGCTGTTCGATCCGCGCGCCACCGATACGATTGCCAGCGACGTGACGCTCGATCTGGTGTTCAGCGGCTCCAGCGGACTTGTGCTACCCGGCGGGGCCGTGGGCTGGGCGCTGGGCGGACAATACCGCCATCTCGCAAGCCATCAGAACATTCCCGATCCGGTCTACAACGGCACGCTCGCCTGCCCGTGGCCGTCGAACTTCACCGGCGTCAACGGACCGGGCTCGACGCCGATGCCGCAAACGCCAGCCTCCAACACCGATCCGAATTATCGCGGCTGCGGCCTCAACGACAGCCCGTTCATCCTGTTCTCGACCCAGCCGCCGGTGTCGGCCTCGCGGGCGCAAGGGTCCATCTTCGGCGAGCTGCAGATCCCGGTGCTCGATAATTTGAATTTCCAGCTCGGCGGGCGGCACGAGGAATTCGACGGCGGGCTCAAAGCCGACGTGTGGAAGATCGCGGGCAAATGGGATGTGTGGGGGCCGCTGTCGCTGCGCGGTTCCTATGGCACCAACTATCTGGCGCCGCCGCTCGGCACGGTGCCGGGCGCCACCACCATCAACGGCCGCACATTCGACGCCGCCAACGGCAACTGGCTGGCGGGACGCTTCGTGGTGGCGCCGAACCTGCGCCCCGAAACCGCGAAGTCGTGGAACGTCGGCACCATCCTGCAAGGCCGCGGCTTTGCCGATGACAACCACTTCCAGATCATCATCGACTATTTCGATATCCGCACCAAAGGGCAGATCGGCACCATCGCCGAACCCAACGCCATCGCCAATCTGGTGTTCAACGGACCCGGCCACACCATCACGACCTGCGATCCCACGGTGCAGCCGCTGCTGAGCCGCATCACTTTCAATTCCACCTGCACCGTCGGCATGAGCGGCAACAACACGTTCTCGACGGTCACCACCCTGACCGGCAACGGACCGGGCCAGACCACGACCGGCTTCGATCTGCAAAGCGTGTACGATCTTCCGCTCGGGACCGGCGATCTGACGCTGGCGCTCAACGGCACCTGGGTGACGCAGCTGAAAACAGGCGCGACCATTCTCGACGGCGTGCAGGTGACACCGGCGCTGGACCGGCTGGGCAAGCTGAACTTCCAGACCTTCGCCACTTCGGCGCCGCGCACGCGCGCCAACGCCAGCGCCAACTACGCGCTCGACGAGCACAATTTCCGGCTGTCGGTGAATTTCGTCTCGGCGGTGACCGACGACCGCACCGGCCCCCAAATCGACGAACACGGCAAGAACTGGATCACCGCCGACTTCACCTACCGTTATCAGTATGCGGAGAATGTCAGCCTGACCCTGACGGTGCAGAACATTCTCGACCGCGATCCGCCGCTGGTGCAGGAGGAATTCGGCTATGATCCGTTCATCGCCGATCCGTTGGGCCGCACCATCGAGATCGGGATCAAATACGATCTGTAGTTAGGCGTCGGCTTTGGCGCGGCGGGCGATGTCTTCCGCGCGCGGCTCGATCCAGCGGTCGCCGCCGGGGCCGGTCTCGCGTTTCCACAGCGGGGCATCGGTCTTGAGATAGTCCATCAACAGGCGCACCGCCTCGAAGGCGTTGGCGCGATGCTCCGACAGTGCCACCACCAGCACGATAGGCTCGCCCGGCGTGAGGCGGCCGACGCGATGGACCACTTTGATCTCGGGACACTGGCTGCGCTCGGCGACATCGGCGGCGATGCGGGCGATCTCCTTCTCAGTGAAGCCGGGATAGTGATCGAGGAACAGTTCACCGACGCCCTCGCCGTTTGTGCGCTCGCGGCAGACGCCGGTGAAACTCACCACCGCCCCGATATCGCGGCGGCCGGCGGTGAAACCGGCCTCCTCGATTTGCGGATCGAACGGTTCGGGCGCGATGCGGATGTCCATCTCAGCCTCCGCTCATCGGCGGCAGGAACGCTACTTCGTCGCCGTCGCCAATCGGCAGCGCCATGTCGTGCACCAGTTCCTGGTTCAAGACGACATGCGTGCGGGTGGCGGCCAATGCCTCGCCCAGTGCGGGATCGCGATGCGCCAACCAGTCCTTGAGGTCGGCCAGGGTCATCACATTCGGCGGCACCGCGAGATCGTCGCGTCCTTCGCCGCGAAACTTGCCGAGGAAAACCAGTTTCACCATCATCAGCCCCCGGTCATCGACATATGACGCTGCACCGCGGGCGCAGCCCCGCGCACCGGCAGTTGGAAATCGTGTGCCTTCGGCTTCAGCGCCAGCGCGGCGTCGATGGCGGCATTGAGCGGCCCGTCGCCTTCGCTCGCCCGGAGCGGCGCCTTCAAATCCACCGAAGCGGAATGACCGACGCACATATATATCTTGCCGGTGCAGGTGATGCGGACGCGGCGGCAGGCATCGCAGAAATTGTGACTGAGCGGGGTGATGAAGCCCAGCCGCCCGCCGGTCTCGTTCACCCGCACATAACGCGCCGGGCCACCGGTGCGGTCGGAGAGATCGGTCAAGGTCCAGAAGGATTCGAGATTGGCGCGCACATCCTTGAGCGAAACGAACTGGTCGGTGCGGTCCTCATCGACTTCGCCGATCGGCATGGTTTCGATCAAAGTGATGTCGATGCCGCGCGCATGGGCCCAGGCGATCAAGTCGGGAATTTCGGCGGCGTTGTCGTTCTTCAGCGCCACGGTGTTGATCTTGACCTTGAGGCCCGCGGCTTGCGCGGCGGCAATGCCTTCCAGCACTTCGTACAGATGATCGGCGCGCGCGATGCGGGCAAAGCCGGCACGGTCGAGACTGTCGAGCGAAACATTGACCCGCTTGACGCCCGCCGCCGCCAGCCCCTCGGCATGATCCTTCAAAAGCACGCCGTTGGTGGAAAGCGTCAACTCCTCCAGCGCGCCAGAGCTGAGATGGCGCGACAGGCTGCGAACCAGATCCATCACGCCTTTGCGCACCAGCGGCTCGCCGCCGGTCAGCCGGAGACGCTTGACGCCGCGATGGATGAAGGCGGTGCAGAGGCGATCGAGTTCCTCGAGCGACAGCAGATCCTTACGCGGCAGGAACTGCATCGCCTCGCGCATGCAATAGGAGCAGCGCAGATTGCAGCGGTCGGTGACCGAAACGCGCAGATAATCGACCACACGGCCGAAGCCGTCGATCAGGGGCATGCGATTCAGGAGTTCCAGCGACATGAATGAAACCCTAGCGTATTCCGTTACGCATTTACAGGTACGGTCGCCACATGTTTCGCGCGGCAAACAAAGTCGGCGATGGCCGCGGCGTCGTCGAGCGGCAGCGAAGGATGCCCTTGCGCCAGCGCCGGATCGGTAGTGGCGACGGCGATCACGCTGGCGTCTTCGGCGGCGAGCAAGGGATTGGCATCGCTGCGGCGGACCTCGATCTTGGCATGCGGGCCACGCTTAAAGCCCTCGACCACGACGAGATCGCATGGCTTGAGCTTGGCCAACAACTCGGCCAGTTCCGGTTCCGGCGCGCCGCGGGATTCATGCAGCAAAGCCCAGCGGCTGGCCGAGGCGACGATCACTTCCCCCGCTCCTGCGGCGCGATGGCGATAGCTGTCCTTGCCGGGATGATCGATGTCGAAATCGTGATGAGCGTGCTTGATGGTGGAAACGCGAAGCCCGCGCGCCACAAGCTCCTGCACCAGCTTTTCGACCAGCGTGGTCTTGCCGCTGTTCTTCCAGCCGACGATGCCGATCACGTTAGCGAAGATGTCCATGCCAGCCTTCGAACACGGCGAGGTCGTCGCGAGTGTTGATGTTGAAAAACGCATCGCCGCCCGGCCCGTCGCGATTGTCGGAAAAATCCGGCAAAGCGCAACTCAAAATCCCGCCTACGGCGCGCAAGCGGCGCATGCCGCCCGCATAAGCCTCTTCGATGCGGCTAAGCGCCGACGTGCGCACCAGCGCGAAGGTGTGATGCACCTGCCCGTCATGCCGCGCCATGGCGCAATCGACGCCGGTGATGGCGGCTTGAAGACGGCGAACGGTGTCAGCGGGAAAATGCGGCGTGTCGCACGCGAAGGTCGCCATCAGCGCGAAGCCTTCGGCCTTCGCCCAGCGCAGGCCCGCGATCCAACCGGCGAGCGGACCCTCGCCTGCCGTTAGGTCAGGAATGACGGTCAATCCGGTTTGCGCGGTGTCGTCGGCGGAATTGAGAACCAGGAGATCCAACTGCGGCGCCGCCCGCGCGGCGACGTGCGCAACCAGAACGCGGCCGTCGACCACGGCGAGCGCCTTGTTGGTGCCGAAGCGCTTGGAGGCGCCTCCGGCCAGGATCACACCGAGCGTTCCCCCCGCCATGCTGTCACCGGCGCCGGGCGCGCACGATCTGATAGCCCTGACGGCCGACATACCAGATGGGTGCGCTCCAGACATGCACGAAGCGGGTGAATGGGAACACCAGGAAGATGCTCATGCCGAGAATGAGGTGCAGCTTGAAGATGATCGAGACGTCGGCGACGAAATCGGCGGCGCCGCCGCGGAATGTCACGACATGCTGCGCCCAATTCATCAGCTTCAGCATCTCGGCGCCGCCGAGATGCTGGGCCGAGACTGCGATGGTGCAAAGGCCGAGCGTCAACTGCGCCAGGAGCAGAACCAGCACCGCGATGTCGCCAAACGACGAGGTTTTGCGGACGCGGGAGTCGGTCAGGCGGCGATGCAGCAGCAGCACCAGACCTGCATAGCAGAACACGCCGGCGATGCCGCCGACCGTCATCGCCATCAACTGCTTGAAGGTATGCGAGATGCCGAGCGTTTCCCACACCACCACCGGCGTCAAAAGCCCGACGAAGTGACCGGCGAAGATGGTCAGGATGCCGAGGTGAAACAGGTTCGAACCCCAGCGCAACTGGCCGCGGCGGAGCAACTGGCTCGACTGGCTGCGCCAGGTGTATTGGCTGCGTTCGAAGCGATAAAGGCTGCCGACCAGAAATACCGTCAGGCAGATATAAGGGTAGAGTCCGAAGAAGAACGTGTTGATCATCACACCCTCGCTGCCGGACGGGCCGACGGACATCCCGTTTCAAAGCCGTTGGGACCGAATTGCACTTCCGTTTCCTGCCAGACGCGATCGAGCGCCGCGAGATCGGACGGATCGTCGATTTTCACGTTGCGCATCGCCGCCAATTGCTCGGCATCCGGCGCGCGCTGGCCCAATTCTTCCAGCGCCGCAAACACCGGCGCATAGAGGCTGCCGCGTTCCTGAAGGCGTTCGCGCAAGGCGCGCAGCACGTGGGCGGCGTCACCGAGCAATTGCCGCGCCTCTTCTTCCGGCCGCTGCGCCAGGAATTCGAGCAGCAGCGGCAGGTAATCGGGCAACTCGTTGCTGGCGATATCGAGTCCGGCATCGCGGTAGCGCTGGCGCAGATCGACCATTGCCTGACCGCGGTCGCGGGATTCGCCGTAGACATGCTCGAACAGATGCAGCGACAGCGAACGCGAACGATCGAACAGATCGACATAACGCGACTGGGAGTCGATCAGATCGGAGGCGCTGAGATCGAGCGCCAGTTCAGCCAGCCCCTGATGGACCGGGGCGGAGAATTCCTCCGTCTGACGCACGATGCCCGCGATCTCCGCCGCATCCGCAGCCAAGTCCTCAGTCGGATACGACAGCAGCGCGCTTAAGATTTTATAGGGCGATGCCATCTCATCCTCCTTTCCGCGAAGTCGTGAAGAGGGTTGCGGGGCCTTTCTTGGCGCCGGAGTGGGCACCAGAATGCCCGCCCGAGCAGCCGTCGCCGAAGGTAAAGCCGCACGAGCCCTTGAGGTCGTAGGCGTCTTCGGTCAATTCGCGATGCGAGGTCGGAATGACGAACCGGTCTTCGTAATTGGCGATCGCCATATAGCGGTACATTTCCTCGATCGCTTCCGGCGTGAGCCCGACGCGGGTCGCAACGTCGGCGTTGGCAGCGCCGTCAACCGTC
>JAHFQC010000153.1 GCA_023259375.1 Alphaproteobacteria bacterium
CGCCGGGATCCACCACGCCGTAGCGCTTGGTCTCTTCGCGCGTCTTGTTTTCCGCCGCAACGATGCAGCCGCCGCCGACGCGGTTGTAGGCTTCCACCATCTGCGCGATCGAACCCGGCGTTCCCACCATCAGATCGTCGGGCAAGAGCACCGCAAACGGCTCGTTGCCGATGAAATGGCGGGCGCACCACACCGCGTGACCGAGGCCGAGCGGATTCTGCTGACGCACGAAGCCGACCGATCCGGTCTTCGGCAGCATTTCGAGAAGACTATTGAGCTGGTCGGTCTTTTCCCGGGCGGCGAGCTGCGATTCGAGCTCGTAGGCATGATCGAAATGGTCGGATATGACCTGCTTGCCGCGCCCGGTAACGAACACGAACTGTTCGATGCCCGCTTCCTTGGCTTCTTCGACCGCGTACTGCACCACCGGCTTGTCGACGATCGTCAGCATTTCCTTTGGGACCGCCTTGGTTGCGGGCAGGAAACGCGTGCCGAGACCGGCGACGGGGAGAACGGCTTTACGAACGGGGCGTGGCGTGGTCATAGGAACCTGTGCGTAAGTTGACGTGCTTTGCACTCTGTATTCGCATATCGCGCCGGTTTGCGTCTACTCGCAATCGCAATACTTGTTTTTTCTGGAGAGCCTACGTGTACCGGGCGCGCGTTGCGTGCATTGCGATCATGATGACAGCGCTGGCAGCGCCTGCACCGGCGCCATCAGCAAACGCTGTCGCGCGCGCGCAGATCGAATCGGCGGTCACGCTGGAGCAAACCGGACGGTACGGCGAGGCCGTCGAACAACTGTCACTCGCCATCGCAGCCAAAGATTTGTCCCGCGCCGACCGGGCGCGCGCGCTTTACGATCGCGGCATTGCCTATGACGGGCTCGGCAATATGCGCGCCGCGGTGGCCGACTACAGCGCTTCCTTGCGGCTCGAGCCCGCGCTGGCGCCGGCCCTCAACAGCCGCGCCGATGCCTTCCGCCGCAGTGGCGCACTCGATGCCGCGCGGCGCGACTATAGTGCGGCCCTGAAATGCCCCGGGGCTACGCTGGAACGCGCTAATTACGGTCTCGGCCTGATCGCCCGCCAGCAAGGCGACGTCGAAACGGCGCGTGACTATTTCCAGAAGGCCTTGGCCGCCAATCCCGGCTTTACCTTGGCGGCGGAAGCTCTCGCCGGGGTGATGCCCGCCAAAACCGAATCAGGTCTTCGCCCGTCCCAGGACGAGAGCTACGCGATTGCGGCCTCGGAGCCGCTCGTCGTGAAGCCGGAGATCGATAGGCCTGTGCCGGGCGAAAAGCCGGTTCTGGTGCAGCTGGGCGCGTTTCAGACGGAAGCTACGGCGCGCGCGGCGTGGGACAAGATTTCCGCGGCCTCGGGCGATGCGCTGCGCAGTTTGACGCCGATCGCGGTGCCGCTGGATCGGGCCGGTAAGCGGCTGTGGCGCCTCAGAACCGCTGTGCCGACCCGTAAGGGGGCTGAGGCTTTGTGCTCGGCGCTGACGCAGCGGCAGCTCGCTTGTGTTCTCGTCTAACGTTGACGCCGGCCTGCGGCGTTGCGCACATTGGTTTCGTTCTAGGTCGTTCGGTGCCGCCGCCGTCAGGCGATCTTTCATTCCCCGGTCTTCTGACGGAATATCAGCCCCCTTATCCTGAAAGCGCTTCTGGAGGCGTTATGCGAATTCGGCTTGCCGGTTTCGGACTGTTGTTTGCGGCCTCAGCCGCAGCAGGGCCATGGGCCGAGCCGGGCGACGCCGCCCTGCGCACCGACATCGAACTGCTGGCCGGTGCCGGCGTCATCGACAATGTCACCACCCATTGGCCGGTGCCGTGGGCCGGGCTGCTCGACCGGCTGGATACGGCGTCGCTGGTGGGCGCGCCCGATTACATCCGGGCGGCGGCGCAAAGACTGCGCGCGCGCGGTACCGAAGAAACGCGCCTCAAGAAGCTGAAGGTTGCCGTCACCTTCGATGCGGCCAGTACGCCGAGCATGGTGCGCGGTTTCGACGGGCTCGGGCGGCAAACACTGGAAGGCAAAGTCGTCGTCGATTATCTGTGGAGCGGTACGGCGCTGCATCTGGCACGTGGTGCACGCACCACCACAAAAGGCGACCGGCAAATTCTCGATCCCGACGGCTCCTTCATCGCCCAGCGGATCGGCGATGCGGTGATCTATGGCGGCTATGTCGATCACTGGTGGGGGCCGGGATGGATTTCGGCGCTGTCGGTTTCGACCAACGCCCGGCCGATACCGCAAATCGGCTTCGCGCGGGTGTCCACCACGCCGTTCGAGACACCGGTGCTGTCGTGGTTGGGGCCATATCAGATCGAGTTCTTCGTTGGGCAGCTCGGCGGCAAGCGGGTTGCGAAAAACACGGTCTATAACGGATTGCGGTTCGTGTTCAGCCCGATTCCGCATCTCGAAATCGGCTTGGCGCGTATCGACTCAATGTGTGGCACCGGCCATCCCTGCAAGCCGTTGGTAGGGTATTTCAACCTGGCGAACGATCCCAAGCACACCGACATCGTCAACGATCAAGGCAATATCGACATCCGCTACAGCCGCTCGTTCGCGCATTGGGGATTCGAGGTCTACACCCAGGCAATGAACGAGGACACCAACCCAGTCTCGCATTCCTCCACCAGTCACCAGTTCGGCGGCAGTCTGTTCCTGCCGCTCAAGAGCGGGGTGGGGCGCTTTACGGTCGAGTACACCGACAGCGTTGCAACCCAGAACCTGTTCGGCAGCACTGTGCAGCACGGCATGGCCTACAACAACTACAGCTATGTCGATGGGATGCGCTATCGCGGCCGTACCCTCGGTTTCAGTCTCGACAGCGATAGCCGGCTGTTTTCCGTGCAGACCGCCTTCACTGACGACGCGGCGCGCAGCTTCACGCTCACCTATCATCACGCCCAGGTGTCGACGCCGGCCAATTCTTGGGGCAATGCGGTCACCACGGCGCCGGTCACGGTGAATATGGGCGTGGCGCGGGCGTCACTGCCGCTGACCTTTACCGGCCGGCACTGGCGCATCGATCTCGAAGGGCGGTTGCAAGATGATCGTCCGCGCCCCGACCACGGCTTCCAGGCCTCCGTCGAAGCGGCGTTGACCGTAAACCTGTAAGGGCAATTCCAAATCCGGCGGCAAGGTTTTATGGTGCGGGCGTGAACAAGCAAGGCGTTTTGGTATGACGATTTATCCGGTGATCCTGTCCGGTGGTTCGGGCACGCGGCTGTGGCCGCTGTCGCGGGGCTCGCTGCCCAAGCAGCTGTTGCCGCTGCATGGCGAGCGCACCATGATTCAGGAGACCGTGGCGCGCGTCGGCGTTCCCGGAGCGGCTTCGCCGATCCTGATCTGCAACGACGATCACCGCTTCCTGGTGGCCGAACAGATGCATCAGATCGGTTTGTCGCCGAGTGCCATCGTGCTGGAGCCGATGGGCCGCAATACCGCCCCGGCCGCTGCCGTTGCGGCGCTGGTCGCCGGCGAGAACGATCCGCAAGCGATCGTGGCGCTGTTTCCTTCCGATCACGTCGTCGGCGATGAGGCCGCGTTCCGCGCCGCGCTCGACAAGGCGGTGAAAGCCGCCGAGGCCGGCAACATCGTCACCTTCGGCCTCGAACCCACCGCCCCGGAAACCGGCTATGGCTATATCGAGCGCGGCGACGCGCTGGCCGAGGGCGCCTACAAGGTGCGCGGCTTCCGCGAGAAGCCGGACGTCATCACCGCGGCGCGCTACATCGCCGAAGGCAACTATTACTGGAACGGCGG
>JAHFQC010000044.1 GCA_023259375.1 Alphaproteobacteria bacterium
GAATGAATCTGTCGATCTGGGCCAGACGCGCCGCTTCCTTGACCTCCGCGTCCGCCGCGCCGATGCGGCCGTAAGCGATGTTGTAGCGTACGGTGTCGTTGAAAAGGACCGTATCCTGCGGAACGATGCCGATGGCGGCGCGCAAGGAATCCTGCGTCACGTCGCGAATGTCCTGGCCATCGATGCTCACGCGGCCCGACGCTATGTCGTAGAAGCGGTAGAGGATGCGGCTGATAGTCGACTTGCCGGCCCCCGAAGGCCCGACGATCGCGACGGTCTTGCCGGCCGGAACGGTGAAGGAAATACCCTTCAGCACGGTCCGCGCCTGTTCATAAGCAAACACGACATTGTCAAAATGGATCTCACCACCCGAAACCTTCAGCGCCGGAGCGCCAGGCTTGTCCTTCACCTCTTCGCGCTGGCCGAGCAGGCGGAACATCGCGTCCATATCAACGAGGGCCTGCACGATTTCGCGGTAGACGGTGCCGAGCAGATTCAGCGGCACGTAAAGCTGCAACAGGATGGCATTGGCGGTGGCGAAATCGCCCAGCGTGTAGGTGCCCGCCTTGACGCCCAGCGCCGCCAGGACCAGCACGATGCCCATGCCGATATTGATAATGATCGCCTGCCCAGTGTTGAGCACCGACAACGAGGTCTGCGACTGGATCGAGGCGTTGGTGAACTTCTCCATCGAAACATCGAACCGCGCGGTCTCGTGCTTTTCGGCGTTGAAGTATTTCACCGTTTCGTAATTGAGCAGGCTGTCGACCGTCTTGGTGTTGGCATCCTGGTCCGACAGGTTCATGTCGCGGCGGAACTGGATGCGCCAGCGGGTAATGGCGAAGGTGAACCAGACATAGAGCGCAACCGTCACCAGCATGACCATGGTCGAGGCCAGATTGAGGGTGGCATACATCTCGACGCTGAACACGATCAGCACGAAGATGGTCGGAAAAATCGAGAAGATGGCGAACGACAACAGGGTGTCGATGCCCTTGGTGCCGCGCTCGATCACGCGGCTGAGGCCGCCGGTCTTGCGTTCGAGATGGAACCTGAGCGACAGCGAATGCAGATGGGCGAAGGTCTTAACGCCAACTTCGCGCATGGCGTGGTACTGCACCCGCGCAAAGATGCCGTCGCGCAATTGCGCCATCGCCTGCATCATGATGCGGCCGAAGGCGTACGACACGATGAATACGATCGTGATGCCGAGCGGGATGCTGTAATATGGTTTGACCGCCAGCTTGTTGGTCGCCCAGCCCATGAACAGGGGATAGACGCCGGTCGCCGCCACGGCACCCAATAAGCAGACGAGCGAAATCACCACCCGCCACTTGAGGTCGCGGCGCCCTTTCGGCCACAAATACGGCATCAGGGCCCACAGCGGCCGCAAGGTCGGTACGCCCTCGCCTTCTTCCAGCAGCGATCTCGCCATAGCTATTCCCCGTCGTCCAAGCTTCTTTAGGTAAGGTGCCGGTGGCGAGTCTTCAATGCCGAATTATTTGGCCGGAAAAATCGACCCGAAATCAGGCATTCGCCCGAGATCGCAACTGGCCGTCGAGCGCCACCAGGACCAGCGCCGCCCAAACGCAGCCGAACGCCGTCATATCGGTCTTGGTGAACGGCTCGCCCAGTACATACACGGCGATCAGGAGCGATATCGACGGCGACAAATATTGCAGGAACCCGAGCGTCGACAATCGGACGCGGCGCGCACCGGCCGCGAACAGGATCAGCGGCAGTGCCGTCAACGGCCCGCCGAGAATGAGAAGAATGTCCGTGCCGGGATGCACCGGCGTGAAGGCGCCCGAGCCTTGCCAGCCCCAGAACAGGAGGATGCCGGCGGTGAACGGCAGCAGCAGACAGGTTTCGATGGTCATGCCGTCGAGCGCGGCCACCGGCGTCAGCTTGCGGATATAGCCGTAGACCGCAAACGTCACCGCGAGCCCGAGCGCGATGAACGGGAAATGGCCGAGGGTCAACGCCTTGAACAGCACGGCGACGGCAGCAAGACCGATCGCAACAAGGCGCAGCGGCGACATGCGTTCGCCCAGGAGTGCAACGCCGATGGCGATGTTGAGGAGCGGATTGATATAATAGCCGAGCGAAGCCTCAACCAGTTCCGCCTTGGCAATGGCATAGATGTAAAGCGTCCAGTTGCAGGCGATGAACACGGACGACAGCGACAGCGCCCGCAGAACCTTGCGGTTGCGCAACGCTGCAAACACTTCGGCGCGTCGGCCCAAAAGCAGTATCACGATCACGCCGAACAGCGCCGACCACACCATGCGGTGATAGGAAAGCTCGAACGGCGGCACGCTGCCGAGCAGGTGCCAGTAGAGCGGCAGCACACCCCACAAAGCGTAGGAGCCGACGGCATAGACGATTCCGGCCGTTTCGTTGGGCGGCGATGAAAGCTCTTTGGACATCGTCGTTACATAAGGTCCGGGGATGCCCGGCTCCCATCACATTCGCGTTACGGCCGCGCCCCGTCGCGCAGAAGCTTCAGGTAGATGGCATCGACGAGGGCTTCGAACGAGGCGTCGACAATATTTTCCGATACGCCGACGGTGGAAAAGCGCGTGCCCTTGCCGTCCTTCGACTCCACCATAACCCGTGTAATAGCCTCGGTTCCGGCGGTGAGGATACGAACTTTATAGTCCGTGAGAGACAGATCGGCGAGATAGCTCGAATATTTGCCGAGGTCCTTGCGCAAGGCGTTCGACAGCGCGTCGACCGGGCCTTGGCCGAAATCGACATTGTAATAAGTCTCGCCGTCAACCCGCACCCGCACCATGGCTTCCGACACCGTCTGCAGTTCGCCATGCGCGTTGTGACGCTTTTCGACGATGACGCGGAAGCGATCGACCTCGAAGAACGCCGGCACTTCGCCGAGCGCGCGGCGGGCGAGCAGTTCGAACGAGGCTTCGGCGCCGTCGTAGGTATAACCGAGATGCTCGCGTTCCTTGATATCTTCGAGCAGCTTCGTCAGCCGCGGATCTTTGGCATCGACATTGATGCCGGCATCGCTGAGCCGCGCCAAAAGATTGGAACGCCCCGCCTGATCGGAAACCAGGATCTTGCGGCGATTACCGACGCTTTCCGGCGGCACATGCTCGTAAGTGCGTGTGTCCTTCAGCATGGCGGAGGAATGCAGACCGCCTTTGTGCGCAAACGCCGATGGACCGACATAAGCCGCATGACGCGCGGGGGCGCGATTGAGAATCTCGTCCAGCATGCGGCTGGCGCGAGTCAGCGTCTTCAACTGATCGGTCGAGATGCCGAGTTCCAGCGTGGACGCGAACGGCTCCTTCAGCATCAGACTCGGGATGATCGAACACAGATTGGCGTTGCCGCAACGCTCGCCGAGGCCATTGAGCGTGCCCTGCACCTGACGGACACCGGCTTCCACCGCGGCCAGACTGTTGGCGACGGCCTGTTCGGTATCGTTGTGGGCATGGATGCCGAGACGGATGCCGGGGATTTCGACCAGCACCTCCGACACGATCTCATGCACTTCGCTCGGCATCGAGCCGCCGTTGGTGTCGCACAACACGACCCATTCGGCACCTGCCTCATGCGCCGCCTTGATGCAGTCGATCGCATACTCGGGATTGGCCTTGTAGCCGTCGAAGAAGTGTTCGGCATCGAACAGGGCTTCGCGCCCAACCGCCTTCACCGCCGCGATCGATTCTGTGATGGCTTCGAGATTTTCATCGCGCGGAATACCGAGCGCGACATCGACCTGGAAATCCCAGGTTTTGCCGACCAGGCACACCGCTTCCGCCGACGAATTCACCACAGCGGAAAAACCGGGATCGTTATGGACGCTGCGCCCTGCGCGCTTGGTCATGCCGAACGCGGCGAAGCGGGCTTTCTTGAGTGGAGGACGTTCGGAGAAAAACTCCGTATCCGCCGGATTGGCGCCGGGCCAGCCGCCTTCGACGTAATCAATCCCGAGCGCATCGAGCGCCTCTGCGATCTGACGCTTATCGTCGACCGAAAAATCCACCCCTTGCGTCTGAGCACCATCACGCAAGGTGACGTCGTAGATGTAGAGGCGATCCTTGCTCATTTTGTGACTTCCCAGGTTGTCCCCGCGGCGCCGTCTTTCAGCGTGATACCTTTCGCCAACAGTTCATCGCGGATGCGGTCGCTTTCCTTGAAGTTCTTGGCTTTGCGCGCGGCAGTACGGGCGGCGATCTGCGCTTCGATTTCCTCAGGCGAAACACCCTCCGACAGCTTGAGCGCGATCTGCGCCGGATCGACCGAGAAGCCCATCAGGTGCAGCGCCGCCGCCATGCCGGCCGGATCGGCCTGGTGCAGCTCGGCAATCGCTTTCGGCGTATTGAGATCGTCTTCCAGCGCATCGAGGAAAGCGGCCGGAACCGCACCGCCTTCCGGCGCCGCGGCACCGTACCAATGCTCCAGGGTGCGATGGGATTCCTTGAGGCCCGCCAGCGTCCAATCGATCGGCTGACGATAATGCGTGCGCAGCATGTTGAGGCGCAGCACTTCGCCCGGCCAATCTTTGAGAAGATCGTTGATGGTGATGAAGTTGCCGAGGCTTTTCGACATCTTCTCGCCTTCGACCTGCAGGAAGCCGTTGTGCATCCAGATGTTCGCCAGCGGCTTGCCGTGATGGCAGCCCTCGCTTTGCGCGATTTCGTTTTCATGGTGCGGGAACATCAGATCGACGCCGCCGCCGTGAATGTCGAAGCTGTCGCCAAGCAGCTTGCCGCCCATTACCGAGCATTCGATGTGCCAGCCGGGACGACCGCGGCCCCACGGCGACTCCCAGCCTGGGGTCTGATCGTCCGACGGCTTCCACAGCACGAAATCCATCGGGTTCTTTTTGTAGGGAGCGACCTCGACTCGTGCACCAGCCATCATCTCGTCGAGCGAGCGGCGCGAGAGTTTGCCATAATCGGACTTGGACGACACGTCGTAGAGCACATGGCCTTCGGCGGCATAGGCGTGACCGGCCGCGATCAGTTCGCCGATCATCTCGATCATGCCCGAGACGTATTCGGTGGCGCGCGGGGTGTGGTTCGGCATCAGGCAGCCGAGCGCGGCAACGTCATCGAGATATTGCTGCGCGGTCTTGGTGGTGATCTCGACACGGGCCTGTTCGACCGAGATGCCCTTTTCCTTGGCCGTCTTCGCCGCGCGCGCGTTGATCTTATCGTCGATGTCCGTTATGTTGCGAACATAGGTGACGTGATCGGCGCCGTAGATGTGGCGCAAGAGGCGGTACAGCACATCGAACACGATTACCGGCCGGGCGTTGCCGATATGGGCATAGTCGTAGACCGTCGGCCCGCAGACATACATGCGGACATTGCTCGGATCGAAGCCCGGCTGGGCGTCGAGCTGGTCTTTCTGACGGGTAAGCGTGTTGTGCAGGCGAATGGACATGGCAGATCACTTCTTCAAAGCGCGGCGAACCCTTCCCCGGGCGGAGAAGGTTAAATACGTCGGTTCTGGGTTTTGGGCAAAAGGGGAGTGTCGCGGCTTTAGCCGCAAATTCGCGCCGTAATCATGGTGGCGAGAAAAGTCACGCCGTTTCCCCTTTGAGGCGGGCAAGGGCCCGCTGCCGTCCGATGAGCGGTAGCAGCTTTTTCAGCTCCGGTCCATGGTCCAGGCCGGTCAGGGCCAAACGGAGCGGATGGAAAAGATCCTTACCCTTCCGGCCCGAGGCGGCGGCTACGGCCTTGGTGAACACGCTCCAAGTGCCCTCGTCCCACGGCTCCGGCGGCAGCGCGGCAGCGGCCTGCGCAACAAAATTGTTATCCTCGATCACCGGCGCGACGGGGCCGACAACCAGCGGCCACAGATCTTTCACGTCCGAGAAACGCGCAAGATTCGCTTTCACCGCGTCCCAGAACGCCTCGCCACCGACACCGGCCGCACGCAAACGGCCTTCGACCATCGCATAAGGCAACAGGTGCAACAGCTTGGCATTGAGCTTGCCGAGCTCGGCCGGATCGAAATGGGCCGGGGCACGGCCGATCTTGGCCATGTCGAAACTGGCCAGGAGCTCGTCCAGCGACACGTGCGGAGCAATGGCGTCGGAGGTGCCGGTCTTGGCGAGATAGCTGACCGCCGCCATCGGCTCGATGCCGTCTTCGCGCAGAAGCTTGAGGGACAGCGAACCCAGCCGCTTCGACAGTGCTTCGCCGCCTGCCCCGATCAACAGCGGGTGATGGGCGAACGCCGGCGCCTTGCCGGACAGGGCTTCGAAAATCTCGATCTGCACCGCCGTGTTGGTGACGTGATCCTCGCCGCGGATGATGTGGGTGATACCGAAATCGACATCATCGACCACCGACGGCAGAGTGTAGAGGAAACGGCCGTCTTCGCGGATGAGAACCGGGTCCGACAGGTTCGCCGTATCGATCTCGACTTCGCCGCGGATGAGGTCGGTCCATTTGACCTTTTTCTGCGAGAGCTTGAAACGCCAATGCGGCCGCTTGCCGGCAGCTTCCAGCTTGGCACGTTCTTCGGCGGTAAGGTTCAGCGCGGCGCGGTCATAGACCGGCGGTTTGCCGCTCGCGATCTGACGCTGACGGCGGCGGTCGAGCTCAAGCTGGGATTCGTAGCAGGGATAAAGCCGGCCGATCTTCTTCAACAGCTCCGCGGCGGCCTGATGCTGCGGCGCGCGCTCCGACTGGCGGGCGAAGAGATCATAGCGAATGCCGAGCCAGCCGAGATGCTCGATAATGCCGTCTTCGTATTCTTTCTTCGAGCGCTCGGTGTCGGTGTCGTCGATGCGCAGCAGAAATTTGCCGCCCGCCTTCTTGGCGAACAGGTAATTGAGCACAGCCGTGCGGGCATTGCCGACATGCAGCAAACCGGTGGGCGACGGAGCAAAGCGGACGACGGTGGTCATGTTAGCGTGTCTTCCATAACATCAATCAGCCCACCACCAACGTTCTTTGCCAACTTCTCAAAAACACCCGCCCCCAAATCAACAGCAGCCTTTTTACTCAGACCCAACAGCCAATTCCCTATTTTTGTAATAAATGACTTTTCGACGAGCGGGGAACGCAATTGAGCAAGGGTTGCCTCTAGCAGCGCAATGAGCTGAGCCTTTAGCTCTGGTGGTAGCACTGTGTCACTCATTGCGAGCGCATTACTGTGCCTAACTACATCGAGCAGCTCAACAATCTGTTCTGATATAACTTGAATTTTCTGCGCGGCAGTATTTCTCAGAACTCGCCAATCTGCAGGTACCCCTGAAACAACTGGAGCGATCTCTGGATGGTCAGCGATCCATTCCTCAAACAGAAGTATAAGATTATTGGTGCACCGCAGAAAGTTTTCGAGCTTTGGTGTTCCACCATCTGCTAAGTTTGACAATATTCTATAAGAAACGCCAATTCGTTCAGAAATTTCGGCTGTTCTGAGATTAAAAAAAGCCTTTGCGAACGATAGGGATGCTGCGAGCACATTATGCTCTTCAGGCCCGTATCCACCCGCGGCAACACTCATCCTGATATCATAGAGATCAAGCAGTACTCGACGAATATCTCCCTTTGGCTTTTTGGCTTTCGTCGCATTCGTCGTCATCGTGCGTCTCTGAAAGCGTTGGTGATGGGATAACGGCGGTCGCGGCCGAAGTTGCGGGGGCCGATTTTGACTCCCGGCGGGGCTTGGCGGCGCTTGTATTCGGAGAGGTACAACAAATGTTCGACCCGCTTGACGGTGGCGGGATCATAGCCTTTGGCAACGACTTCCTCGAACGACAATTCCTGCTCGACCAAACACAGCAAAATGCCGTCGAGAATTTCGTACGGCGGCAGGCTGTCCTGGTCGGTCTGGTTGGCGCGCAGCTCGGCGGTCGGCGGCTTGGTGATGATGCGCTCGGGAATGACGCGGCCGTTCGGGCCTTTGGCGCCTTCAGGCAAATGCGCATTGCGCCAATGGCTGAGGCGGAACACCTCCATCTTGTAGATGTCCTTCAGCACATTGTAGCCGCCGCACATGTCGCCATAGAGGGTGGCGTAGCCGACGCTCATCTCGGACTTGTTGCCGGTCGTCAGCACCATCGGGCCGAACTTGTTGGAGATCGCCATCAGGATCAGACCGCGGATGCGCGACTGGATGTTCTCTTCGGTCGTATCGGCGGCACGGCCGGCAAACACCGGCGCCAGCATTGAACCGAACGTCTTCACCGCTTCTTCGATGGCAACGATTTCGTAGTTCACGCCGAGCAGCTTGGCGCATTCCTCGGCATCGACCAGACTGTCGTCGGAAGTATAGCGCGACGGCAGCATCACGCAGCGCACGCGATCGGCGCCCAGCGCATCCACGGCGACCGCAGCCGACAAGGCGCTATCGATACCACCGGAAAGGCCGAGCACCACGCCGGGAAAGCGGTTCTTGTTCACGTAATCCCTGAGGCCCAGCATCATCGCATGATAGACCGACTGCGAACGCTCCTCGGGCGGCGCGATTTCGCCGGGCGTGCAGACCCAGCCGGAGCTGGCGCGTTTCCATTCGGTGGTGACGACTTTTTCCACCCACGGCGGCATCAGCCGCGCCAGCGATCCATCGGCATTCACCACCATCGAAGCGCCATCGAATACGACTTCGTCCTGGCCGCCGACCATATTGAGATACGCCATCGGCTTGCCCGCCGCGGCCACGCGCGCCTTCACGAGATTGAGGCGGACGTCTTCCTTGCCCGCTTCATAAGGCGAACCGTTGGGCACCAGCAGGATCTCGGCTCCGGCGGCGGCAATCGCACGAACAATTGTATCGTCCGACCAAATGTCTTCGCAGATCGGCACGCCGAGTTTCACACCGCGCACATCAAAGGGCGCTGCGGCGGAGCCAGGGACGAACACGCGCTTTTCGTCGAACACACCGTAGTTGGGCAGATCGCCCTTCAAGGTGCGGCCGACGATCTTGCCGCCGTCGAGACAGGCCACCGCATTGTAGAGCTTGCCGTCTTCACGCCAGGGCGTGCCGATCAGGACGGCCGGTCCCGACGCGGTGTCGGCGGCGAGCGCTTCCACGGCAGCGAGCGCTTCGTCGACAAACGCGCGCTTGAGGATCAAGTCCTCCGGCGGGTAGCCGACGATGAAGAGCTCGGGAAACAGGATGACATCGGCGTCGGCCGCGGCGGCGCGCGCGGCGCGGGCCTTGGCGAGATTGCCGGCGAGGTCGCCCGTGGTCGGGTTGAGCTGGGCGAGAGCGATGCGGATGTGGTCAGTCACGGGAGGTATTTAGTACACTTTTGAGCATAAATAAACCCGCCTTCGCCTGATGGCTACGGCGCTGCAACCCCGGCTTCGCTTACCGCTACGCCAGACAGGGCCCGCCTCTGTCCCTACAAGCAAAAAGGGCGGACCGGAAGGCCCGCCCTTGTAAGGCAGTAGCGAGAAACGATCAGTTCGCGGCGGCGACAGCCAGGACGTCGCGGCGGACGCGAGAACGGATGGAGCGTTCCCAGGCTTCATCGATCAGGACTGCAGTAGCCAGGGCATTGCGCGCCTGCTCCGGGCGCACCAGCGGCGGATTGCCGGTCCGTACTGATTCGACAAACGAGGTCACCGATTCACCGAGCGGATCGCTGACGTCGAGGTCATTGAGCGCGCGCGGCGTGGTGTTGATCACCTTGCGGGTGAGGAAATCGATCTCGACGATGCCGTCGGCATAGACCGCCTTCATGCCGCGGCTGCGTTCGGCCGCCACGCGGCTGGTCTCGAGACGCGCGATGGCGCCGTTCTCGAACATCACCGCCGCCTGCACGTCGTCGGCCAGCAGCGACTTTTCGCAACGGCCGCGCGCCTGCACGCTGCGCACCTTGCCCGGAATGAGCTGATGCACGAGGTCGAGGTCATGGATCATGAGGTCGAGCACGCAGGACACGTCGGCGCCACGGCCGGTCCACGGACCCTTGCGCCAGCACGACACTTCGAGCGGCACTTCGTCGTAATCCAAAAGGCCCGTATGGGCGAAAACAAAGCGTTCCTGATGACCAACCGTCAGTACACGGCCGGTCTTCGCGGCCAAAGTGACCAGGTCGTCGGCTTCTTCAACCGAAGTCGCGATCGGCTTCTCGACCATCACATTGGCACCGGCATTGAGGAAGGCGCGCACAATGGTGGAATGAGTGGTGGCCGGCGAGCACACGCTGACCAGATCGACTTCACCCAAAAGCTCGCGCCAATCGGCAACGCCGCGCACGCCATACGTCGTGGGCGCACTGCGACGGACTTCCGGCGACGGATCGGCAATGGCGACGAGTTCGACGCCCTCGATGCCACGATACTTGTTGGCATGGTGGCGGCCGAACGCTCCAGCGCCGATGACGGCGGCTTTCAAAAGTCCACTCTGACGCACGATACGAATAGGCGACACAGGAATTCCCCCGTGATGACAGGCACATACTGACCGGGCGTCGCCTTTGTGCGAGTCATTTTATGTTTCGTCTTGTTACACCTGTCCTCACGTGAAGGTTTCCCCGCCCTAACCAAGTAATTTTCATGGTTAACAGAGGGTCCGGTCGGGCGCGGAGCCAACAAGGCCGGTTACCGGTCTTACCCGCAAAACAAGAACCTTGTGCAGAAGCCTATTGGATGCCATTGGCGATGAGGCAATCGCGATAGCCTGCGTCGGAACCCCGGATATGGGTCATTAGGCTGTTCTTGAGGAAGCCCATCACCGGAAGCGACAAGACACTGGGACCGATGGTTTCATACTGCCGGCTGATACCGCAGTACTGGCGCATCAATTCCGCGTGCTCGTCGTGGTGGGCCGGACCATCGCCGTAGCCGGCGCGTGCCAGCAGCCCTTCTTCGTAGCGGATATGAGATGCCGTCGCCGTGACGAGCTGGTTCAACACGCCACCAAGCTCGATCTTGCCTTTGCCCGACATCAGCCCCTCCTGCAAGATATTGAGAAGAAACAGAATTTTCTCATGCTGCTGATCCAGACTAGGCACACCGACGCTGAGTTCGCGCCCCCACTTCACCATTGCCATGACAGCCCCCACTACTATCGCTATGGTTGTAGCATGGCGGGGCCTAACGGACTCCTAAGTCATCCGTGGAAGTACCTAGATCACTTGATCAAGAAGGCGCTGCCGCTGGAGCCGGACCCGGTGATGGCCTTGGTCGTCGGCGGAGAGACATACCAAGTGGCATTGTTGACGATCAGGGTATCGACCACCACCGAGACCTGATCGGTGGTGACATTGGCGCCGGAATTGAGGGTCATCTGGCGGCTCGGGAGATAGATGAGGCCGTTCAGGACGTGCCCCTTGGAATCGTCGAGCACAAACTGGCTGAGCGGCAAACCGCCGGCCTCGTACATCAGGATGCCCGCATAGGCACCGCCGGCTGGAGCGGAAAGGGTCGCTTTCACGCCGCTGTTGAATTGGATCTTCGAAGTGTCGGCGAAATAGAAGGTCACGCCGTCGCCGGTCCAAGTGCCGCCGTTAACGTTCCAGCCGCCGTCTTTGATGACATAGACGCCGGGACTGAAGGTCAGATTGTTGTTGCCGTTGAAATTGAACCAGCCGCAATAGACGCCCGGCGACATCGTGTACGAACCGCCGTTGTAATTGCCGCTGTTGTAGGTACAGGATGAGGTCGACGGCGTCGGCAGAGTGCCGGCAAAAGGATCGGCCGCCACGCTGCAGCCTGTCGACATATTGGGATGGGTGCCGCCGTTATCCAGGATGGATGTGCCCGCGATGCAGGTCTTCGCACTTGAAATCGTCGTTTGGGCATTGAAGACCGCCGCCGGGTAGCCCTTCGAAGCGACATGGACTTCGCACTTGGGCGCCTCGATGTCAGCCCCGTTATTCATCAGCAGCGCCTGCGACGCCGTCTTGTCCAGCACCAGGATACAGGCGGTCGAGGTGCCGCCCACCTTGGCTGTCGCCGAGACCTGAACGGTGAGCGTCTTAATGCCGGCCAGCGACAGGAAACTCACCGGGACGGTGGCCGTCACCTTACCGGTAAAACTGGAATCCGAATTGACCGTAAAGACCGGCGAGGCTGCCACGCCGAACTTCGATAACGGTTCAGCGGCAAACACGGTCGCGGCGGCACTGGTCGAATTACCGGCGCTCGCACCGGCCAAAACGGCGGAATCGATCGCATTCTGCAGTGCCGTTTTGGCATCGATCGCGGTGATGAAGTCGATCCCCGCCCCTGCTGCCAAGGTCAGCGGCACCATCGCCAGGGCATATACCCAGGCAATGTTTCCTTTGGAATTGCGGAAAAACTTGGTGAAAGCTCGATAACCAAGGACGTGCATGACAGCGCATTCATAGAACCCGCCATCCGATTTACACGTACTACGGTAAAAAAAAGTTACGCAACGGTAGAAAACGCCCAGAATTTCGGCAATTGGTTACTTCTCGCCGCCACTCGCAAGCAGAGCCGCCAGAGCGGCGTAGACGACGTAAGCGAACACCAGCGGCGCAAAGCCGATCAGCAGTTGGCCGGGCAATCCGATGAAGGCGCTGCACGGCAATAAGACGATCGGCGCCCCAACGAACAGGCACTGGATGCCCACCACCGCCACGATCCCAAGTACGGCGGCCAATCCCATCGGCGACAGGCTTTGCGGATGCAGCATGCGGTCCACCCGCATCGCGTCGGCGGTCTGTTTCAGCCGCGATATCGCCGATGCCGCAAACACCAGCGCCAGAAACCAGGCTGCCGACGAAGCGAACACGCGTCCGCCGTCGATGGCGCAGGCATCCAGCCGTGCGATCACCAGGGCGTTGCCCGGGATGGCGAAATAGAGTGCGTTCTCGACGGCTTCGGTCACCCGGCCGGAAAGATGGCGCGGCGCGTACCACACCTGAACGACGAAGCTCATGACGGCGAAACAGAGAAAGACGACGTCGTTGAACATCGGCATGGTACGCGGCGTCTTCTTGCCGAACTTGAAGATCGCCGTCGCGCGGGCGTGAAAAGCATCGCGCGATACGCCATAGCCGCCGACGAACAACAGTCCCATCGCCGCGAACAGAATCGTGGCGACCAGCACCTGCAGCACCGTCGGCCAGGGATTGACGCCGCTCAGGATCGCGGTCCGCAGCGCGTGCGCTCCGGCGAACAGACAGGTCGCCACCCACGCCTTGGCCAACAGCCGCGAAACGCCCATGAGTTCGAACTACGCCGTGTACCCGGCGTCCTTCATGCGCTCCGCCCGGATGCTTTCCGCCAGAAGGAATGCCAGCTCGATCGACTGGCTGGCGTTGAGACGCGGATCGCAATGGGTGTGGTAACGCTTCTCGAGATCTTCTTCGCCGATGGCCTGGGCGCCGCCGAGACATTCGGTGACGTTCTGGCCGGTCATTTCGAAATGGACACCGCCGGCATGCGTGCCTTCGGCGCGATGCACATCGAAGAACGTCCTCGTTTCAGCCAGAATGCGATCGAACGGCCGCGTCTTGTAGCCGGTGCCCGACTTCACCGTATTGCCGTGCATCGGATCGCACGACCACACGACATTGAAGCCTTCGCGTTTCACCACCCGGATCAGGCGCGGCAGGCTCGCTTCGACCTTGTCGGAGCCGAAGCGGCAGATCAGCGTGATGCGGCCGGGAAGGTTCTCCGGGTTCAGCGTCTCGATCAGCCGTGCCAGTCCGTCATTGGTGATCGACGGGCCGCACTTGAGGCCGAGCGGATTCTTGATGCCGCGGCAGAACTCGACATGGGCGCCGTCGAGCTGGCGGGTGCGGTCGCCGATCCACACCATGTGGGCGGAGGTGTCGTACCAGTCGCCCGAGGTGGAATCGACGCGGGTCAGCGCCTGCTCGTAACCGAGGAACAGCGCCTCGTGGCTGGTGTAGAAATCGGTCGAGCGCAGCTGCGGCACGCTTTCCGGGGTGATGCCGCAAGCGCGCATGAAATCGAGCGCTTCCGACACGCGGTGGGCCAACCCGGCGAACTGTTCGGCTGCCGGCGACCTCTCGATAAAGCCGAGCATCCATTTGTGGACGTTGTGCAGGTCGGCATAACCGCCGTTGGTGAAGGCCCTGAGCAGGTTCAGCGTCGCCGCCGATTGGGCATAGCCTTCCATCAGCCGGTGCGGATCGGGAATCCGCGCTTCGGGCGTGAACTCGATGCCGTTGATGTTGTCGCCGCGATAGGACGGTAGGCAGACCTCGCCGCGGGTCTCGAAATCATCGGAGCGCGGCTTGGCAAACTGGCCAGCAATGCGCCCCACCTTCACCACCGGCACCGCCGCGCCGAACGTCAGCACGATCGCCATCTGCAGCAGCACGCGCAGGGTGTCGCGGATATTGTCCGGATGGAATTCGGCGAAGCTCTCGGCGCAATCGCCGCCCTGAAGCAGAAAGGCTTTGCCCTCAGCCACTTGTGCCAGCGACGACATAAGATTGCGCGCCTCGCCGGCAAACACCAGCGGCGGATGGGTGCGCAGCCGATTCTCGACCGCCGCCAGCGCCTCGGTATCGGGATAGGCGGGGACTTGGACGATCGGCTTCGAGCGCCAGCTTTCAGGGGACCAGACCACGGGGAACTCCTTTGCGGGAGCGGGTATAGGGGAACAACCGCGGCTTTTCCAGCCGAGCCGCGCGGACGTGAAAGTCGGGCCGGACGAGGTCCAACTGTCCGTAACATTTACACTTATCCGCCGCGGAAGGCGTCAGAAGTTAAGAATGTGTAAATGACAATGACGCCGGCGGCGGCGATTTTAACGTTTGTGACGGCAAGTCATTGATGACGCTACAGCATCTTCGGATGGCATACCTCCTGCAGTCCGACGCTCTAAAGGAATGGGGCGTGGGATGTATTTCGGACGACGGGTATCAGCCTTTTGCGCGGCAGTTGTGGTGTTCACACTCGAAACCCACGACAGCAGCCTTGGCGGACCAATGGCGCATCATAGCGCCCGGACAAACTGTGAGGGTTGCCAACCGGAACACGCCGAAGGCGCACCGCCGATCGCGGTCCCGCGCCAGCGTCCTCTGCCGTATCGCGTAGCCGATGCCGGCTGGCAGAGCTCCGATCACGCGACCAGTCCCGACAACTCGCATCCCATTCTGCCCGGCGGCGGTCCAGAAACACCGCCTGCGAACGGCACAAACGGCTGGTACCAGATTGCGGCCGGCGGCTCGGAATTCCTGGGCGGACCAGGATTTTCCGGCAGCTCGGGCAGCGGGGGCAATTCGGGCGGCCAGGACAATGGCAGCGGTGGCGGCACGGGCGGCAACGGCGGTTCCGGTAACGGCGGAAATTCCGGCGGTCAGGGCGGCGACGCTGGAAGCGGCGGCGGTACAAGTGGCAACGGCGGCTCCGGCAACGGCGGAAACTCCGGCGGCAACCCGGGCGGTGGCAGCGGGAGTGGCGGCGGCACCGGCGGCGGCGGATCGAATGGCGGCCCTCCGTCGACCGGCACCGATACAGGCCATGGTGGTAATGGCGGTGGCAACGGCGGTGGACCGCCGGTCGTCATCATCGATCCGCCACCGGGCGGTCCGGGTTCTCCTCCGGATGGTCCACCTCCGGTCAATCCTCCGGGAGGCTCCTCGAATACGCCCGGCACCACGGATGTGCCCGAGCCCGCGTCGCTAATCATTGCCTTAGCCGGTCTGGCTGGCTTGGCGGCGGCACGCCGGCGCAAACGTTCGCACTGAAGCAGCGCGAAAGCACTCGCCCGAGACGAACCAGCGAAGACTGCTCGCACAGCACGATAAACCGCAGGAGGTTCGGCTATTGATGTGCTAATGTTGCTATTGGGAAACCGAGGGGGGCTTCATGAAAATGTTCGCCAAGGCAGTCGCATGCCTTATTGCATCGTTGGCGCTGGCCGGTTGCGCCAGCACATGGTCGACTTCGGATGTGAAGCCGACAGTGGGCGCCCAGGCTGCCCCCAATTCGTCACGGCCGATCAGCGAAATCATCATCACCGAAAACGACATCACCGATCGGACGTACACCGTGCTTGGCGACATCAGTATCGGTGTGCGGAAAACTACAATCTTCAATAGGGACCCGACTCGCGAACAAGCCGATCAGAAGCTGCGTGAAGAAGCGGCCAAGCTCGGCGCGGATGCCGTAGTGCTCGTGCGCTATGGGTCAGTCGGCGTCAGTGCTTGGTCATGGGGAGCGCTCGATGCCAAAGGCCGTGCTGTTAAGTTCAACTAACTCCTTTCTGGCGATCATGCTGCTGGCGCTCGGCGGTTGCGCGCGCGATGCGCCAGCACTGCCGCCCATTCTCGAGGCTGCGCCTACTCCGGTGATGGACGCGCGACAGCGCGACGCGGAGTGCGCCAAGCTCGCGGCCGACATTGCAACCTGGCGCTCCGAGATGACCACCATCGAACAGGTCATCTACGGTCATAGGCGCTCCGACCAGGTCGCCGGCTATTTATCGGCAGTCCTGTTCCCACCATTAGCGCTGGCCATCGATCAGCAGGCGGCGCAAAAAAAGGCGCTAGATGAACGTCAGCAGAAGGTAGATCAGGCGCTCGCGCGGCAAAAGGCCCTGCGCTGCCCCTCAACCGGACCGGTGCTGCCGCAAAGTTGATTGCGCTACCAATTGCACTCCGCGGGGTGCGGCATCACAGTGCCGCCGCCCCCGGGAGGATTCGCCATGCAGAAATTCGCGCTTACGATCGCCGCCACCGCTGTGCTCGCCGCGTGTGCCGCGCCGCCGGCACCGCCGCCCCCACCGCCTCCGCCACCGCCCGCTCCGGCGATCGCGCACTTCGACAGTTTTGCCTATGCGGGCCGCGACGCGGTCTATGACGCGAAGAAAGCCGGGCCGAAGGAATACCTGAACCCGATCACGCCGGGCTATTACCCCGACCCGTCGATCACCCGCGTCGGCGACGACTATTACCTCGTCAATTCGAGTTTCACCCACTTCCCGGGTCTGCCGGTATGGCACTCGAAGGACATGGTGCATTGGACGCAGATCGCTAACGCTGTCGACCGTCCGAGCCAGGCCGATTTCGGCAAACTGGAAGTCTCGCGCGGACTGTTCGCACCGGCGATCAACTATCACGACGGCTTGTTCTACATCATCAACACCTGCGTCGACTGCGTGCCCGACGACAAAGAGAATTTCCTGATCACCGCAAAGGATCCGGCCGGTCCGTGGTCGGACCCCGTCGTGCTCGGGTTCGAAGGCATCGATCCTTCGATCACTTTCGAGAAGGACGGCAAGGCGTACATCGTCAATAACGGCCCGCCCGACGGCCCGGCGCTCTACAACGGTCATCGTGCCATCTGGATGCAGGAATACGACATCAAGACCCAGAAGATGGTCGGCCCGCGCAAAGTCGTGGTCAATGGCGGCTCCGACATTTCCAAGAAACCGATCTGGGTCGAAGGTCCGCACCTCTATCACATCAACGGCTGGTACTATCTGATGTGCGCCGAAGGCGGCACCTCGGAGCAGCACACCGAAGTGATCTTCCGCTCCAAAAAGCTGTGGGGGCCGTACGTTCCCTATAAAGGCAATCCGATCCTCACCCAGCGCGATCTGGGCGCGCGCGAATTCCCGGTGACCTCCACCGGCCACGCCGATCTGGTCCAGACGCAGAAGGGCCAGTGGTATGCGGTCTTCCTCGGGACACGTCCTTATAGCGATGATTTCTACAACACTGGCCGCGAGACCTTCATGCTGCCGGTCACCTGGAAGAACGGCTGGCCGATCATCCTGAAGAAAGGCGCGCCGGTGCCGTACGTCGTCAAACGCCCGAACCTGCCGCAAGAAGCCGGTCCGCAGCCGCATGCCGGCAACTTCACGACCGACGAGACGTTCGACAAGCCGCTCGGGCTCGATTGGGTGACGATCCGCACGCCGCACGAGAGCTGGTACAAGGTCGAAAACGGCGCCTTGAACATCCAGTCGCGGCCGGTCGCGATCGGCGCTCTGGCCAATCCGTCGTTCCTCGCCAAGCGCCAGCAGCATGCCAACGCAACCGTGACCACGACGATGCGCTTCGATCCCAAGATCGACGGCGAACGCGCCGGGCTTGTCGCCTTCCAGAACTCAAACGCGTTCTACTTCCTGGGCGTCGTGCGTGACGGCGGCAAAGCGCAGGTCTGCGTCAGCAAGCGTGCGGGCCAATCCGATCCGGAACAGGGCACCACGCTCGGCTGTGCACCAGCGCCGCAAGGTGCGCTGACGCTGCAGATCGCGGTCAAATCCGACAAGATCGACTTCGCTTTCGGCCAGAACGGCGCGCTGACGACTCTCGTCAAGGACGCCGACGCGACCGTGCTTTCCACCAAGAAGGCAGGCGGATTTGTCGGAACGGTGATCGGGCCTTACGCCTACACGCCGTAACCGCGGCACCGGCAACGAACAGGGCGAGCGCGGGCGGTTCGGGCACAGGATCGGCCGCCTCGCCTTGTGCCGTTACTTCGATGTAGATGTGCCAATCGGCGGCAAGCGCGCTCCAATCCGCCGCCGAACCGAGCGTAAACAAGCTCTCCTGAACCGAAGGCGCGGTCGGACGGCATTCGTGATGTCCGCCATGCCCGAGCCCGGCCTCCATATTGCAGCCGTGCAGATCGAACCCGCCGGTACCATCGACAAACGTGAAATAGTCGGCGGTTTCGCGGCCGCCGTTGTCGACGCTGGCGCCGGTACCCGGTCCGCCCGGATAGAACGAGCCAAAGCGCGCTGTGAAGGCGAAGATGCCGCCGAGCGGACGTCCGCCGAGGTTACGTAGCAGAAGGCCGCCGGTGCGATCGACGGTCGTGCGGGTCCACACACCATCATTGCTGATCACGGTCGCCGACGCACTGTCGCCGCAACCACCGGCGCCATCGCCATGGGCCATGCCGGTGCAGACCAGATCGACCCCGCCGGGCAATACGGTCGACTTAGTGACGCCATCGTCATACCAGGCGAAATCCGCCTGCCAGAACGCGTTCTTGACCGACGAGATCGCCGTAGCCTCGGCTCCGGCGCTTAGAACAACCAGCGCTATCAGCGCCCATTTCAATGACGGCATGTGTTCCCCCTCTTCCTAGCGAAAGAGGCTGCCTGCAATCTCCGGTTCCCGCAAGATCGTCGTAAGATTTTTTGTACGCTGTACTGACGTAACCTATTTCGGACTGGGCGTGATCTTGATCTCGATGCGCCGATTCTTTGTGTCCGCCGCATTGGCGACCCGCAGATTGGTGGCGCCAAGGCCGTTGACCGTGACGCGGCTCGACGCGATGCCGTAATGAACAAGGCCATCGGCGATCCGCTTGGCCCGTTTCTGCGAAGCCGCTACCGCTGCGTCAGGACTCGATCCCGTATCGCTGTAGCCGTTCACCTCGATCAGGGTGTGATCGTAGTGACCCAATACTTGCACCATCGCGCGCAGGAAGGCGTCGCCCCAGTCCGATATGTCGCCGCGATCGAACAACCGGTCGCTCTGCAGCGTGACCGCCAGCCCGTCGCCGCGCCGCGATACCAGTACGCTCTGGCCGCGCAGATAATTGCGCAGATCGCTCTCCTGGGCATCCATGTAGGTCCCGACCGTTGCTTTGGTCAGCGGCCCGGCCGAGTGGATCGGCGGCATCGGCGGCTGCTGCGACCGCGGCGGCACCGGCAGTCCCGACGGACCTGGCGCCATCGGCGGCTCCACGGGCTGTGAGGTCTGGCACCCGGCGAGCAGCAGCAGCGCCATCGCGGCAACAACGTTCTTCGACATCAGACCCACCCCAGGATGCGCACGAAAACCATGCAGTTCTTATCACCGGGCGGCAAGCACCGGCGCGCCACACCGGCGGAAAATGCGTGAGATAAATGGGTCCTTCGCGTAAGCTGCGCGTCGTTTCGGGGGCCCATCATGAAACTGGTACTGATTCTCGCGAGCCTCGTGCTTGCCGCACCGGCGCTGGCCGACGATTGCAGCCGCGCCATCAACCAGAACGCCATGAACCGCTGCGCCGAAGCGGACTATCAGGCCGCCGACGCGCGGCTGAATGCGGTGTACAGTCGGCTGATGAGCGCCCTCGACGATCGCGGCTTCCGGGCCAAACTGATCAGCGCCCAGCGCGCCTGGATCCAATTCCGCAACGCCGAATGCACTTCCCAAACCGCCGACAACGAAGGCGGCTCGATCCACCCGATGGTCTTTGCCGGCTGCCGCACCCGCCTGACCGTGGCGCGGACCAAAGACCTCGAAGCGCAGCTCGTTTGCTGGAAAAACGCCGAGAAGTGCGGGATGTAGTCCGCCGTCACGCTGCATCAGCCGAAAAAGAACACCGGCATTTTTTCGCGCGCGATAATGGCACCGGGATGCTGCACCACGATGGACGCCATCTTGTTGCCCGAGCGCGCCGCCACCACCGGCGACTGGCCCTGCAGGCGCGCCGCGAGATAACCGGCCGCGAAGGAGTCGCCGGCGCCGGTCGTGTCCACCACTTTGGCGACGGCGAAGGTCGGCACTTCGACCGGCGCTTCGCCTTTGAGCCGCACCAAGGCCGGATCGACACCGCGCTTGATCACCATTTCCGCGGTCGGCAAATCGAGCGCATGGCGTAACGCCGCGCCGGCATCGAGGCCGTAAATCGCCATATTGTCTTCCAGAGTGACAAAAGCCTTGTCGGCATTGGCGAAGGCGCGGTTGTACCACGACACGGTCGCCGGGTTCCCGCGCCAGACACGCGGGCGGTAGTTGTTGTCGAACGCGACCTTGCCGCCGCGCGCCCGCAGCTTTTCAATGAACGCCATCAGCCGCTCGCGCCCCGATTCCGGCTGCACCGCCAAGCTGATGCCGCTGTAGTAGAACACATCGATGTCGGCGATCGCGTCTTCCAGCGGACTGCTTGGCCCGACGAAATAATCCTTCGCCGCGCTCATGTCGCGCCAGTAATAGAACGTGCGCTCGCCTTGGGCGTCGACCTGGATGGTGTAAAGGCCGGGCATCTTGCCGATGGTCCGCGACACCATGCTGGTATCGATGCCGTCACCGGCCCAAGCAGCAACCATGGCTTCACTATAGGCGTCGGTGCCGAGCTGAGTGGCATAAGCGACGCCGATGCCGCTATCGGCCACCAGCCGCGCCAGATAAACGGCCGTGTTCAGCGTATCGCCGCCGAACGTCTGCTGCATGGTGCCGAAAAATTCACCACGCAGTTCGATCATGCACTCGCCGAACAGTGCGATACGGCAATTCTTACTCATGGCGCCCACTTCGATGTACAGGCGCCCTATAGCAAGTGCTGATCCCTAACGACAGCGAGTGTAACGTGCATCACGTCGCACCGCCGCGACAATCTCAGAGTCCCAACACCTTTTCCGCGCTTTCGAACGGCAGGTGCTGGGCGTCGGCGACGGCCTTGTAGGTCAAGGCACCGTTGTAGACGTTGAGGCCGGCCCTGAGGTGTGCATCGGCTTTCATGGCTTTGTCGGCGCCGAAATTGGCGAGCGCCAGGGTGAACGGAAGCGTCGCGTTGTTGAGCGCGAAGGTCGAGGTGCGCGCCACCGCGCCCGGCATGTTGGCGACGCAGTAATGCACCACATCGTGTACCATGTAAGTCGGATCGGCATGCGTCGTGGCATGGCTGGTCTCGGCACAGCCGCCCTGGTCGATGGCGACGTCGACGATCACCGAACCCTTCTTCATTTCGCGGACCATGTTTTCGGTGATCAGTTTGGGCGCTTCGGCACCGGGGAGCAGCACACCGCCGATGACGAGGTCGGCCGTGATGATCTCGTTTTCGATGGTCTCCATGGTCGAATAGAGGGTATGAAGTTGCGAGCCGAACTGCTCGTCGAGTTCCTTGAGTCGATTCAGCGACACGTCGATCACGATGACATGGGCTTCGAGGCCCATCGCCATCCGCGCCGCGTTGGTGCCGACGACGCCGCCGCCGAGTACTACCACCTTGGCCGCCGAAACGCCCGGCACGCCGCCAAGCAGCAGGCCACGGCCACCTTGGGCGCGTTCGAGGCAATGGGCACCGGCCTGGATCGACATGCGTCCGGCCACTTCACTCATCGGCGCCAAAAGCGGCAAGCCGCCGTGCGGATCGGTGACGGTTTCATAGGCGATACAAACGGCGCCGGAGGCCAACAGGCCCTTGGTCTGCTCCGGATCAGGCGCCAGATGCAGATAGGTGAAGAGGGTCTGCCCCTTCTTCAGCATGGCGATCTCGTTCGCCTGCGGCTCCTTCACCTTCACGATCATGTCGGCGGAATCGAATACATCGGCCGCAGTGGGCAGGATCTTGGCACCGGCTTTGGCATAGAGCTCGTCGGTGAGATCGATGGCGTCGCCCGCCTTGGTCTCGACAAACACCTCGTGACCGCGCGCGGTCAGTTCCCGCACGGCAGCCGGCGTCAGGCCGACGCGATATTCATGGTTCTTGATTTCCTTTGGAACACCGACGCGCATCTTCAAGTCCCTCAGCGGAAGTCTTCGCTGCAAAGGCTAGCAGCGCGAGGAGGCCGATCAATCGCCATCCACGCATTCCGGAGCCCCACGGAACGCATCCCGTTACGCGCTTGCGTCGGGGCAGTCCGGCTAGACCGATTGTGTCCACAAACGAAGAGGGCCCGACGCGTCATTGCCGGGCCCTCTGCCGAATTTTCAGGCGAAAACGTCAGTTGGTCTTCTGGGTGGGATGATCGACACCGCCGTGTCCGGCACCGCCACGGCTGCCGCCTTGGCCGCTCGGCTGGACGCCAGCGGGCGTGTTCCCGCTCGGCCTGCCACCCGGAGGGGTGAAGCCGCCCGGCCCGCCATGGCCACCCGGATGGAAACCGCCTTGGCCGCCGCCGTTCACCGGCGCGACGCCCGCAGCATAACCGCTCGGCTTGCTGCCGCCCGGCGCCACAGCACTACCCTGTCCACCTTGGTAGCTGGGATGGAAGCCATTCTGACCGCCATTCGGCTGCCAGGCCCCGGAGCGGACACCACTCGGAGTCCCGTTGTTTGGAGGAGGCGGCGGAGGTGTGACCGATCCGCCTTGCCCACCGGGATGGAACTGTCCGCCATTGGGCTTGCCGCCCGGCGTAAAGCCACCCTGACCATTACCGCCCGGGCGAAAACCGTCGCGGTTGCCGTTCCAGCCACCATGGTCGCGATCGCCGCCATCATGGTTGCCTCTATCCCAACGGCGATCATCGCCGCGATCTCCGTGATGATCGTCGCCGTGGTCCCAGCGGCGATTGTCGGGGCCGTGATCCCAACCGCGACCCTCGGGACGACCATGCCGGTTCCAATCGCGATCGCCGTGCTCGCGATGCCAGCGCTGGCGCCAATCGTCGCGAATGCGGAAGCCATTATCCTCGTACCAGCGGAAGCCTAGCGGTTCGCGGAAGCGGTCGATGCAAGTGCCGCGCGGACGCATGCCGCGCCATTCGTCGGCCCGCCAGTCACCGCGCAGCCAATAGTACAGCCGGCCGTGCATGCGCCGGTAATAGACCGGACCGCGGTACCACTCGCCGCGCCAATAGACGGGGCAGTCGTAGATCGGCATGTCCCAATAATTGTCGGGACAGCCCCAGCGGTCGCAATAGCCGCCGGACTCATAGCTGAACGCGATCCCCCCGTTGCCGAACCCGATGCTGAAATTGTCGGCCCGCGCCGGCGAGCCGAGAGTCGACGCCGTTGCCATGACCGCCGCTGCGACGGTCATCTTCCACCAAGTGTTCATTGCCTAGCCCCTTTCGGCCTGAATCGTCCGCCAGAGTTTAGCGGATTAGTTGTTCAACGGTGATCGCCCCGGCCGCCACCCTGCCAGCCGCCATGACCACCATCGCTATGGCCGCCACCATAACCACCATGACCGCTGTGGTGTCCGTCGAAGCCACCGCCACCTTGGCCGCCCCGGGTACCGCCGCCAGTCCAGCTTTGAGTACCAACTTGTCCGCCGGTCCCGTTGCGATTACCGGACCATCCTTGCGTGCTACCGCTACTCTGCGCGCCGGCAGACCAGTTGCGATTACCGCCGGTCCAGCCCGTGTTGCCGCCGCCGCGATGGTCGCCCGTCCAACCGGCGTTACCGCCGTTCCAGTGATTGCCGCCCGTCCAGCCGCGATCACCGCGATCACGCTGGTGGTAATAGCCGCCGCCCGACCAGCCGCGATTGGACCGATCGCCGTCGCGGAAACGTCCGCCCCAGCCGTCACGGCCATGCCAGCCGCCGCGATCGGTCCAGCGGATCGACGGACGTGAACCGCGCCACTCGTCACGACGCCAGCCGCCGTTGAGCCAGTACATCCGCTCGCCGCCATACCAGCGGTAATAGATCGGGCCGCGGTACCAGTTGCCGCCCCAATAGACCGGATCGTAATAGACCGTGTAGTTGCAGTAGTCCGGCGGCAGACCCCACGGCGGCGCGACATCGTAATAGTCGTAGTAGTCGCACGGATCGTCGACATAGCCGCTGTCGTACCCGAACGAGAAGCCGATACTGACATCGGCCCGCGCTGGGGCGGATGCGAAGACCGCCGCACCCGCCAAAAGCATCACACTGAACGCAACCCTGCCAAACCGTTTCATAACTGGTCTCCCAAGATCATGCTTCGCACCAAGCTGCGCTCAGTCGCTCGCTTGTTCAGTGATGACCGCCATGGCCCCAATCGCCATGTCCGCCGCCGTGGCCACCCCAGTCACCGCGACCTCCGCGGCCCCAATCGCCACGGCCTCCGTGACCCCAGTCGCCCCGGTCATGGCCCCAATCGCCGTAGTGGCGATAGAAGCGGCCGCGGTCCCAACCATCATGGCGGTACCAGCGATCATGGACCCAGAATTCGCGATGACCGCCGTACCAGCGGCTGCGCAGCGGACGATCGTACCAGTAGCCGCCGACATAGAGCGGCGGGCCGTAGTAGTATTCATAGTCGTCGCAATAGTAGGGGTCGTAGTAGCGGCTATAGGGATCACACGTTCCCGCCCCGTAGTAATGGCGCGGCGGCGGCACCCAGGCAGGACCGACACCGAAGCCGACCGACCACCCGGCCGACGCCGGCGTCGCAACCGCCACCGCGGTACCAGCCAGCATCAACGTTCCCAAAACTGCTTTGGCGATCCTGTTCATCTGAAGCCTCCTTATTCGCCTTTAGCCGGGACTCTGGTCCCCACCGGCTGAACCGGACATGAACGCGGTAGTCAGGTTTGCGTTCGGGTTTTGCCCAAGCTCCGCCATAATTGAACGCGACGGCGCCGGACCGCGTGCTATGAAAGCCGCGGAAAATGGAGCTTTTCATGATCCTGCAACACCGCGGGCACTGCCCGAAGATCGCCGCCACTGCCCGCATCGCCCCTACAGCGACGATCGTTGGCGACGTCACCATCGGTGACAATTGTGCGATCGGCTACGGCGCAGTTCTGACCGCCGAAAGCGGTCCGATCCGAATCGGCGACAATGTCATCGTGATGGACACCGCCGTACTGCGCGGCGTGAAGGATGCGCCGCTAACAATCGGCAGCAACGTCCTGATCGGTCCTCGAAGCACTCTCACCGGCTGCACGGTGGAGGACGAAGTCTTCATCGCCACCGGCGCGACCGTGTTCAACAAAGCGGTGTTGAAGGCGCGCTCGGAAGTGCGCGTCAATGCCATCGTGCATCTGCGCACGGTGTTGCCCGAAGATGCCGTCGTGCCGCTCGGCTGGATTGCCGTCGGCGATCCGGCGAAAATCCTGCCGCCCGAGCAGCACGACGCGATCTGGGCGATCCAGAAGCCGCTCGATTTTCCGAAAACGGTTTTCGGCGTCGAGCGGCCGCCGGACGGACAATCGATGATGGCCGATGTCATGCCGCGCTATGCCCGCGCCCTGAAGCGCTGGCACGACGATGATCGCGAAGTCGACGGCTGATCAGGCTTTGATATCGCTGTCCGCCGTCTGATACGGAAGGACGGTGATGCTGTCGAAGGCGTATTTCTGCTGTGAGACCTTGGCGGGATCGTAGTCGCGGAAATCCAGCGGCTTGGCATCGCCGGTGGCGAACTTGCTGTTGGTATCGGCGTAGCGCTGGTACTCGCTATCGTCGACTGTGCCGTTCTGGTCGGTGTCGTAGGCGTCGAACAACCGCTTGCGGATTTCGGTGATGCTGATGCTGGGCAAATCCTTGAGACTGAGGATGGCGCCCTGGGTGTCCGGGCTTACCGCTGCCGTGGTGCTGCCGGTCATGCCGGTACCGGCCACGGCTTCTGTCGCTGCGGCCGTCTTGGCGTCGGACGTTCCGGTTGCAGTCGGATCGGGCGCCGTCTCCGCGGCCGCTGCCGTCTGACGGGTTCTGGCCAACGCCGACGCAAGAACCGGATCCAAAGCACCGATGGACATGAGTATCCCCCCATTGAAAGTGCATTTTGGGCAAGCATTCTCCGTGCCATCGCTGAGAGCCTTTATTGCAAGCGTTTTCGTTGCTCAAACCCCGGCGTGTAACCGGTCAATTCAACCTATCGGCAAACCATGCCGCGCAATGCTTGATGGGGGTGGGCCGGCGCGATACGGTTAGATTCCGGACGAGCCGTTTCGCCCCGCGATCGCGAGTTGGCATGAAGACTTTCTATTCTCCGGTCCATTTGGACCATGATCCTCAAGTACAGTTCGAGGCCGGACATCTTCTGCCCGCCGTAGAAATCCCGGTTCGGGCCGAAAAAGTGCGGGTGGCGCTGCAGTCACGCCGGATCGGACCGATCGTGCCACCGACGCCGTTCGCCGACGAGACCATCCTTGCCGTGCACGCCCCCGAACTCGTGAGCCTCTTGGCGGAAGCCTGGGACGAATGGGTCAAGCGCTACGGCAAGAACGCGCCCGTCGCGATTCCCTCGGCCTGGCCGTCGCACGACATGCCCGACCGTCACAAAGGCGATATCGAAGCGCGCCTCGGCCGCTATGCCTTTTCCTGCGACGCTCCCATCGCCAGCGGCACCTGGGCGGCGGCGCGCGAAGCGGTGAACGTCGCGCTTTCAGCCGCCGAAGCGGTCAAAAGCGGCGAGACCAGCGCCTTCGCCTTGACGCGCCCGCCCGGCCATCATGCCTCGGCCGATGTGTTCGGCGGCTTCTGCTATCTCAACAACGTCGCCATCGCGGCGCACTGGCTGACCCAAGCCGGCCTCAAGCCGGCGATCCTGGATGTCGACTACCATCACGGCAACGGCACCCAGGCGATCTTCTACCAGCGCAGCGACGTCTTCTTCTGCTCGATCCACGCCGATCCCAATTTCGCCTATCCGCACTACATCGGGTTTGCCGACGAGCGCGGCGAAGGCGACGGCGAAGGCTATAATCTCAACCTGCCGCTGCCCAACGGCACCGACTGGGCGCGCTACGAAGAGGCGCTGAAGTTCGCCATCGGCGCCATCAAGCATATGGGACCGGACGTGGTGATCGTCAGCCTCGGCCTCGACACCTATTTCGAGGACCCGATCGCCGGCTTCCGCCTCAAGGCGGCGGACTATCAGCGCATGGGCGCGGCGCTCGCCGACCTGCACAAGCCGGTGCTGTTCGTCATGGAAGGCGGCTATTGCTTCGACGCCCTCGGCGAACTGGTGGTCAACGTGTTGGAGAGTTTTCAAGGCGCATGACGGACTCTTTGGCGGACAAGCAATTCTCGCCGCGCGCGGCGGCTTACGTACAAAGCGCGGTGCATGCATCGGGCGAAGACCTCGAGGAACTGAAAGCGTTCGTCAGCGGACGCGGGTTCGGCGCGGCGCTCGATCTCGGCTGCGGCGGCGGACATGTCGGTTTTACCATCGCGCCGCTGGTCGGCAGCGTCGTGGCCTACGATCTCTCCGAAGCGATGCTGAAAGCGGTGGCGGAACAGGCGGCGGCGCGCGGGTTTGCCAATCTCACCACGCGGCAAGGCAAAGCCGAAACCCTGCCGTTCGAAGACGCCTCGTTCGATTTCGTGGCGACGCGCTATTCGGCGCATCACTGGCTCGATGTCCCGGCGGCGCTGCGCGAGGCGCATCGCGTCCTGAAACCGGGCGCGCCGCTGATGGTGATGGATGCCGTGGCGCCGGACAAGGTTCTCTGCGACACCTTCGTGCAGACCATCGAGATGCTGCGCGATCCTTCGCATGTGCGCGACTACTCCGTCGCCGAATGGCTCGGCATGCTGACCGCAGCCGGTTTTTCTCCGGCCGAACCCAAGCGCCGCCATATCCATCTCGAGTTCACCAGCTGGATCGAGCGCATGCGGACTCCCAAGCTGCAGGCCGACGCCATTCTAGCCCTGATGGCCCAGGCTTCCGAAGCCGTGCGCAACCACTTTGCGCTGGAGGCGGACGGTTCCTTCCGCTTGGATACTGCCAGCCTCGTCGCGATCAAACGCTGACGGGCCTTCACCTAAGAGACCGCTGTGCTTCCCTAGCGGATCCTGAGGTTTACCAACCTTTTCCGGACCCGGCAGGCAAATGCGCGCATGGGTGGCAGGCAACTTCCTTTGGCCGCTGCCAGGGATAGGATAGTGCGGGGTTTGGGCTCGGGGGATGTTCCATGCGTAGGTGGCGTACCGCGGCAGCGGTTGCGATGTTTTTGGCTTGCGCGGGCATAAGCAGTGCGGCCAGCGAAAACGCCGATGCAACCAGCATGGAAGTCTCCACCGAAGAGGTGACGGTCGCGCCCGACGGCAGTTTCATCGTCACCAGTCATGCCGAAATCAAGGCGCTCAACGAAGCCGGCGCCATGCAGGCTTCGCACATGAGTGCGGTCTACGATTCCGAAACGCAGAGCGTCGAAATCCTCGAAGCGCACACGCTGAAAAAGGACGGCAGCAAGATCCCGGTCGACGTCAGCACGATCTACGAGCAGTTGCCGCCCGACAATGCGCTGGCCGTGACGAGCTTCCGGGTCAAGGTGATGCTGTTCCCGCAATTCGCCTCCGGCGATACCGCGGTCTATACGATCCGCACCAAGAACCCCAAGCCGATGTTCGCGGGCCAGTTCCAATACGGCAAGTACTTCCCGCGCAGCGTCGCGTTCAAGAATGCCGAGGTCACGATCAAGGCGCCCAAGTCGCTGCCGCTTCAGGTCGAAACCCACGACATTCAATTCAGCAAGGAAGCGAGCGGCGATACGATCATCTATCGCTGGCGCCACTCCGCAGCCTCCGACAAGAAAGCCAAGACCGCGCTGGTGTCGCCGCTCGACCGCGAGCCGCGTTTCTTCGTGTCCAGTTTCAAGAGCTATGGCGATCTCGGCCGTGCCTATGCGGCGCAGAGCGAACCCAAGGCGGCAGTGACGGATAAGGTCCGCAGCCTGGCCGATCAGATCACCAAGAGCGCCACCAGCCGCCGCGAACAGGCGCGCCTCGTCTACGAATGGGTGGCCAAGAACATCCGTTACGTTGCCATCGAACTCGGCCAGGGATCGTTCGTGCCGCACGATGCCGACACCATCCTGGCGCGCGGTTACGGCGACTGCAAAGACCACGAAGTGCTGCTCAAGGCGCTGCTCAAGGCCAAGGGCATCGAGGAACAAGGCGTCCTGCTCAACGCCACCAACGACTACACCCTGACCGAAGCGCCGAGCTTCGCCCAGCTCGACCATATCATCACCTACCTGCCGGAATTCGGCGTCTATCTCGACGCCAGCGTGCCGGTAGCCGCCTTCGGCACACTGCCGCAAACCGAATACGGCAAGCCGGCGGTGCTCACCGCCATCAAAGGCGCCGGACCGGTGACGCTGCCGATGCCGAAGCCGGGTACCACCAGCATCCACCAGTCGACCGCCATGAAGGTCGCGGCCGACGGCACATTGACAGGAACGACCACCACCTCGGCGACCGGCACCTACGCCGTCTCGCTGCGCTACATCGGCTATGCGGTGCAGGCGATGGGTTCCGAAAAAGCGGCTGAAGTGCAGCTCAACGCGCGCGGCTTCAAGAGCGGAGCCGGCAAGATCCTGCCCGATCCGCTGACCGAACTCGGCGACCGCTACACCATCAACAGCGAGTTCTCCGCCAAAGCGGGAGAAGGCCTGCTCAAGGGCGAAGCCACCATCATGCCGGGCGGCCTCCGGCTGATGACGGTGACCGGCGACGACATCATGGGCCCGCTTTATGCCGACGACACGGTTACCGACGAGCCGACGACTTGTATGGGTGCCAAGGCCGACGAGGACCTCAGCCTCGAACTGCCGCCGGGATACACCATCCGCTTCGTGCCGAAGGACGACAGCATCACCACGCCCAATCTCACCTTCACGGCGCATTGGACCGAAGCGGGAAACACGCTGAAACTGCATCGCGAGTTCTCCAGCACCATGAACGAGCCGATCTGCCGCGGCGCGGTGCGCAAAAAGACTGCCGACGCATTGAAGCGGATCGCCAAGACCTACGACACGACCTTCGAGATCATCCGCTCGGCGCAAAGCTTCAAGGATGCGCCGGCCACAAAGCCGGACGGCGCGGCAAAACCGGACGACGTTGCCGAGCGGATCGCACGCGGCCAAGCCTTCGAAAAGGCCGGCGACCACACCAAGGCGGTTGCCGAATTCACCGCCGCGCTGGCGCTCGATCCGGCCAATGACGAAGTCCTGTTCGACCGCGCCTATTCCTACGATCTGATGAACGAATACGATCGCGCCATTGCCGACTACTCGAAACTGATCGCCCTCAACGACAACAATGCGGCCGTCCGCGGCAATCGCGCCATGGATTACGCCCGGCAATCGAAGTTCGAGCTCGCTCTCGCCGACATGGACCGGGCGGTGGAAATCGATCCCGACTCGACGGACCATCACTTCCAGCGCGCCCATGTGCTTTTTGCCATGCAGAAATACGATCGCGCCGCGCTCGATTTCGGCAGCATCATCGCCAAGCAGAAGGACAACGCCGAGGCCTATACCGGCCGCTGCGGCGCTTATCACGAACTCGGACGGGATCAGGCGGCGCTGCCCGACTGCAACAAGGCTATCAGCCTGACACCGAACATCTCGCGCCTTTATCTCATGCGCGCCCAGATACGCCACGCGCTCGGCGACGATTTCGGCGGCAACCAGGACACGGCCAAAGCCGCCCAGATCGACCCCAAGCTGACACAGCCGGGCGGACTATGGCGGCCCATGGTCACGAAGAACGGCAAGGAAACCGCCGCCAAGGATGTGCCGCCGATGATTCGCTCGCTGACGGAAGGCGGCCGCGCCGTCGATCTCAAAGACTACGACACCGCCGTCACCGCCTTCGAACGCGCCATCAAGCAAGGCATGCCGGACAGCGCCGTTCTGCCGAACCTGTGCGTCGCCCTCAGCCATACCGACCGGCTGGCCGACGCCGCCTATCAGTGCTCGCGCGCGTTGCAAATCAAAGACGACGACGCTTCCGTTCTGCGGGCCCGCGGCCGCACCTATTTCCGCCAAGGCAAATTCCGCGAGGCACTGACGGATTTCGAAAGCATCTTGAGCCGCGATCCCAAAGACCCGCTCGGCCTCTATGAACGCGGCGTGACGCGCAAGAAACTCGGCGACAACGGCGGCGACGCCGATATCGCCAAAGCAACCGCGATGAGCCCGACCATTGCCACCAAAGTGCCGAAAGCGATGCGGTCGTAAAGACCCGCGCCGGTCGAGCTATAATTGTTGGGATATAGCTTAAATGGGGAAACCACCCGCACGCTTCAAGGGGAGTTTTCCGGGTGCGGCACGGTGGCACTTTGTTTGTGCCTGAAACGGTTTACGGAAAAGCCCCCCGCGACCGCCTCGCGTTCGCAAGAGACTTTGCCGAAAAAACTCTCCGGTAGCGGAGCTCCGCCTAACCGGCGCTGGGAACGGCCACGCGCGCCGACGAACGCGACCGGCGCCGCAAACCCCACCCCAGCCCCATCAAACCCGCCAGAACCAACGCGGCCGTCGCCGGCTCAGGAACGGAAGGATTGAGGGTGGTATCGGTGCCGATAATCAAGTCGTTGTCGACATACAAGAAAAGTGAATGGTCGCCCGGCGTCACCGTGGTCGGCAGCTTGGTGAAATAGTCGTCCTGGTAGGTCTCGAATCGCACCCTGAGAAACGCGGATACCGTCACAGGGATTGGGAGTTCGCTCGGCAGCACCCCTGAGTCAAAGTTGATGGCTTCATGGTTGAACAATGACTCGGCCGTGATCCCAAAGGTGTCGATGGTCAGGTGCGCAAAATCGACGTGAAACACACCGCTCGGCAGGTTCCACTCGCCGGGCGAGGTGGGCGGCGTGGACGCATCATACCGGAAATACCCGGTGAACTTCGAATCCTGGGGCGCCCAGGGTTCGTCTCCATTCACCACCATGCCCCAGAAATTGTACTGAACAATGTAGGGCGCGGCCTGTGCAGGCGCGACGATCGCGGCAACAGCGGCGGCAGCAAGCAGACGAGACAGCCAAGTCATCGAAATACCTCCAACGCCCCCAGCTGCCGTCAAAGCATGCGGCGTGCCACGCCCGGCAATCCTGGATGCGGCCAGTGTCACGCGACCGTCCGGCAGCAGGATTGTCAACGAGCGTGACGCTCGCCCTGACAATTGTCAGTATCACTGATGATATCGCAAATTCACCGCTACAGGATCTGCTTGAAGCCCGGCAACCGGCGCAGGAAGGCTCCGGCCGCGAAGCTCGCGACGATGGCGGCGACCCAGGCGGTGACGAACAGCGCCAGCGGCGGCCAGGCGAGCGGGCGCATCGCCAGGGTGATCGCCACCAGCACCGGCGGATGAATGACATAGACGGCAAAGCCGTTGTCGGAGAGAAAGCCGATCAGACGGTTGCGGATATTGAACGCCTCACGAAACACCACCAGCAATCCGACGCAGAACAGGACGCAGAAAACCTGCTCCCAGACGGCATAGACCGCAGCCTGCCAATGCCAGCCGCCGCGGGCGTCGTCGAATGTGCCGTGGGTCAGATCGTTGACGATCAGCAAAGCCGCCATGGTCAGCGGCGCCCCGATCATTGCCGTCCATAGCGCCGACTTGCCCCAGCGCCGTGGCAGCGCCGCGATCCAGCCGCGGCGGCGCGCAACGATGCCGAGCACGAACAGCGCGATGTATTGCGGAAAGAAGCAGAACTGGAAGTGGTGCCACGACGAGCCGAACGGGGCGACGAAGCGCACCAGGAACGTCACGGCCGCGATAGCGATGGCGCCTGCCAACAGCACCGTCAACGGCGGAACCGGGGTACTGCGGCAGACCGGTGTGCGCCGCGCTACCTGCCGGACCAGGGCATAGAGCAGCGAGAAGACCAGCAGCGCGGCGGCGAACCACATCGGGCCGGTGCCGTCGATCCACTGTCCGCGAGAGAGATAGGCGCGATAGGCATCCACCGGCGTGAGACCGGCGTACCAGCCGAGCTGAAAAGTGGCCATGCCGATCTGGATCACGAAGACGAACAGCAAGGTCGGCAGCCCCAGCCGGAAGGCACGATCGGCGACGAAGCGGCCGAAGCCTTTGCGGTCGTAGGAGGTCGGCACGAAATAGCCCGCCAGGAAGAACATCAGGCCCATGAAGAAGGCTTGCAGCGTCGCCTGGAAGCAAACCATCACCAACAGCGAGAGCGGATCGGGTGCCGTCGGGCTGGTGTCGAACCAGCCGCCGACCCCGCTATAGGTGCAAGCGGCATGGATGCCGACGACAAAGACGATCAGCACCCAGCGCAGATTGTCGATGAAATCGAGCCGGCCTGACGACGCTGACATGGAAACCCCGCTGAAAATTCTCGCCGCGCGCGTGGCGCCCGGTTTGCTTTACTTGCGAGTCCGCCATCACTTATGGTCGGCCGCGGCGTTCGCTATTCCATCATTGGCCCGCCTCGATCAACGGCTGACAATCCAAATGCGTGATGTTTGGCAAGGGTTTGTGACGAGCGGTCGGGAATTGGGGACGAATGCCACGGCGCGCAAAACGTTTCTTTATACCGTTATTGCGGCGGCGGTGATCTCCGCGAACTTCAACCTTCTCACCATCCTCTCGCACCTCCACTTCCACCCCGAGGAAGGCCTGCTGCGGCCGCTGATCCAGGAAGCGTCGAGCTGGATCGGCATGATCCTGTTCGTGTGGGTGCCGTGGACCGGCTACCGCCTGGCGCCGATCGAGCGGCCGGGCTGGCGGCTGCTGCTCCATATTCCGTTCGCGTTGGCTTACGGGCTCGGCCATGTCGGCAGCTTCGTGCTGCTGCGCAAAGCGGCGTATCTCGCCCAGGGCAGTTCGTATTCCTTCGGACCGCTGTGGCAGAATGCCGGCTATGAGCTGGGCAAGGACGCCCTCGCCTACAGCCTGTTCATTGCCGGCTTTGTCTTCGTGACCTATATCCAGCGGCAATCGCGCCCGCCGGCCCTCCTGCAATCGCCGCTCCAGCAGCCGGCCACCTTCGATATTCGCGACGGCACCAAACTTAGCCGGGTACTGGTCGACGACATTCTGGCGGTCTCGTCGGGCGGCAATTACGCCGAGTTCATCCTGCGTAATGGACGCCGCTTGTGCATGCGCGCGACCCTCTCGGCGCTCGAAAGCGAGCTAACCCCGCTCGGCTTCGTGCGGACCCACCGCTCCTGGCTGTTGAATGTCCGGCAGGTTACCGGCCTCGACCCCGCCGGCTCCGGCAATTATGCGGTGCGGGTCGGCGAGCTCACGGTCCCGCTGTCGCGCCGTTTCCCCGAAGCCCTGGCCAGACTGCGGGGGGAGTAGGGCTGCTCCAAACTGCGACAAACCGTCCTTTTTCTTGACGAAACCGGGACTCGCGCCTATATCCCCGCCCAGCGGTTAGCACTCCCCGAGTGAGAGTGCTGCCACGTTTGGCTCATGAGGCCACAGAGTTTACCAAGTACTTGATCTATCTCATATATTAGGAGGCAATCCGATGGCATTCCGTCCGTTAGGCGACCGCGTGGTCGTGCGCCGCGTCAAAGAGGACCAGAAGACCGCCGGCGGCATCATCATCCCCGATACCGCCCAAGAGAAGCCGCAGGAAGGCGAAGTCATCGCCGTCGGCCCTGGCGCCCTGGATGACAATGGCAAGCGCGTCGCGCCCGAAGTGAAGGCCGGCGACATCGTGCTGTTCGGCAAGTGGAGCGGCACCGAAGTGAAGATCGACGGCGACGAACTCCTCATCATGAAGGAGTCGGACATCATGGGCATCGTCGAGAAGAAGAAGAAATAAGTTCGCGAATGGCGAGGCGCGAATAGCGAAGGGGCAAACCCGACCGCCGTTCGCATCGCATTCCCCACAGAATTCTGGAGACAAACACAATGGCTGCTAAAGACGTAAAGTTCGGCGCCGACGCCCGTGAGAAGATGCTTCGCGGCGTCGATATCCTGGCCGACGCGGTGCAGGTGACCCTCGGCCCCAAGGGCCGCAATGTCGTGATCGACAAGAGCTTCGGCGCTCCCCGGACCACCAAGGACGGTGTGACCGTGGCGAAGGAAGTCGAGCTTGCCGACAAGTTCGAGAACATGGGCGCCCAGATGGTGCGCGAAGTCGCGTCCAAGACCAATGACGCGGCCGGCGACGGCACCACCACCGCCACCGTTCTGGCCCGCGCCATCGTGCGCGAAGGCGCCAAGAGCGTGGCCGCCGGCATGAACCCGATGGACCTCAAGCGCGGCATCGAGAAGGCCGTCGAAGCGGTCGTCACCGATCTCAAGAAGCGCTCCAAGAAGATCAAGTCGAACGACGAGATCGCCCAGGTCGGCACCATTTCCGCCAACGGCGACAGCGGCGTCGGCAAGATGATCGCCGAAGCCATGGCGAAGGTCGGCAACGAAGGCGTGATCACGGTTGAAGAAGCCAAGTCGCTCGACACCGAACTCGAAGTCGTCGAAGGCATGCAGTTCGACCGCGGCTACATCAGCCCGTACTTCGTCACCAATGCCGAGAAGATGGTGGCCGAGCTCGAAGAGCCGTACATCCTCATCCACGAAAAGAAGCTGGGTTCGCTGAAGGACCTGCTGCCGGTTCTCGAAGCCATCGTGCAGTCGGGCCGTCCGCTCCTCATCATCGCCGAAGAAGTCGAAGGCGAAGCGCTGGCGACCCTCGTCGTCAACAAGCTGCGCGGCGGCCTCAAGGTTGCGGCCGTGAAGGCTCCGGGCTTCGGCGACCGCCGCAAGGCCATGCTGGAAGACATCGCGATCGTCACCAGCGGTCAGGTCATCTCCGAAGACCTCGGCATCAAGCTTGAGAACGTCAAGCTGAACATGCTGGGCACGGCGAAGAAGGTCCGCATCACGAAGGACGACACCACGATCATCGACGGCGCCGGCGGCAAGAAGGAAATCCAGGCCCGCGTCGCGCAGATCAAGCAGCAGATCGAAGAGACCACGTCGGACTACGACAAGGAGAAGCTGCAGGAACGTCTGGCGAAGCTGGCGGGCGGCGTTGCCGTCATCCGCGTCGGTGGCGCCACCGAAGTGGAAGTGAAGGAGAAGAAGGACCGCGTCGACGACGCCCTCAACGCGACCAAGGCCGCGGTTGAAGAAGGCATCGTCCCCGGCGGCGGCACGGCTCTGCTCTATGCCACCAAGGTGCTCGCCAACGTGGCCGGCGACAACGACGACCAGAACGTCGGTATCGCGATCGTCCGCAAGGCGATCCAGGCCCCGATCCGTCAGATCGCCGAGAACGCGGGCGTCGAAGCCTCGATCGTCGTCGGCAAGCTGCTCGACCAGAAGAACTCCAACTTCGGCTTCAACGCCCAGTCGGAAGAGTATGTCGATCTGATCGACGCCGGCATCGTCGACCCGACCAAGGTCGTGCGCATCGCCATCCAGAACGCCGCCTCGGTTGCCGCGCTCCTGGTCACCACCGAAGCGATGATCGCCGATCGTCCGAAGAAAGACTCCGCTGCTCCGGCCATGCCGGGCGCCGGCGGCATGGGCGACATGGACTTCTAAGTCCTGCCGTTCATACGGAATGCGGAAAGCCCCGGAGGAAACTCCGGGGCTTTTTGTTTGCTTACGAACAACATCAGCGTATGTTCGGTGCTCACTCAACCGAGTAGGCGACCATTCCGCCGGCTACAGTCATCCGTAGAAAGGATGGTAGCCGTGCCGTCGATTACTCTTGAAGACTGTGCCAAAATCTATCTAGAAATCGCGCTGAAGAGGCTTACACGCCGCGGGCGGCGGCTGTCGCCGTGGGAATTCGATCGGCTGGATTACGCGAAGATAGCACTGGCGGCAGGGCACTACGTTGTTGCGATCGAGGAGGTGCGCCAAGTTCGCACACCACCATTTGACCGGAATGAGAACTACGCAACCTTACACCGTCATGGCCGGGCTTGACCCGGCCATCCAGACCGCCGCACGTGGTTGCGACCCTCAAGGAAGTCGTCGAACAGGGCGATTATCCGTGTGCGAGCACCGTAATTTACGAAGCGCTGCGGGCGGACATTCAGATTGGGATAGATGACATCGCGGCGGGGCGCACGTCGCCCTTCGATCCGGAAGAAATTATAAGACGCGGCCATGAACGGCTGAAGCAGCGGAACGCGAAAAAGTAGCCCTATTCCACTAGACGGCGTCTCGTGTGCTTTCGCTGCTCGATCACCCACCGCAATGGATAATGTTTCCTTCCCCCACGATGGCGGAATGCTGATCACCTCAAATTTGTTGTTTGAATCGTCACGCTGGTACGTTTCCATCGGGGGCCGCGCCGGAGTGAAGTTTTGGACAAAACGTTTGAGTGGCAGCCTGCCTCTGCCGAAGTAGTGACTGCGGAACCGCGCGCGGTGCGGGTACTGGGCGCATCCTGGTTCTGGTTCGCGGCGTTCGTAGTTCTGATCCTGGCCAATCGCATCGCCGGGCTCGGTGACGAAGTCGTCAACTGGGACGAAGACACCTTCATGCTGATGGCGCAGGACGTGCTGCGCGGGCACCTGCCCTATGTCGCCGCGTTTGACAACAAGCCGCCAGGCATCTTCCTGTGGACCGCGGGCGTGCTGGAGGCGTTCGGCACCAGTCTCGCGGCGGTGCGGCTGACGAGCGGGCTTTGGATGGCCGCTGCCGCTGCGTTCGCGTTTCTGATCGCGCGCCGGTTCGCGCCGGTTGCCGAAGCAGGTGTCGGCGTTCTGCTGATGCTGACGGCGACGTTCTTTCCCATCGCCGGCGGCTTCAGTTCGAGCGAATGGCCATGCGTGGCATTGCTGCTGGCGGCGTTTTATCTGCAGATCGCGCATGGCGGCAGCCTCGCGGCGGCGTTCGGAGCCGGACTGTGCGCAGCGCTGTCGGTTCTGTTCCGCACCAATGCGGCGGTTGCTGTCGCGATGATCGGCCTTCTCTACACCGCCGGATCGCTATGGAAGCCGCTCGGGTTTCACCGCGCCGCCGTGCTGCCGTTTGCGGCGGGCGTGCTCCTGCCGCCGCTGGCGCTGGCGCTCGTCTATGCGGCGCAAGGCCAGTTCCACACTCTGTGGCTGGCGAACGTCACGGTGCCGTTTTCCTATTCGCGCGGCCAGAACGGCATCGCTGTTGCCACGAAGCAATTCCTCGAAGTGATCGGATTGATGGTGACGAGCCCGCCGTTCACGCTGGCGCCGCTTCTGGCGCTGACAGGATTGGGGCTATGGCGCGGATTTCACCGAGTGCGGAACCGCGATCTCGTACTGCTGACGGCCGTGTCGGGCGCGGCGCTGGTCGCGATCCTGGTGTGCGGCACCTTCTATCCGCACTACCTCGTTGAGGCGCTGCCGTTCGCCGCGCCGTGGGTCGCGATGGGATTGCGGCCGCGCTGGGCGACACAAGCAGCGGCCGTGGTGGTTGCCGCGGTGTTCGTGGGACAGGCTTGGGCCGGGGCCGCCGCCCTCGCCGATTTCGGTGCGCGCTACGACATCCGCCACGCCGCCGATGCCCTGCGCCCGGTACTGAAACCCGGCGACAAAGTGTGGGCGATGAAAAGCCACCTCATCCTCGTCTATCTCGACCGGCCGCCGATCTCGCCCGCCGCCCTGCACCCGAGCAACATCGTGCGCCCGTCGATCATCGCACCCTTGATCGCCGCCGGGTATGTGCCGCGCGACGTGTTCGAGCAGAGCGTCGCCAGCCT